>NZ_JBLVPV010000017.1:0-81940 GCF_048286775.1 Flavobacterium glycogeni
AAAGGTAAAATGTCCAACCACCTTGCGGTTAATCCGCAAATGGTTGCGAGTGCCGATACTCATCAAAGAAAAACTGGTCAAACGACGAAAAGGCGTTCCTCAGGGAAGCCCAATAAGTCCGCTTTTGTCAAACATTCTGCTCCACGAATTGGACAAAGAACTGACACGAAAAGGCTTGAAGTTTGTCCGTTATGCCGATGATTTCAGTATCTACACCAAATCGAGATACCAAGCCAAAACGGTTGGTAATGCCATCTTTCTGTTTTTGAGGGACAAGCTAAAACTGACCATTAATCTGGAGAAGAGCGGGATTAGAAAACCCATTCAGTTCACGATCTTGGGATTTTCGTTTGCATCGACCTATCAAAAAGGCGTTAAAGGCAGGTACCAGTTGACCGTAGGGGACAAAGCTTGGGCAAAACTCAAACAGAGTCTAAAAGAAGTGACGCGCAAAACCGCACCGAGAAGTTTCGAGGAACGCATCCGCAAAATCAACAAAATCCAACGAGGATGGTTAAACTATTTTCGGGGGACAAGTATTCAAGGAAAGTTACGAGATATTGATGGCTGGTTGCGTAACCGCCTGCGCTATTGCATTTGGACGGACTGGAAAAAGCCCGAACGCAAAAGGAAAAACCTGATGCGACTAGGGATTGACAAAGACCATGCTTATGCTTGGAGCAGAACCAGAAAAGGAGGATGGCGCATTGCACAGAGTCCGATTCTAACCACTACAATTACCCTGCAAAGGCTCAAGAAGAAAGGCTATCAATCAATGTTGGAAATCTACATGGAACTCAACCCATCACTTTGCGAACCGCCGTATACGAGACCCGTACGTACGGTGGTGTGAGAGGCGCACTCCGTCAGTTTCTGGCGGAGCCGTCTACTCGATTATGCGCTGTTCGTTTTAAAAATTATTTAAATCGTCATTTTGTTTATTCTTTTCTGTTATATTTTGGAGTTTAGTATCAATAACTTTTTCTAATGATTGTGAAATAGTGCTATTATAATTTTCGATTTCATCGTTAATGATATTTGTAGTATTTTCAATCTCTTTATGAACTGATGTTATCCATTTTTTTACTTCTGCTTTTTTATCATCAGATAATTTTTCGTTACCGTAGAATGTTTGATAGTTTACATGCATTTCTTTAGGAGAAAATGACAGTTCAACATTAAGATTTGAATTATAATTGGAAGGTGCACAACCCATTAATTGTGAGTCGTTAGGACTTGGATAAGTATACGTAATTCTTGCACAAGAATATTTTTCTCCAGAATATACATTATAAGTTCTTGGAAAAATTTCTGCTGGGACATCAATCATCATTACTTTTACAGTTCTATCTTGTAAATTAACACTCAAAGGCTTAACTGTAGCTTCTTTAGTTAATTTTGCTAGCAAATCTTCTTTAGATATTTTGGCAATTTCAAATTCAGTCATATATTGAATATCTGATTTTGCTCTATCTAATTTTTGTGTTAAATAATTTTTTAAATTGTTTTCTTTAAAAAGTTTCATACTTAGTATTTTGTATAGTTAAAATATTGATTTTAAAATAATATTGGTTCGAATTGCGCATAACTTGTTTACACGTCTGATGGCATCCGACTTATCCACCCTAAATTGGGTTGCTATGTCTGATAAGTATCAGTAGTTATTTATTTTCAAATATATAATAATTATCTTATAAATCATTAACAGAGCTTTTTATTTATTGGATGCTTTTCGTACTTATGGGAGTGTCGATTGAGTACGTTTTGCGTGAAGGATGGCAGTGGAGCTCTTTATTGTTTTATCCCGAAGGGTAAAAAAATAAAAGCGGGAACAAACAGCCTGACCTTGTTGCCGTAATACATAAAGTTATTTATACAATAGTGCTGCAACAAGGACACGCCCAAAAAAATGCAATCCTAAAAAAACCGATTGGCGTACACAAATCGGTTCGTATTTTAAAGAGGGTTTCCATTTATACAAATAAAACGTTCAATGCTTAAATAATGTTCGTCGCATTCAACACAGTTTTCATTGTTCGTGCTGCGCACGCAACGAAAACTTAGCTGTTGGCGGCTGTTATTATTTGTCATTACGTTCATGTCAACTTCAAGATTAAGTCGACAATTAATCCAACTATAATAATAGAAATGTTAAATAGTGAGTAGCCTAAAATGTAGGCGAAAAATGCCTTAACATAGCTGGATATTTTCGACTTGTCAAAAAATTGTCCAATTGCCCAAGTCGGATATGCAAATGAAATTACTGTCAAAATAACAATAAAAGCCTGCTTACTTAGTAGTCCGACAAAAAATGCTTCTAAGGTTAAAAATAGCATTCCTTGTCCCATTACAAAGCATATAAGTATCGTAATTTCGAACAGATTGTATTTGTATTTTCGAAATAGCAATCTCACACAAAGTGCAATAAAAACTCCCATTATGATGTTTGCGTAACCATAATGTGTCTGCATCCAATGCTGAATGTCACCGATACTTGATTTTACAAATAATAGCTTTTCTTTTTCGTTGTAAATTTTGTCAGCGTGGAAGAAATGAGCAATTAATGTATAGAGTAATGAGGTAAGAATAAGAAATGGAACAGGTTTTATGTGTTTATTCCTGTTTTCATCTATAAACTCTTTTATGCTAGTTCCAGGTCTGGTAAGTAACTCTTTCGCTGTGTAGAAAATACCTTTCTCAAAATGTAAAAGATGCTGGATTTCGTGAGAAATATAATGTTTGTCTATTCTTTTCAGTGTTGCAGATTGTCCACAATTGGGGCAATATTTTTCGGCTATTTGATTGTTACAGTTCTGGCAATTTAGTTCCATATATTTTCAAAAAAAATTAAAGATTTCTTGATTTAATTTCTTTATTCAGTAAACTTAAGTTTATCAATAAAGGAACAAAAGTTATAGGCAATGTGAAAAGAGGAACAAGTGTTGCAATAGAAACGTTTTTAAATCCTTTTGCTGCTAAAAGATAAATTAAAATAGCGATAGCTAATATGAAAATAATTCCGAAGCCAATCGAAACACTTTTTAGCAAACCTCTCTTTTTTATCAATTTTTCATTGGTCAATTCTTCGTAAATATTTTTCTTCATATAATTGGTTAACTTTTTATGCAAATCAAATTTAGATTATTTCTTATTTTAAATTTCGAGATTTCATTTCCTTTTCGAATGCTTTATTATTTTTCGAATTATCAAATGCTTTGAATGCAAAAAATAAAGGAATTAATGTAAAAAATCCAAAACTGTTTTTCACAATGCTGTAAATTATAATTCCAATCATCATTCCAATAAATACAGCATTAGTTATGGAAGCTGATTTTTTCTTTTTTCTTTTCTCTAATAATTCTTGGTCACTTATTTCAGTAAGTTCTTTTTCCGTCATTTGTCTAATTTCGTTTAGATGTTTTGTTTTTTTGCCGTTGTCGTTCTGAAATTTCTGCTAACTTGTTTATATGTGCGACTCAGTTGCGCATATACAGCCAATTGGACTTATACACGCCATAAAAGGCTTTTTCATTGTTGCGCTAATTTATAATTTTAATTCCTATAGTGTGCCAAATGGCGAAATTATTTTCTGAATACTTTTCGTACTTATGGATGTGTCGATTGAGTACGTTTCGCGTGAAGGATGGCCGTGGAGCTCTTTATTGTTTTATCCCGAAGGGTAAAACAATAAAAGCGGGAACAAACAGCCTGACCTTGTTGCCGTAATACATAAAGTGATTTGTAAAATAGTGCTGCAATAAGGACACGCCCAAAAATAATTAAATACCATAAAAAAAACCGATTGGCGTACGCAAATCGGTTCGTGTTTTAAAGGGGATTTTCGTTTATACAAATAAGCCTTCGATGCTTAAATAATGTTCGCCGGTGTCGTAACAAAAAGTCAGGACTTTGGCGTTTTCAGGGATTTCGGGTAGTTTTTTGGCCACTGCTGCCAGCGAAGCTCCAGAGGATATTCCTACGAACATGCCTTCTTCTTTAGCGGCTCTTTGGGCATAGGTAAACGCTTCGTCTTTGCTCACTTGAATCGTTCCGTCCAGCAAATCAGTATGCAGGTTTATGGGGATAAATCCGGCGCCAATTCCTTGAATAGGGTGGGGAGCCGGTGCGCCACCGCTGATAACGGGCGATGCTTCGGGCTCTACTGCGTACACTTTTAAGTTTGGGAAATGTTGTTTCAATAGGGTTGCACAACCTGTAATGTGACCGCCGGTTCCTACGCCGGTAATCAAATAATCCAAACCATCAGGAAATGCTTTTATGATTTCCAGAGCAGTGGTTTTTTTATGAATTTCGATATTGGCGGGATTCTCAAATTGAAGCGGTGACCAGGCATTAGGCATTTCGGTTACTAATTCCTGTGCTTTTTCCAGTGCGCCTTTCATCCCTTTTTCACGAGGAGTCAGCACAAATTCGGCACCATAAAGGCTCATGAGTCGGCGCCTTTCTATGGACATGGATTCTGGCATGACCAGCACTAATTTATAACCTTTTACAGCGGCAACCATCGCGAGTCCAATGCCAGTATTTCCGGAGGTAGCTTCAATAATGGTACCGCCTTCTCTTAACAATCCTTTTTCTTCGGCATCTTCGATCATGGCAAGCGCGATCCTGTCCTTGATACTGGCTCCGGGATTGGCACGTTCGAGTTTAATCCAGACATTATGATTTGTCCCAAACAAACGGTTGATTTTTACGTGCGGTGTGTTCCCTATTGTTTCTAGTATGTTGTTGTATTTTGTCATAATTTAGATGGAGAAAAAATTAATATCTTTTATTTCCTGCTGATTCAAAACGGTGTTTTTTGTGGATTGCATCACAAATGAATACGGATTCACACTCTTGGTAATAAACGTATTTCCGCCTATAATACTGTGGTTTCCTATGATTGTGCTACCGCCCAAAATGGTGGCATTGGCATAAATAATAACATGGTCTTCTACAGTAGGATGGCGTTTTTTTTCCTGCATGTTTTTCTCCACTTGCAACGCCCCTAAAGTGACTCCTTGATAAATACTCACGTGTTTTCCTATGGTTGTGGTTTCACCAATGACAATTCCGGTGCCATGATCAATGATAAAAGGAACATCAATTGTAGCACTTGGGTGAATGTCAATTCCGGTTTTACTGTGTGCATATTCGGTAAGAATACGCGGAAGCAGACAAGTGGTTCGGGAAGCAATAGCGTTGGCAATACGATAGACTTCTATGGCAAAAAAACCGGGATAGGAATTGATGATTTCCTGAATACAATCGGCAGCAGGATCCGTATCTAATATGGCTTGTGCGTCTTTTTGCATCGAAGTGTACAAGTCCGGAAGCGCGGTGTAAAAAGATTCGGCGTCATCCAGAATTTCATTGGCCGTTTTATCTTTTACAATCTCCGAAAGAATGGCAATAAAGTTGGCTTTGTTTTGGTCCAAAAGCAATTCGATTTGTATGGTTTCCAAAGCTTTCTCGGGAAATAATATTCTGAATAAATCATCAATCCAATTGATGATTTTGGAAGAATCGATGGCTCTTACCCAATTTTTATTTTGGTTTTCGTGTAGTGTGTTCGAAAAACGGATGGTTTCAGTATTCATTTATGGTATAATAAAATCGAAATGGCGTTAGTAAAAAGGCTCGAAATACAAATATAGAGTACAATACGATAGGTTCAAAACCTTGATTAGTAAATAAATGTTAATATGCTAAATTCCCACAAAATGGATGCTTTGTGTTGTAAATGGTGTTATGAAAAAATCCGATTGACTTTCGCCAATCGGATTTATAGTGCTGACTTCAAAAATGAATTATCTTAATTCTTGAAATGGTAAATAGTTTCAAAAATATTGACACTGCTTAATAAAATTTTTTCTAAAAGTTACTTAATAAATATCCTGTTTTTTGAATTAATAGCTTTGCTGAACATAGCGTCAAAAGTATAGTGTTTAATAGAACCGGATATCTTTTTTAATTCATTGATTTGATGTAAAGCCGAACATTTGATGGCACGTGACATTTTAATTATGTTGTCTGTGTTGTCATCAATCTCCAGTGTTAGTATAGATTGTATTATGTCTTTTTTCATGATGTGCCTCAACATTCCTTGCTCTGTAATAGCATTAAACTGATGGAACTTTTCTGCAATTCTCAAATTTTGAATGCCTTGATACATATAATTTGGTTGTTTGTCTAAAAAGGTTTTCTTCAAATTTGAAATTAAAGAATCATTGATGGTATGTGCTAAGCCAGCGGTTTCCACTTTTATAATCGAAAATTGAACAGGTGTATTTTTTTTGAAATGTACTATAGTATTTATACTTCGACTACTGGTTACAACAGTTGAAAGATGTTTTCTAAGAGTTGATTGGTGACCAGATATGCCAAAGCTGTGTTTGAAAGTTCCCTCAGTGCAGTACGCAAATACAATTGACGATGCACTTAATGATTCCATACTTAGCGTTACATCATCCGCAAATTTCAGGTTAACCTGAATCGAAGTAATACCATTTATAAAGGTTATCCCGTCAATATTTCCCTTAATCAAATTGGTATCTAACGCTAAATTAAATTCGTTGTTGTTTGAATTTAAAACTCCATTGAAAGAAGTTTCAAGTCCATTAAAAACTTCATTTATTGTTCCGGAATTTAGATAAATATTTTTCATAAGACATATATTTAAATAATTATAAAAAGAAAATGACTCCGTTTATTTTAACTGTTTTAAGTTATTCAAATTACGGAATTAGATCTAAAATTTTTGTTACGTAATTCTGTATAAAAGTTTCATAATTCATTGTTAATGTATTTATGTATAAGAGGATTAGGTAGTTGCAGTAGTTTAATTTGTTTTTTTTAGTAGGGTGAAGTTAAGAAACTACTTTTAACAGCGTTGTTTTGACGATTTCACAGTAGAGATACACTTCGTTATATTTTGGCTAAACCCATAAAAAAATCCGATTTGCTTTCACAAATCGGATTTCTATTTTTCTGTGGAGACGCGTAGATAGAGACGCACTGCAGTGCGTCTCTATCTACGCGTTGATTATTTACAAATGTATTACCTCACCATACGCATCAGCAACGGCTTCCATAACTGCTTCGCTCATTGTTGGGTGTGGGTGAATTGATTTTAGAATTTCGTGTCCAGTAGTTTCCAGTTTACGCGCCACAACTGCCTCAGCAATCATATCGGTAACTCCGGCTCCAATCATGTGACAACCCAACCATTCGCCGTATTTAGCATCAAAAATTACTTTTACAAAACCGTCCGGTGTTCCGGCAGCTTTCGCTTTTCCTGAAGCTGAGAATGGGAATTTACCAATTTTCAATTCGTATCCTTTTTCTTTAGCTTGTTTTTCAGTCAAACCTACAGAAGCAATTTCTGGAGTTGCATAGGTACAACCCGGTACGTTTCCGTAATCGATAGGTTCTACGTGTAATCCTGCAATTTTCTCCACACAATTGATTCCTTCAGCAGAAGCTACGTGCGCTAATGCTTGTCCTGGCGTAACATCACCAATAGCATAATAACCCGGAATGTTCGTTTGGTTGTAGGCATTTACCAAAATTTTATCTTTGTCAGTAGCGATTCCTACTTCTTCTAATCCTATGTTTTCAATGTTGGTTTTGATTCCAACAGCCGAAAGTAAAATCTCCGCTTCTAACACTTCTTCTCCTTTTGCTGTTTTTACAAATGCTTTAACACCTGCTCCAGTAGTATCAATTTTCTCAACGGATGAGTTAGTCATGATTTTGATACCAGCTTTTTTCAAAGAACGCTCCATTTGTTTCGAAATGTCTTCGTCTTCAACAGGAACTACATTTGGCATGAATTCTACAATAGTTACATCAGTTCCCATTGAGTTGTAGAAGTGTGCAAATTCAACTCCAATCGCTCCAGAACCAACAATAATCATTGATTTTGGTTGTGTTGGTAAAGTCATTGCCTGTCTGTAGCCAATTACTTTTACACCATCTTGAGGCAAGTTTGGCAATTCACGAGAACGTGCTCCAGTAGCAACAATGATATGATCCGCACTGTATTCAGTAACTTTATTGGCTGCATCAGTAACATCAACTTTCTTTCCTGGTTTTAGTTTTCCAAAACCATCAATCACGTCGATTTTATTTTTTTTCATCAAGAATTGAACACCTTTGCTCATTCCATCAGCAACACTACGACTGCGTTGTACAACAGCAGGGAAGTCTTTGTCAAATGATGAAACAGTCAATCCATAATCAGAAGCGTGTTTTAGATAATCAAAAACTTGAGCCGATTTCAATAAGGCTTTTGTTGGGATACAACCCCAGTTCAAGCATACACCGCCTAAGTTTTCTTTTTCTATTACGGCTACTTTAAAGCCTAATTGTGATGCTCTAATAGCTGTAACATAACCACCTGGACCACTTCCTAAAACTATAATATCGTATTTCATTTTTTTAGTATTTATTTTTTAATTGTAAAATGAAATTTGCAAAAGCGCATTTCATTTTGTGTGTTTTTCTTATTTAATTGATTGGGCGAATTTAAGGATTTATTCTGTTTTGAGAAAGTTTCAAAGTAATAAAGTGGCAAACTAACAAATTTTCAGAAAAACACCTTTGTTTTAAACAAACTGCAGCAGTGTAAATCCATATCTGTTATTTTTTCAGCCTTTGGACCTTTGAACCCTCGTAAAAAAAAGCAAGAAAATTTATGGCACGCGGATTACACTGATTCAGCGGATTTACACTGATTTTTACTCTTAATCTCTTTACCTCTTTGTGAAAAAAAAATGTATCACGCGGATTAAACGGATTTACACTGATTTTTTAAACCTTTGCAACTTTAATGCCTCGCAGCAAAAAAACTAATTCGCCACCGAAAACTGGGAATCATACAAGTTTTTGTAATACCCACTTTCGCGGTTGATTAATTCCTGATGCGTTCCTTGTTCTACAATCAGTCCTTTATCCATCACCACAATTTTATCAGCATTGACAATCGTTGCCAAGCGATGCGCAATCACAATGGAGGTTCTGCCTTTAGTAATCGTTTCCGTAGCACGTTGAATCAATTCTTCAGAATAGGTGTCAATCGAAGACGTGGCTTCATCCAGAATCAAAATACTCGGATTACTCACATACGCTCTCAAGAAAGCAATCAGTTGGCGCTGACCGGAAGAGAGCATAACCCCGCGTTCCTTCACATCAAAATCATAATTATCCGGCAAACTCATGATGAATTCATGGACGCCAATTTTTTTGGCTGCAGCCAAAACCTGTTCGCGACTTATTTCAGGACTATTCAAGGTGATATTATTGAAAATAGTATCGGCAAAAAGGAAAACATCCTGCAATACTACTGCAATTTGTTTTCGCAAGGAACCCAATGTGTAATTCTCAATATTGTGATTGTCAATATAAATAGAACCGCTGTTGATTTCGTAAAAACGATTCAGTAAGTTGATTATCGTAGATTTTCCGGCACCTGTAGAGCCTACAATAGCAATCGTTTGACCAGCATTAACCTCGAGATCAATTCCTTTTATCACTTCTTCATCCGGAATGTACCCAAAACGGACATTTTTAAATTCGATATCTCCCTTAAAGATTGGCGCTTCGATAATTCCGGTATCCTGAATTTGATCTTCGGTATCCAAGATGTCAAAAACACGGTTCGCCGCAATCATTCCCAGTTGCATCTCGTTGAATTTATCCGCAATTTGACGCAACGGATTGAATAACATCCCGATGAACATCGTGTAGGAAAATAAATCTCCAAAAGTGGTAAAATTATCTCCGTTTAATATTTTGATTCCGCCATACAATACAATAAAACCAAGCGTTAAAGATGAAATAATATCAGCAATAGGGAAGAAAATGGAGTTATAAAGAATGGTTTTTATCCACGCTTTTTTGTGTTTGTCGTTGATACTTTTGAATTTTTCGTATTCAATTTCTTCCCGATTAAAGAGCTGAACAATCTTCATTCCCGTTACACGTTCCTGCACAAAGGAATTCATGTTGGCAATTTGGGTACGCACTTCTTCAAAAGCGACTTGCATTTTCTTTTGGAAAATTCTTGTGAAATAAACTAAAATTGGCATTGCCACAATCACAATCCAAGTCAGTTTCCAGTTCATGTAGAACATAAAAGCCAGTACCACAACCATTTTCATCAAGTCACTGATAATCATGAACAATCCTTGACTAAAAATTCGGGCAATCGATTCAATATCCGAAACTGAGCGTGTTACGAGCTGTCCCACAGGAACGTGATCAAAATATTTCATTCGGAAACTTAGAATATGGCGAAATAATTTTGTTCGAATGTCTTTTACAATATCCTGACCGAGCCAGTTCGCCCAATACACAAAGTAAAATTGCGAGAATACCTCCAGTAAAAGTACAATTCCCATCAGGATTACATACAGTAATAATCCCTGTTGGTCTTGGGTCGCGATGTACCCGTCAACGGTTTGTTTCAATAAATACGGACGTAATGCCGCAAAAATCGATAGCGAAATGGCGAAAATAATCACACCGTTAAAACGCCATTGGTAGGGTTTGGTGAATTTTAATATTCGTTTGAATAATCGGGTATCAAATGCTTTTGCTTTCAAAATTTGAGTTTTGAGTTATGGGTTAGAAGTTAGAGGTTTATCCTGAAATCTGCTGTCTAAAATCTATTCTCTATTTTCTAAAATCTAAAATTGTACTCTATTTTGGTTAAATACAAACCATGCGCCGGAACCGAAAAACCAGCTTTATCTCGATTTTTACTTTCTATGATGGCCGTAAAATCAGCCAGTGTAATCTTGTGCAATCCTATGTTTACTAATGTTCCCACAATGGCACGCACCATATTTCGTAAGAAACGATTGGCCGAAATGGTGAAAGTTAAGTTGCCGTTTTCTTGTTTCCAATTGGCTTCAAAAATAGTACAGTCAAAAGTATTTACATCCGTATTGACTTTTGAAAAACATTGAAAATCAGTGTGATTGAATAGTATTTTTGCCGCTTGATTCATTAAATCGACATCTAACTTTTGATGGAAATACCAACTTTGTTCTTGCGAAAAAACATCTTTAAACGTATTGATATGGTATTCGTAGGTTCTTTTAGTAGCATCAAAACGAGTGTGCGCTTCATTATGAACCGGAATAATAGCATAAATCACAATGTCTCTAGGAAGAAAAGAGTTGAGTTTGTGCACTAAACTTGGAATGTCAAATGCTGCTTCAAAATCAAAATGAGCGAACATTTCCTTAGCGTGAACACCGGTATCCGTTCTTCCGGCTCCCATAAGATTGATGGTTGTATTCAATAACACCGAAAACGCTTTGTTCATCGTTTCCTGAACGGAGGCAGCATTGGGTTGGTATTGCCAGCCGTGATAATGGGTTCCGTTGTATGCTAATTTTATGAAATATCTCAAGTTAATTTTTTTGAAGTCACAAAGATACTTATTAATTTTTTTGCCACGAAGTCGCTAAGGCGCAAAGTTTGTTAAGTTTCAGTTTGATTTTTTATTTGGAATTCGAATGTCTAATTTTACCACAAAATCGTAGCCCTGATTGAAATGGAAATCCTTTTTATTTTTCTTTTAAAAATAAAAAGATTGAAGAGAAAAGCAGGACACGAGCGAAGCGAACTGACGAAGTAAATAGCTCCAGATTGCTTCGTACCTCGCAATGATACTATAAATATGAAAAAAATACTACTGCTTTCTGATACGCACAGTCATATTGACGATACGATTTTGAAATATGTCGCACAGGCTGACGAAGTTTGGCATGCGGGTGATATAGGTGATTTGGCTGTAACGGATGCGATAAAAAAGCTAAAACCGTTGCGTTGTGTCTATGGTAATATTGACGATGCAAAAGCCCGATTAGAGTTTCCGTTACACAATCGTTTTATGTGTGAAGGAGTGGATGTTTGGATTACGCATATTGGCGGTTATCCTGGGAAATACAACCCCAGTATCAAAGCGGAGATGGAATCGAATCCGCCAAAATTGTTTATTTGTGGGCATTCGCACATTCTGAAAGTCATGTTTGATAAAAAACATAATCTCTTACACATGAATCCAGGGGCGGCCGGGAAAAGTGGTTTTCATCAAGTGCGCACGATGTTGCGTTTTGTGATTGAGGGTGACAAAATCAAGGATATGGAAATTATTGAGATGGAAAAACGGGTGTAATTATTTTTTTTTGATAGGTAATAGGCACTTCAATAGCAACAGATGTACCGGAATCAATCTTTGAATGTATTGCGATAGTTCCTTTCAGATTATTTATTCGGGCTTTAATCTGGTTGATTCCGAAGCCCTCCAGAATATAAAATTTATCGGTGTCAAATCCTTTACCGTTATCCTCGATATCGATTTGAAGCGATTTATTGTTTTCTTGAATGGTTAATTTAGCCTGAGTCGCTTTACTGTGTTTTATGATGTTGTTTAGTAGTTCCATTATGATAAAATACATTTTAATTTCAAAATCTTCATTGTAACGTGTTTTTGTAGGCACAACAATTGCGTAATTGAATTGAATTGCAGAGTTTGAGTTTTTTTCACATAAATCTTCTAATGCATAAAATAAACCAAATCGTGCTAAAAGGGTTGGCATCAGTTCGTGTGATAAATCGCGAACTTGATCATGCGCTTCCTCTAATATGGCTTTGGTTTTTATGATTTCTTGAGAAATAATTTGGTTCTTCGAAGTGAAAGTGCTCAAGTGTAATCCTGCCGAAGAGAGTAAGGCACTAATGTTATCGTGTAAAAAAGAAGCTATTTTTTTTCGTTCTAACTCTTGTCCGTTAATAGATGCGTTGATTATATTTTGATGTACTTGGCTTTGAATATCTTTTAGTTTGTTTTTTTGTTTGAGTTTAGAATTTTCAGAAAAAATGTAAAAAAGGAAAAAGAATAATAGCAAAACTGAAATGATTCCAATTACAATTTTTTTGTTTCTGGATTGTTCCTGTATTAATAAATATTCTTTGGTTTTGTATTCATTTCCTATTTTATCGATTTCTCTTTTGTATTCGTCAATTTCAAGATTTATTCCGGCAACATTTGCTTTATTAAGTTTGTCTTCGTTGTTTAATTCGACCGTTAAATCATTGTAAAGCGCAAGATTTTTATACGCATTTTCATAATCTCCATTTTTTAATAAAAATTTAGAAAACTCATGATGGGAATACGATAAATCTGATTTTTCATTTCCTTCGTTCCCTAGTTTTATCGCATTTTGGAAAAAATACAGTGCTTTTTTTGGATCATTTTTATAGTTGTAATACATTCCATTGAGCATGTTCAGTGCAACAATGGTAGATTCATCGCCATATTTTTTGTGGTATTTGTTTATGTATTTTAAATAGGGGAGTCCCTCTTCATAACGACCAATGTCAAAATAGGCCCAAGTAATGTTGAGTTTTGTAAAAACGATTTGAGCTGAATCATGAATTTTAGTGCTGTATTGCAGTGATTTTTTGTAGTAGTAAATTCCTTTTTCGTATTGTTTCTTGTCAAAGCAATAAATGTTTCCCAAATTATTATTTAACCAATTTTTTAACTCATCATTATTGGTTTTATTCGCATGGGCTAACCCTTTATTGTAATAAAAAAAGGCTTTGTCATATTCAGACAATTGATCAAAATTTGCAGCAATCGTGTTATAGGCGTATGCAATGAGATTGTCATCTTTTAAAGCAATGGCATAACTTAAAACATGTCTTGATTTTATTAATGATTTTTCGAAATTCCCTTCTTTCATTAACTTAATTGCCTCGTTGGAAATCAAGGTAACTTCTTTTTTTGAAGGTGCTTTCTTTTGTGAAAAAACAGTGCTGCAAGAGAGATTCAGGAGTAAAATCAATACTATAACAATTTGTTTGTACCGCATAGAGAATTTAATTTTATTCTGTTTTGTGTGATTTTTAAGGGTTCTAATGTTTCATCCACGACTGATTAATTGAAAATTTAATTTGTTTCAGAAATAGTTTAAGAGGAAAACAAATGTGAATTTTAGCTTTCAGAATCCAGTTAAAGTTTCATAAAAAGTAAATCGTGTTTCTAATGGATTGCCATCGATTCAGGATTTAATTAATTTATGTTTAATGGCATATTTAACAAGACTTATGGAGTTTTTTGCATCTAATTTTTTCATTATATTTTTACGGTGAGTTTCAACAGTATTTACGCTGATAAACAGTTGATCACTAATTTCTTTACCGCTATATTCCAGTGATATCAATGTGATAATTTCTAATTCCCGATCCGTTAAAATAGAATTTACCGCAGACTCATTTTTTAGTAACTTTATATTGTCTTTTGTAACGGTACTAAATATTTTTTCCCGAACAGATTTGCAAAAATATTCTTCGCCTCTGGATACCGCTTGAATCGCTTCAACGATATTTTCACCGGCACATTTTTTTGTCAAATAGCCACTGCTACCCAATTTCATCACTTCTTTTATTATTCTTAAATCATCGTAACTGGATAAAACAATAATCTTGCAGGGGAATCCCTTTTTAGCAAATTCCTTGATGACTTCAATACCATCTTTTTCAGGCATATTAATATCTAAAACTAGAATATCTGCTTTGTTTAGGGTAACTTCATTGAAAATGTTGCCGCCATTGAGTGAAAACCCAACTACTTCAAAATTAGGGACGGTATGCAGTAAAGTCCGAATGCCATCAATAAGAATTTGATGGTCATCAGCGAGGTGAATTCTAATTTTTTGTAACATATCGTAATAGCTGTTTCCAAATTTATAAAAAAAATAGGAGAATATCATTTTATAAGAATTTTATTCTCTTTTTTTGTTAAAATAAAAAACAAAAGGTACAAAAAAACCCGAATTGTTACATTCGGGTTCTCTTCGCACTAATAAACTAAAGTTTATAGGTTTACCTCAATCTGTCCACAGATTTTACAAGATCTTCATCCTTTTTGATGGCCTTATTAGCCAAGACTAATAATACGATAGCTACTACAGGTAGAAACATCCCAATACCTTTCTCCGAAACAGCAGGTGTCTCTCCAGATAGATTTAGTGAACGATATACAAACAATCCTAATAAAATCAAATTTAATATGATATTCAATCTGCCAATAACAAATTGATTTTGTCTTTTTTTATAGGAAACAATACTTAATAAAGTTAGTGTCGTACTCAATCCCAATATTATGGTATAGACTTGACTTTGCATGAAATAAAACTCTTTTCCATCTTTCATGGTCCATAACGGAATAAAAAACAGTAAGATGCCTGTAACTACAAATGCAAGTAGTAAATAGATGGTCTGAATTCTTTGTATCATTTGTTAAATATCTTTTACAAAAATATATTTTCTTTTTTATAAATACTATTGTCTGATTAAATTTTATTCGTATTATTGCATCATAATACCGTAAGCACTTCATACTGCGGTTGATTCAATTTAAAGTTTACTACCTAATCTTTTAGATTATTCCCAATTAATTAAACTCATAGAACATTCATGTTTGATATTTCTGCATTAAAAGAAATGAAGCTTTCTGAGCTTCAAGAAATAGCTAAATCGGCTAAAACCATAAAATTTAACGGTGTGAAAAAAGAGACTTTAATCAGTCAGATTTTAGCGCATCAAGTGGACAACGTTGATTCGGCATTAGACACAAAAAAGGAAAGCGACCTTGAGGACGATAAGCCCAAAAGAGCTAGAATTGTTCCTGTTAAAAAAGTAGCCATTCAAAAAGCAGTACCAAATTCTCTTTTTGAAAAAGAAGAAATTGAGACAGAAGCAAATGTTCCTGTTGAAAATAACCTTCCGATTGAAGCTGTTTCAAAAGAAGAAGAGTCGGCTCCAAACCCGGAATCTGAAGGGAATGAGAAAAAAGTAGGTAAAATTATTAAATTTAATAAGTCAGCTTACGAAAAGAAAATTGCTTTAAAAAAGGATAAAGAAGAGGTTAAAGAAGCAAGTAAAGAGAATGTAGAGGCTACAGATACAGTAACTGAAGAGAAAACAGAAGCTCCTGCTGCTCCGGTAAAAAAGATCAATCCAAATCAATTACACAAACAAAATCCAAATCAGAACCCGAACCAAAACGGGAATCAAAATCCGAATTTTAAAAATAAGAAAAGTAATTTTGCTGCTTCTGATTTTGAATTTGACGGAATTATAGAAAGCGAAGGCGTTCTGGAAATGATGCCTGATGGATATGGTTTCTTACGTTCTTCAGATTATAATTATTTGGCTTCGCCAGATGATATTTATTTATCGACTTCTCAAATCAGATTGTTCGGTCTTAAAACCGGAGATACGGTAAAAGGCGTGGTTCGTCCACCAAAAGAAGGAGAGAAATTTTTTCCATTAGTTAGAGTTTTAAAAATAAACGGACACGATCCCCAAGTGGTTCGTGACAGAGTTTCATTCGAACATTTAACCCCAGTTTTTCCATCTGAAAAATTCAAATTGGCGGAGAAGCAAAGCACGATTTCAACTAGAATTATCGATTTGTTTTCACCAATAGGAAAAGGACAACGTGGTATGATTGTGGCGCAGCCTAAAACAGGTAAAACCATGTTGCTTAAGGAAATTGCCAATGCAATTGCGGCAAATCATCCAGAAGTATATTTGATTGTTTTATTGATTGATGAACGTCCGGAAGAGGTTACGGATATGCAACGTAGTGTGCGTGGAGAAGTAATTGCTTCTACATTTGACAGAGAACCGCAAGAGCATGTAAAAATTGCGAATATCGTTCTTGAAAAAGCAAAACGACTGGTAGAATGTGGACATGATGTAGTGATTCTATTGGATTCCATTACGCGTTTGGCGAGAGCGTATAATACGGTGCAACCTGCTTCGGGTAAAGTATTAAGTGGTGGTGTGGATGCGAATGCATTGCAAAAACCAAAACGTTTCTTTGGGGCAGCCCGTAACGTTGAAAATGGAGGTTCATTGAGTATCATTGCTACTGCATTGACTGAGACTGGTTCGAAAATGGATGAAGTTATTTTTGAAGAATTTAAAGGTACTGGTAATATGGAATTGCAATTGGACAGAAAAATTGCCAACAAACGTATTTTCCCGGCGATCGATTTAACTTCTTCAAGTACAAGACGTGACGATATGTTATTGGATCAAAAAACATTGCAACGCATGTGGATTATGCGAAAATACCTTTCGGATATGAATCCAGTGGAAGCAATGGATTTTATCAATGATCGTTTTAAGAAAACGAAGAATAATGAAGAGTTTTTAATCTCAATGAATGATTAATCAATAGCAATTGCAAAAATCAATATCAGAAAGGAATTTTTGAAATTTATAGTCAATAAAAAAAGTTCCAATTTCAAATTAGAAATTGGAACTTTTTTTATTGACTATTGCCATTGTTATTGCCATTGCTTTTTGAAACTTATTCTTTACGTTCTAATAAAGCCATATAAAACCCGTCAAAACCAGACTCTGAAGCCAATATTTTTTGGTCTTTAATAAAATTGAATTGTTTTCCAATGTCAGTTGTCAAGAAACGAGCAATTTGTTCTTGATTTTCGGATGGTAATATAGAACAAGTTGCGTATACTAATTTTCCTCCCGGTTTTACAATTTTAGAATAACTTTCTAAAACTTCCGATTGTACTTTACGAATGTTGTCAATAAACTCCGGTTTTAATTTCCACTTAGCATCTGGGTTTCTTTTCAAAACTCCTAATCCGCTACAAGGTGCGTCAATTAAAACACGGTCTGCTTTTTCGTGTAATTTTTTGATGATTTTTGTCGAGTCAATAATACGGTATTCAATATTGAAAGCACCGTCTCTTTTGGCTCTGATTTTTAATTGCTTCAATTTGCTTTCATACAAATCCATAGCGATTAATTGTCCTTTGTTTTCCATCAAAGAAGCAATATGCAATGTTTTTCCACCTGCTCCAGCGCATGTATCAACAACACGCATTCCAGGTTTTACGTCAAGGAAAGCCGCCACTAATTGTGAATTGGCATCCTGAACTTCAAAGAAACCTTGTTTGAAAGCGTCGGTCAAGAAAACATTGGCTCTTTCTTTCAGTACCAAAGCATCGGGCTGATTTTTAAGTGTTTCCGTTTCAATGTTTAAATCCATCAAAATAGCACGAAGCGCTTCTCTTGTGGTTTTAAGTGTATTTACTCTTAGGATTACTCTGGCTGGTTGGTTTTGAGCTGCTATTTCAGTTGCCCAAACTTTTTCACCTAGTTCTTTAACTCCCAA
Source organism: Flavobacterium glycogeni (assembly GCF_048286775.1). Classification (NCBI taxonomy): domain Bacteria; kingdom Pseudomonadati; phylum Bacteroidota; class Flavobacteriia; order Flavobacteriales; family Flavobacteriaceae; genus Flavobacterium; species Flavobacterium glycogeni. The sequence goes on from NZ_JBLVPV010000017.1 coordinate 18,239, forward strand.
TTCGTCCATCCAGTCCGGAATAGATTCTTTTAAAGCTCTTACTTTGGAAAGTTCATCAAAACGTCCTTTTATTTTTCTTTCTGGAGTTCCTTCCAGTTGGCGCCAATCCGGAATAGGATAGCCTCTTAATACTGCCCAAACGGAGAACATTCTCCAAAGATTGTCTCTGTCAAAAGGTTCTTTTACTTCGGCTATTTCTGCGTATAATCTTTTCCAACGTACAATTTCGTAGATGGTTTCGGCAACAAACTTTCTGTCAGAGCTTCCCCAACGTTTGTCTTTTTTTAAGGATCGTGCTACCACTTTATCAGCATATTCGCCTTCGTTAAAAATGGCATTTAATGCGTCAATGGTAGTATAAACTAAATTTCTGTGTAATCTCATTTTAAATAATTGAGGTGCAAAGGTACTATTAATTGATTGAATGTTATATTTTTAATAATGAATGTTGTTTTTTAATTTTTTGGCATAAAAAAACACTGTTTTTAAAACAGTGTTTTTTTAGATTTTTAAGCGAAAAAAATTATTTAACTCTTGTCAAGCCTATGTTTTCAGGAGCATGAAGTACCATTGGGAATTTCTCCACTTTTACGGAACTGCTGTCTAAACCAAAAGCTCTTTCTTCGGATAAACTTAGTTTTTTGATAAAGAAATAAGAATTCATAATTAATTTTTCATGCCAACGTAAATCACTATCGTTAGAAAGGAACTTTTCAGATAATACAAATTTGAAATCACCTATGATGTTGTTTTTGTTCAAAGATTCATATCTGCTGGTGATATCTACTTCTCCTTTTTGTACCATGTCTTTAATTACTTCTTTAAACATCAAGTTTATTTTGGTAGGTTCTCTAAAACCTAAATTGAAGTCTACACGATACAAATCATCTTTGACAATTTCGGTTACTTTATAATCGGTTCTGTAAGGTTCCGTTAATATATTCACGTGTACAAACCAATAAATATCAGCTCTTTTGGGTCTTTTTTGTAAAATAGAATACATTACTTTTTCTTCTATTTCATCTGTTCTTCCGGCATTAGTCATGTACACTAAATGCGTTGCATATTTTGGGATGGATAAATCAGCACTTAATTCAACAAGGACTTTTTTATAATCCTCAATTTTGACAATTTTAGTATAGCTCTTATTAATTTTCTTAGCCAAATACCAAATTGTCATTATACTTATCAAAGTGATCGCTATAAGTAGGGTTACATAACCTCCTTCGGCAAACTTCGTGATGTTAGCAATCAAAAAGCTAAATTCAATTATTAGATATATCGTAATCAAGGGTACGATAAAATACAATTTTACTCTTTTCATTATTAAATAAAAATTAAGTAAAATAGTAGTCATTATCATACATAAAATAATAGCTAATCCGTAAGCATGTTCCATATTACTGGATTCTTCAAAGTGCAATACGATACCAACACATCCGATAAACAATAACCAGTTTATGGATGGGATGTACAATTGTCCTTTTAATTCAGTAGGATATTTTATTTTTACTTTTGGCCAAAAATTCAATCGCATCGCTTCATTTATTAATGTAAATGAACCACTAATCAACGCTTGAGAAGCAATCACGGCTGCCATTGTTGCAATTACAATTCCAATGGGTTGAAACCAATCGGGCATGATAAGATAGAATGGGTTTCCATTTTTTCCGCCTAAAGTTTGTAGCGTTTCACCTTCGTGACGAATCAAATAGGCTGCCTGTCCAAAATAATTAAGCACTAAAGCCGATTTTACAAAGATCCAGCTAATTCTAATGTTTTTTCGCCCGCAATGTCCCATGTCTGAATACAATGCTTCAGCACCGGTAGTACAAAGGAATACAAAGCCCAAAACAAAAAATCCTTCAGGATGAATGGTTAATAAATGATAGGCGTAGTACGGATTGATAGCTTTTAAAACCTCCGTATTTTGTCCGATTTGTAATGTTCCCAGTACGGCAAGCATTCCAAACCAAATAAGCATCATTGGTGCAAAAAATTTACCGACTAACTTGGTTCCAAATTGCTGAATAGCAAAAAGCACAAATAAGATGCCTATAACAATCGGGATTGTGTTTATTTCAGGATAATAGGTTCTAATACCTTCAACCGCAGAAGATACAGAGATGGGAGGAGTAATGATTCCATCGGCCAGTAAGGCGCTTCCCCCAATAATGGCGGGGACGATTAACCATTGAATTTTTGTCTTTTTGACTAAAGCATATAGAGCAAAAATTCCACCTTCGCCATGATTGTCAGCACTTAAAGTAATCAGTACGTACTTGATGGTTGTTTGTAATGTAAGGGTCCAAAAAACACAGGATATACCTCCTAAAACAACGTCGGCGTTTATAATATGATTGCTCAATATGGCTTTCATTACATACAAAGGTGAAGTGCCTATATCACCGTAAATTATTCCTAATGAAATCAATAAACCGCCTAATGTTAATTTACTATGTAGGTCTTTGTGCGCTGCGCTCATGTATTATTTTTAAAAAACTTTTCAAATTTACACTTTTAAAATAAATTAAAGCTTTTTATCTAATAAAAAAAAAACACGGCTGACAGAGCCGTGTTTCAGTTTTATATAGAAATTTTTTAAGATCTTCTGTTGTCGTTTCTTGATGAATTGCCTCTTTGAGATTCATTTCTTTGTGGAGCTGCTTCTCTGGAAGAATTTCCTCTTTGTTGTTCCGCTCTTTGTGGAGCTGCTTCTCTTGAAGAATTACCTTTGTTTTGAGAATATTCTCTTTGTTGTTCCGCTCTTTGTGGAGCTGCTTCTCTTGAAGGGCTAGTTCTGTTTTGAGAATAATCTCTTGGGGATTCAGCTCTTTGCGGAGCAGCTTCTCTTGAAGAATTACCTCTGTTTTGAGAATAGTCTCTTTGTTGTTCCGCCCTTTGTGGAGCTGCTTCTCTTGAAGAATTACCTTTGTTTTGAGAATAATCTCTTGGGGATTCAGCTCTTTGTGGTGCTGACTGACCAGAAGGATTGGTTCTGTTTTGAGAATAATCTCTTTGAGAATTTCCTCTTTGTGGAGCTGCCTGACTAGAAGGATTGGTTCTGTTTTGAGAATAATCTCTTTGAGAATTTCCTCTTTGCGGAGTTGCCTGACCAGAAGGATTGGTTCTGTTTTGAGAATAGTCTCTTTGAGAATTTCCTCTTTGTGGAGTTGCCTGACTAGAAGGATTAGTTCTGTTTTGAGAATAATCTCTAGACGAGCCGGCTCTTTGCGGCGTTGTTTCTCTTGAAGGATTAGTTCTGTTTTGAGAATAATCTCTTGAAGAACCTGCTCTTTGGGGTGTTGTTTCTCTTGAAGAGCTAGTTCTGTTTTGAGAATAATCTCTTTGAGATCCTGTTCTTCGGTTAGAGGAACCAACTTCATTTCTTGAACCTCTTCTTTGATCTAATTCATAACGGTTTGTTACATTAGCATTTCTTCTGGAGAAGGAATAATTCGGGTATTGTCTTTCATAGCCATTTGAACGTCTTGAATTATATAGAACGACTGCTCGTTCACTTCTTCTGTAATTAACATAATTGTAATTGTTGTTGATGTTCAAACAAATGTTGATGTTATTTCTATATCTGAATATTGGGAATGGATTCCATGCATAATAATAAGAAGGATAATAACCCCAATTCCAAGTGGAGTAATACGGGCGATAATTAGCAGACCAGAATGAAGCATAAATTAATGGTGTGCTGTAATATACTGGCTCATAAATATAATTTGGACCATACATGTATACATCTCCTACTACTTGAACGTGAATGTTGTTATTTCTGTCTTTTTCAACGTCAATTGTAGCTACATCTTGATACACATCGGTATCTATAACAGATTGAATGATAATTACGTGAGTCCGATTTTCGACAGTTTCGATAACTCTTAAATAATCAACTTCATTATCATTATTCAAATCTAAATTTGATATTTGTAGTTCAGGGTCATTCAGGCGTCTTTCAAAATCCTGTAGATTTCTGGAGTCACCAAAAATAGAAGCAACAGCTCTCAAATCAAGGTTGTCACTGATTTCGTTATTCATTGCATTTACTGATGTTCTATCTTGCGCCTGTATTTGTGTTGCGAAAACAGAAGTCAATAGACTCAATAGTAATAGTTTCGTTTTCATAATTAATTGGATTAAGTTTATTCTTTTTTTTGATTATCCAATTACTGTGCCATAATTTATTCTTTGTTTCCTATTCTTATTATTAATTGTAAATTAGCCATAAAATGTATAAAAAATGAAAAATATTTTTTTAATTCTGTTAGCTTCAACTGTTTTTGCGTCTTGTAAGACAAGTGTTTATAATGTAAAAAATGAAAATAACAGTGAATTTAAGTCCGTTGCAATTGACACGTTATTTCAGGATAAAATAAGTATTAGGGCAATTTTATTTGATGCAAATAAAGTTTGGTTTGCTGCAGATAAAGGAAGATTCGGTTTTTTTAATTTGGATAACAATCAAAAATTTGAAAGCAAAATTATCAAAGATTCTTTAAAGCTTGAGTTTAGAAGTAATGCCAAAACAAAAAAACATATTTTTATTCTAAACGTTGGGAATCCAGCGTTGTTATATCAAATTTCAAAAGACGGCAAGGAAACAAAATTAGTGTATCAAGAAAACCACGAAAAAGTGTTTTATGATAGCATGCAATTTTGGAATGATAAGGAAGGAATAGCGATGGGTGATCCAATAGCAGATTGTCTGAATATAATAATCACTCGTGATGGCGGAAATTCATGGGATAAAGTCCCGTCTACTAAATTACCAAAAGTGATCGATGGAGAAGCAGCTTTTGCGGCAAGCAACACTAATATTGTGATAAAAGGGAACAACACTTGGATTGTTTCCGGTGGAAAAAAATCAAGAGTTTTTTATTCTTCGGATAAGGGAAATACATGGACAGTGTATGATACCCCAATTGTTCAAGGAAAGTCGATGACCGGAATTTTTACGGCAGATTTTTATGATGCTCAAAACGGATTTGTTACCGGAGGGGATTATGAGGTTCGAAATCAAAATTTTTCTAATAAAGCAATCACAACAGATGGCGGAAAAACATGGAACCTAATAGCAGAAAATCAAGGTTTTGGATACGCTTCTTGTGTGCAATATGTTCCTGAAAGTAACGGTAAAGGTCTGGTAACAGTTGGTTTTTCAGGAATTTACTATTCCTCGGATAGCGGTAATTCATGGAAACAATTGTCAACAGATACCAGTCTTAATACCATCAGGTTTATAGATAATCATACGGCCATTGCAGCGGGACAAAATAAAATGATTCGCATCAATTTTAAATAATGAAATAGGGCTGTCCGCTAAGCAGGCTAAATTTCTTTTCAGCCACAGATTCAAAAGGTTTTCATAGATTCCTTTTCAATAAACTGTTCGTTTTTTCTTTAATCTGTGAAAATCCGTAAAATCTGTGGCTGAAATAATCAACTGGTATTAGTAACGGATAGTCATATAATAAAAACACCCTAAGTCTAATATAATTAGAGCTTAGGGTATTTTTTTTGAGCTAATAAAATAAAACTAATGGTTTTTTTGACATTTGTTGCGATATTGTTGTAGCAATTTTCTATTGAAATCTTCTTCAGCTTTTTTAAGCTTAACTATTTTTACGGCTGGCAAAATTGTTCTTACATTTTTCATGAATTTTTTTCGCAATAAAAATAGTTCTTCCTCTGTATTTTCTATTTGGGACAAAAAGGTATTTGCTTCTTTTTCCGTTATTTTATCTAGCGAACCATCATTCATTCTTTTCATGTACGTTCTCATTTTTTGATGTCTCAATTCAAACTGTTTGTCATCAAATGCATTGTAGATTGGCCAGAATTTTTCGGCTTCATTAGTAGTTAAGTCTAATTCAGTCGTGAAAAAAGCTACTTTTAAAGCTTTTATTTGCTCTTTTTTTTCTTTCATACTTTCCCCTTGAGCGTAAAAGTTGAATGAAACAAATAGCAATACTATTGGGACTAATTTTTTAATGTTCATTTTTATTTTTTGTTTAATTATAGCTTAAATTTAAAACTTTACAATCGGGTTTATTCTAAAATTAGATTTTCTAAATTGGAATTTACTGATAAATGATCTTCTATGGTTTCATCTTCTAAAACAATACCAGTTTTTATGTTATTAATATCTTCGGTTTCTAATACACTTATCAAATCATATTGATTCACATTAGACTGATACGTAATGTAATTTTCTAAAGCTGCAGCGTCCAGTTCTTTTGTGTTTGTAGAAGAAGGACTTAAAATTGGAATCATCAAAGCAAGTACTAAAATTGCTGCTACTGCCATCATAATTAAAGTTTTTCTTTTTTGAAAAATAGAAATTACTTTTGGCTCGTTTTTAGGCAGTTGCTCCATCATTTTGATTGAAAAATTCTCAAAATAATGGTCTGGAGTTTTAAATCCAGTTTCAATTTTAGGTTCGTTCTCTAATTTAAATGTTTTCATAATGTACTTTAGACAGTGTTACAGCTAAAAGGTTTAATTTGTCGAAACAAAAGCTTCTATTTTTTTTACAGCAAGATGATAGGATGCTTTTAATCCACCAACGGAGGTTCCCAAGATTTCTGAAATGGCTTCGTATTTCAGTTCTTGAAAATATTTCATTTTAAAAACCAATTGTTGCTTTTCAGGCAATAATGCAATCGCTTTTTGTAATTTTATTTGAATTTCATTTCCGTCAAAAAACACATCGGCTTCCAGATTATCGATAGTTTTGTTTTGTAAAGTTTCTGATGAAATGCCACTCGTTTTTGATTTTTGTTTCAAAAAAGTCAAGGATTCATTTGTAGCAATGCGATACATCCATGAAAAAAGTTTGCTTTCTCCTTTGAAATTTTTCAGATTTTGTAATATTTTTATAAAAACATTTTGCAATACATCATCTGCATCATCGTGATTCAAAACGATGTTACGAATGTGATTGTATAACGGTCTTTGATAATCCTGTAACAACTGCTGAAACGCTTGATTTTGCGTTTTAGGGTTTAACAAGTGATTTATAAATTCCTGTTCTTCTTGCAAAGCGATTATTTAGGAGTTAGAATAGAATTTATCAAAAAGGTTTAATAGGCTTTAAAAAAAAACATTAAAATTCGGATTGTTCTTCTTCCTTATTTATTGCAGGTTCAGGCGTTTTTACGGCTTCGGTTTTCTTTATGGCAGCTGGAGTGAAAGTTCTTGCAGGAATTATTTTTGGTTGTATTGGATAGTAAATTTCCGTTACCCATTTTGAAGGGTTTTTAATTTCGGTCCTACTGATGGTAAAACTCTCTAAATGAGAAAATGTCGGGTCAATAGCAATTCGATTCGTGTTAATGTATGCTTTTGCTTTATCCAAAGCTTTCTTTGTATGCGAATAATCCCCTGTTAAAGTAGTTTTAATTGCGTCGAATGGTTCCAGTTTTCCAGTTAAAATATCACTTCCGGAGCTCGTTAAGATTTGATTTTTTATAGGCACACAAAAAGATAATTTGGTCAATCCGCTTACGGAATCATAAGTGTGATAAATTATAAATGGTTTTCCGTTTAGTTCGATATTATTTTGTTCGCAAAAAGTAATCATTTTTGGGAATACGATTTGAGCATTTTTAGTAACCTTTGAAATTTCACTGGTAAAGGTTTGTCTTAAATAAAAAGTTCCAAGTTTTTTTACCAGTCCATTTACTTTTACCGCATAAGTGTTTATTTCGAAATCAAGAGTCTTGTCTAAGTTAACTAAGCTCTTTTCATACATTCTTCCTATGATTTTATTCATACCTCCATTAAAGGCAGTATAAACTTTCATGGTGAAACTCATTTTTCCGGTAGTTTTCCAAGTCACTTTTGTTCCGCCAATGGTATCTTTAAAGCTCCAGAAAACGGATGATGAAGTTCCATCGTAATTCATCTTTTGAGAAATACTATCATTTTCCTTTACAAAAACGGTCAACATATCACCTGTTCCTTCTTTTCCTTCCCATGAAAAGGAAGCTCCCGGACCAATTGTTTTTTTAGGATACGTAATTTGCATTTCAGGATCTTCAACAACCCATGAACTAAAATCTTCCCAGTTTCTATAATCATTAACAAAATTAAATACTGTTGATTTTGGAGAATTTATGATTTGACTTCTTTCTACAGTAAAATCTCCTTTTTGAGTAGCTACAAAAATGGATAAAGCCACAAAACTTAGCAGTAGTAAAAGAAATAAGTATTTTAAAATCCTCATAATATACAGGTTTGTTAATTTTTGTAAAGTTAAAGATTTTATTTACAAGTCACCGAAAGTGTTAAATAAATATAGATCATTTTCTAAATAAAGGATTTTGATCTATTTATGTTTGGTTTGAATTTAAAGTAGGCTTTACGCTATTTGATCGTTTTTATCTTATCTGTTTTCGAAGAAAAAACGGAAGAAGTCGAGTGATTTAGCTTGTTAAGTATTTGTTTTTTAATTAAATAAAAAAGTTTGTTGAAGTGTTTTTTTTTGCCGATTATGAAAAATCTGTAAATAAAAAAGTCCACTATTTAGTGGACATTATTTGTTTGGTTTAAAAAAAACTAACGTTTGAAAAACACTTTTATCAAAAATAAAATTCCAATAAAAATTCCAAATCCTATCAGAATCTTGTAATTTCCTTTATAAAACTCTTTATGTATTCTTATATCTTTTCGATAGGCATAAATTACAGCAATAACAAATGCAACAAAAAACAAGCCTGCAAACACTAATTGACCTTGACTAAACATAGTTTAAATTATTTCCGGCAAATTTAGTTAATAGTTTAGAAATAGTTGCTAATTTGCCTTTTCATTTAACAAAATAAAAAGATGCAAAAACAGATAGACTCAGTTAAAGAATTTCATACGGCTTTTAAAATAGGTCACAGTGAAATTCCTACGGCTAACTTAGGGGAAAGTAAACACACGCTTCGTTACAACTTAATGAAAGAGGAAAACGAAGAATATCTTGAAGCAGTTCAAAACAATGATCTGGTAGAGATTGCAGATGCATTGGGTGATATGATGTATATTCTGTGCGGAACCATTATCGAACATGGTTTGCAGCATAAAATAGAAGCAGTTTTTGACGAAATCCAACGCAGTAATATGAGTAAGTTAGGCGAAGATGGCAAACCAATTTATCGTGAAGATGGTAAAGTGATGAAAGGCCCTAATTATTTTAAACCTGATTTTTCTAAAATAATAGGAGAATAGAGTAACAGGCTTAGGCATTTTATCCAAGTCATTTTTCGTAGAAGGCATAAAAAAAGCGATTTTCACATTGAAAACCGCTTTTTTTTAAATCTAACTTTAGAATTATATTTTAACAGTCCATCCAAAAGTATCCGCTTCTAATTTATTTTGGATATTTTCCAATTTAGTTTTTAGTTGTAAAGCCATTGTATTTTCAATTTTTGGCAATTCATAATAAACATCCTGATAAGAAAATCCAGAAATTGGACTTACTACAGCAGCCGTTCCTGCTCCAAAAATTTCTTTCAAAGTTCCGTTTTTAGCAGCCTCAACAAGCTCAGAAACTAAAACCGAACGAATATCTACATGTATACCTTCACTTTTTGCTAAATCAATAAGTGTTTTTCTAGTCACACCATCAAGAATTCTTTCGCTTGTAGGAGCAGTAAATAATGTGTCATTTATTCTGAAAAATACATTCATAGTACCTGCTTCTTCCAGTTTAGTATGCGTAGCATCATCAGTCCAAATTACCTGTTGAAAACCTTCTTTGTTCGCTAAGTTTGTAGGGTAAAATTGAGCAGCATAATTTCCGGCAGCTTTTGCAGCTCCTATTCCTCCATTTGCAGCTCTACTGAAATGTTCCGCAATAAGTACTTTTACATCACCAGCATAATAAGAAGTCACTGGCGATAAAATAATCATGAATTTATAGTCATTCGAAGGATTTGCAATTACTCCAGTACCAGTTGCAATCATAAATGGTCTGATATACATGGCATTTCCTTTTCCTTTTTTAATCCATGCTTCGTCTAATTGTAACAATTGATTCAGACCGCTCATAAAAATTTCTTCAGGAACTTCCGGCATAGCCATTCTTACTGCTGACGTATTAAAACGCTTATAGTTTTCATCAGGTCTAAAAAGCCAAACGTCATTATTTTCATCTTTGTACGCTTTCATACCTTCAAAAATCGCTTGTCCATAATGAAAAACTCGTGTAGATGGATCTAACAAAAATGGTGCGTAGGGTTTAATGACTGGTTTCTGCCATTCCCCATTTTTATAATCACATTCAAATAGATGATCTGTAAAAACAGAACCAAAGCTTAAGTTCGAAAAATCAACTTCATTTATTTTTGAAGAGGAAGCTTTTATTGTTTCAATTTTGTTAGTTTGAGTAGTACTCATAGTAATGTGTTGTTTTTTGATTTTTTTTAAATGACAAACTGGAGCTTAAAAAAACTTGATTTCTATAAGTTGAAGTTTAATGTTTGCAAAATTAAATAAAAATCAACAAAAGACTTGTCAAAAAACTATTAATTATAGCATTTAACTAAGATTTGTTTACATTTTAAAAAAAATAAAAAAATCATGCCTATTTCTATTAATTATACAATAAATATAGATTTTTCAGAGGCAAACGTATTAGATTTTGATTAATTTTGGACAAACATTGTAGTTTTTAATCCAATATAACCTCAAAATCCAATTTTGAAAAGAGAAATTATCCAAACACTTGATGGTTCAACTACCATTCACATAGCAGAATGGGACGAATGTTATCATTCTAAACATGGTGCCATACAGGAAGCACAGCATGTATTTATTAAAAACGGTCTTTCATTATTTCAAAACAGGAATGTTTCTATTTTGGAAATAGGATTTGGCACAGGTTTAAATGCCTTTATCACGTTGTTAGAGGCAAAAAAAATGAAGCAATCGATAGATTATGTTGGAGTAGAAGCCTATCCAATTTCAGTAGACGAAGTTTTGCTGATGAATTATGTCACAGAATTAAATGCAAGTCAAGAAAGCGCAATTTTCGATAGAATGCATGAAAGCAATTGGGGAGAAAAAATTGATTTAAGGGATGATTTTTCACTTACGAAAAGAAAACAGTTTTTTGAGGAAATTGATGATATTGATCAATTTGATTTGATTTATTTTGATGCTTTTGGGTATAGAGTACAACCTGAATTGTGGAGCACTGCTATTTTTGAGAAGATGTATAAGGCGCTTAAAACTAATGGTGTGCTGGTTACTTACGCTGCCAGAGGAGTTGTAAAAAGAAGTATGATCGAAGTGGGTTTTACTGTCGAAAAACTTGCCGGCCCACCCGGAAAAAGAGAAATGTTTCGCGCTAGAAAAAGCTAAGACTTGTTGTTTAAGTGGTTTGTTTTCAGTGATTTATTTTTTTTGAGCCAAAATCCATGAATTAGAAATAAAAAAATTAAAACTACGTTAAATAGTTATGTTGTAATTAAAAAAAATGTATTTTTACAACACTTTAGAATCCAAATCTAACTAAAATCTTAGTTTATTATGTCGAAAATCATGTATGATTATACAAAATCAATTTTAGAAAGAGTGAGTTTTGATCCATTGCTTTTTTGCAAGGAATTAGAAAAAGCCATCAAAACATTATTACCCTACGAAATGGAACAATTGAGAGAATGGTTATTAAATTTTACAATTGGAAAACCAGAATTAAAACAATGTTTACTAATTGTAAATTCATAAAAGAAAAAGGAACCGCAAAACGGTTCCTTTTTTTATTTTTTAGGAAGTGAACTTATGATTTGAACATTTTGAAATACGATAGCACCTTTTACAACTCCTGCAATTGTATTTCGAAGCGCATCAATTATCTGTATTTTTAATTCGCTTTTAGGGAAAATCAGGCTGACCTCTCTGGCAGGTTTAGGTTCCTTAAAGTGGCGCAATTTCAATTTGTCAGTTTCTTTTAAATCAAGTGTATGTAAATAGGGAAGTAGTGTTGTTCCTAAACCTTCATCGGCTAATTTTATAAGGGTTTCGAAACTCCCGCTTTCTAATTGAAAACGACTCGTTTCATTTTTACCTACATTTTTGCATAAATTTAAAATTCCGTCTCGAAAACAGTGTCCATCTTGTAATAATAAGATTTCCTCTAAGTTTAAGTCTGAAACTTCTATTTCTTCCTTTTGAAAATGATGGTGACTTTCCGGAATGTAGGCTACAAAAGGTTCGTAATACAAGACAATTTCTTTTATTTTTTCCTCCATCAAAGGAGTTGCGGCAATGGCAGCATCGAGATGGCCATTGTTTAGTTTTGTTATAATTTCTGCCGTATTTAACTCTTCGATTATGAGTTTTACTTTTGGGTATTTTTTTATAAAATTATTCAAAAACATAGGCAATAGCGTAGGCATAATTGTTGGGATTATTCCCAATCTGAATTCGCCGCCAATAAATCCTTTTTGTTGTTCTACTATATCCTGAATCCGATCGGCTTCGTTGACTATGTTTTTAGCTTGGTTTACAATTTTTTGACCAATATCAGTAAGCTGAATCGGTTTTTTGGTTCTGTCAAATATCTGAATACTTAATTCTTCTTCTATTTTTTGAATTTGCATGCTCAATGTAGGTTGAGTTACAAAACATTTTTCGGCAGCAAGAGTGAAATTTTTGTGTTCGGCTACAGCAAGAACATATTTTAATTGAGTGATTGTCATCTTTTTTATAGTAATATCTGATGCAAATATAAAAACAATCAATTTAATTTATAGTACAAAGTGGTGTTTTCTTATCTAAATTTGTAGAAAATAAAAAATTATGAAAACAAATATTTTAGGATTACCGGTAAAAGAATCAGAATTGATAGTAAGTGAATTGAATATTTTATTATCAAATTTTCAGGTTTATTATCAAAATTTAAGAGGAATTCATTGGAATATTAGAGGGAAACGTTTTTTTGATTTGCATGTAAAATTTGAAGAATTATATACGGATGCCCAAATAAAAATTGATTTAATTGCCGAAAGGGTTCTTACTGTTGGAGGAACTCCACTTCATACTTTTGAAGATTATATAAATAATAATCAGTTAGTTGTGGGTAAAAATATTTCAAACGATGAAAAAGCGGTGCATTTAATTGTCAAGTCATTATCACATTTATTAAAAATAGAAAGAGAGATTCTAAATAAATCGTCAGCAATAAATGATGAAGGGACAAATTCGATGATGAGTGATTTTATTTCAGAACAAGAAAAGACCATCTGGATGATGCAAGCTTGGTTAGAAGAAAGTTTGTAAGTTTTATAGGGATTTAAAAAAAGCAAAATGAAATGGGATAATTTCATTTTGCTTTTTTTTTGAATGTTAATTTTTTTTAAAAATTAGATTTTTTTTACTTTTTTAATAAACTTAATTCTATTTTTGCGGCAATGAAAATAATATCTAAAATATTTTTAATTCTATTTATCGCCTTTCTTGTCACTCCAACAATAGTTACTGTGATTGAGAAAAGCGCGGATGTTTCTATTTTCTATAGTGTTTCTGAAGAAGAACATGCGCACAAAGAAATTAAGACTTTTTTTTATTTTGAATCTTCTACAGAAATAATTACGTCATCGAGATTATCATCTAGTGCTATTCTATCTGAGAATTTATCAAAGCATGATAGTATCACCTCTTCAATATTTATCCCCCCGCCTAACCAAGTTTAATACAATTTTTGATTTTAGTATTTTGAAATCAATTTTCACATGTAGCATGTGAGCAAACTCTTTGTATTCAAATTTTAGTTAGGTATTATGACAAAAAAAATTAATCTTTTTGCTAACCTTAAATCCGATTTTGCGTCTGGTTTAGTGGTTTTTTTGGTGGCGCTTCCATTATGTTTAGGTATTGCATTAGCTTCGGGCGCACCTCTTTTTTCAGGAATTATTGCAGGTGTTATTGGCGGAATTGTAATCGGTTATCTTAGCCAATCACATTTGAGCGTTTCTGGTCCGGCGGCAGGTTTAACCGCAATTGTTTTAACTGCAATAACCGACTTGGGTTCGTTTAATGCTTTTCTTTTAGCGGTATTTTTAGCCGGTATTTTTCAATTGGCACTCGGATTTATTAAAGCTGGAACCATTTCCAATTATTTCCCAAGTAACGTAATTGAAGGGATGCTAGCCGGAATTGGCTTGATTATAATTCTAAAACAAATTCCCCATGCTGTAGGATTGGATGCTGATTTTCAGGGAGATGAGGCGTTTTTTCAATCAGATGGAAAAAATACTTTTTCTGAATTATTTTCGATTTTCGATTATCTGCAATTGGGCTCAGTCGTAATTACTTTAGTTTCGTTAGCTATTTTGATTTCCTGGAATAAAATTGATTTCCTGAAGAAATTAAAACTAGTGCCATCTGCATTGATTGCAGTTATTGTTGGTGTTACTTTAAATGAGTTTTTTATTAGGTCAGGAAGTGGTTTGGCAATTTCCAGTGAACATTTGGTGAACCTACCGGTTCCAACTTCCATGGAGGAATTTAGAAACATTATTGTCTCACCTGATTTTTCAGCCATTACAAACAGCAAAGTGTGGATTGTTGCAGTTACAATTGCTGTTGTGGCCTCGATAGAAACCTTGTTATGTATGGAAGCAGCTGATAAAATGGATGCACAAAAACGCTATTCAGATATGAATGTAGAATTGAAGGCACAGGGAGTGGGGAATATTTTGAGTTCCTTACTTGGTGGTTTACCAATGACCTCTGTTGTGGTCAGGACTTCAGCAAACAACAATGCCGGTGCAAAATCCAAAATGTCTACTATCATTCACGGCATACTTTTGTTGATATGTGTTTTAGTGATTCCAACGATTTTAAATAAAATCCCTTATGCTACTTTGGCTGCTATTCTATTATTAGTTGGATATAAATTGGCTAATCCAAAAACAGTAAAGCATTTTTGGGAAAAGGATAAAATATATCAATTCATTCCGTTTATTGCTACTTTTGTAGCGGTAGTTTTTACCGATCTGCTCAGGGGAGTTGCATTGGGAATGATAATCAGCGTTATTTTTATCCTAAAAGGGAACATGAAACGCGCTTACCGTTTTCGAAAAGAACAGTTTCATGATGGTGATATCATTCATATAGATTTGGCACAAGAGGTATCTTTCTTGAATAAATCTGCAATCAAAACAACTTTGAATGACATCCCGGAAAATTCAAAAGTGATCATAAATGCAACTGATACGGTTTATATTGCACATGATGTTTTGGATTTGATAAAGGAATTTAAAAAAATAAGAGCCAAAGAAGAAAATATTAAAGTCAAACTAGTAGGTTTTAAAAAGGCGTATGATTTAGTAAATACTGGAGAAGAGGAAAAGCACGTTTTTGTTGAACATAAATAATAAATAAAAATTTTAAAAAATGAAGACATTAAATAAAGAATTGCAAGCTTCAATTACACCAAGAAAAGCTTTAGAAATATTAAAAGAAGGAAATAACAGATTTGTAAATAATCTAAAAGCGCATAGAGATTTACTCGAACAAGTAAATGATACTCGAGATGGTCAATGGCCGTTTGCAACAATTTTAAGTTGTATTGATAGTAGAACTTCTGCAGAACTCATTTTTGATCAAGGTTTAGGGGATATTTTTTCGGTAAGAATTGCTGGTAATATTGTAAATACAGATATTCTAGGGAGTATGGAATTTGCTTGTAAAGTAGCCGGTTCTAAGCTTATTGTTGTTCTTGGACATAGCAAATGTGGTGCTGTAAAAGGAGCTTGTGACCATGTAGAAATGGGAAATCTTACTGAATTGTTATCAAAAATTCAACCAGCAGTTTATCAAGAAAAGGAAACTTTGACTGAAAGAAATTCCAAAAATGCTCCATTTGTTGAGAATGTTGCCCAAATTAACGTAAAACGTAATGTGAAAAACATCATTGAAAGAAGTTTTATTTTGGAGCAAATGGTTGAAAATGGCGAGATAGGAATAATTGGTGCTATGCATAATATAGAAACAGGTGAAGTTACTTTCTATAATGATGTTGAATACATTAGTGATGATAAAAATCCAGATTTCACACTAGCCGAATTGAGACATTAATATTTTTAAATTTCATATATTTGAACTTTATTGTATAATCTAACAATTCAAAATTAATCAGATTAACAATCAAAATAATTATGAGCGATTTTTATAAAAAAATATTAGAGAATAATAAAAAATGGGTTGAAACCTCTTTAGCGAGTGACCCAAATTATTTTGAAGATCTGTCCAAAGGTCAAACGCCACCATTATTATGGATTGGTTGTTCAGATAGCAGGGTTCCTGCAAATGAAATTGTAGGGGCAAAACCTGGAGAAGTTTTTGTACATAGAAACATAGCCAATATGGTAGTGCATAGTGATATGAATATGTTGAGTGTACTGGATTATGCAGTGAATGTTTTGAAAGTAAAACACGTACTGGTTTGCGGGCATTATGGTTGCGGTGGAGTTAAGGCAGCAATGGGAAATGATTCTATTGGCATTATTGATAACTGGATTCGTCATATAAAAGACGTATATCGTTTGCACAGCACGTATTTAGATTCTATCAAAGATGAAACAGAGCGTTTTAATGCTTTTGTAGAATTGAATGTAAAAGAACAGGTTTTTGATTTAGCCAAAACATCAATTGTACAGTCCGCTTGGAAAAACGGTCAGGACTTAACCTTACACGGATGGGTGTATGGGCTTAATTCCGGTTTTGTAACGGATTTAGATGTTAACATCAGTTCCGAAAAAGATTTGGACGAGGTATATCAATTGAAATTTTAATACAAGAATTCTAATAAAAAATCCGCTCACGTAGCGGATTTTTTTTATTCGTTATCGAGATTTTCATTAAAAGCAGAAGGCAATAGAGTAGGGATGAATTTTATTAAAATAGGCAACAATAAACTACCGCCGGGAAGTAAAAATATAGTCAAAGAAGGAATAGTTTTACAAATTTCTAACAGTTGTTTTTTGACTTTTTTCTTTTCTTTTTCGTCCAAATCTCTTCGAGTAGAGTAGGCCAATAAAACCATTAACTCCTTGCTTTGTACAATTTCCTTTATCAATCTGTTTTTATTGCGGCTTATTAGCGTAACAACACTTTGAGTCGTTTGATCGTAAAAATGTTTTACAGGGTTTGAATAATTGAAATACGGTATTTCTTTTTTATGTTTCGTTATAAATGCATCGGTACTGTTGATGCTTTGGTTTACAAAATCATCTGAGACCGATAATGTTTCAGCTAATGAATGTAAAAAATAGGATTCATTGTTTTCCATTTTGCCATCACTCCATAAAGCCATTCCGGCAATATCTATCAAATAATAGTGTTCTAATTTATTTGTAAAATAATCCAATTGAAGCGTTTCCAAACTCTGAACAGAAACTTTCGAGAATTTGCTGTAGCGTATTGAAGCCTCAAAAAGTTTGATTAATAAATCATCATATTGTGATTTTTCTGATTTGATTTTTAACGCAAGTGTTACAATATTGACAACCGTTTCTTCAATTTTCTTCAGATATTTTTCTGGAATTTCACCATGTACTAAGTATTGGCGGAAAGCCAAGACATCTATAAAAAGTAACGCATTGGTTACCAGATGGGAGAAGTTTTTACTGATGATACTATCGTTCGTTTGAACACGCTCATCAATTATTTTTTCCAGTGTTAAGGAAAGAGAATTTTTAGGCAGTATTTTTTTAAATAAATTAAAACCCTGAGGATTCATTTGATTATAAAAAGTAACTGTTTGTTTAATGAAATTTTCGGAACTGATTTCGTCACTGGTCAAACAAAAGATATTGTATAAAGTGTTTAATAGCGCAACTTTAGAGATTTCTTCTTTAAACCAGCCTTTGGTTTCAATTGCATTTACCGTATCAAATGTGATTATGTGCCCATAAATAAATCCTGTTTCTCTAACTTTTTGATAAAATGTATCCGTAGTTTTAGAAACCGTTTTCTCTGAAATTTTTTGTTCAATAAAAAATTTATCTATCCAACCTGATGCCGAAGGGTTAATCATTGCTTTAATTTGAAGATACAAAGCTATACTTTTTTGCGGTAGTTTTAACTGGTGTTTTTTAGTTTAACACAGATATTACGTTTAATTAGCGCTGCTTTTTTAAATTTCGAAAAGTAATAATTTATTGCGTTATAATTATTTGAAAAATTGAAATAGAATACGCAATGTTTTTTCAAGTAAAAGCCCTGAATTACGAATACTATTCAGGGCTTTATCATTATTATTTAAGAATTGAATAAAGCTTCTGCGGCTTCCCAATTGACTACATTCCAAAAAGAAGCAATATAATCGGCTCTGCGGTTTTGATTTTTCAAATAATACGCATGTTCCCAAACGTCTAAAGCTAAAACAGGTTTTCCTTTTAATCCTTTACCACGCAAACTCATCAATGGATTGTCTTGATTTGCCGTTGAACCAATAACTAATTTGCCGTCTTGAACCACTAACCAAGCCCAACCGGAACCAAATCGTTTCATCGAAGCATCACTAAATTGTTTTTTGAATTCATCAAAAGAACCAAAAGTACTCGTTATAGCGTCCCCTAATTTACCTTTTGGAGTACCACCGCCATTTGGTTTCATTAAACTCCAGAACAAACTGTGATTGTAATGCCCGCCACCATTATTACGAATAGCTTCCGGAAATTTCGACATTTTTGCGAAGATACTTTCCAGAGATTTTGAATGTTCCACTACGGTTTTATCCAAGGTTTCTATGGCCTTGTTCAAATTCGTCACATAGGCTTGATGGTGTTTGCTGTAATGAATTTCCATCGTCATTTTATCAATATGAGGCTCTAAAGCATCATAAGCGTATGGTAATTTTGGAAGGCTATAGTTTCCTTGAATGTCCACGGTGTCTAATTCCAGTGTTTGATTTTCTAGTTTTAAAGCAGATTCAGAAGCAAATGCGGAATTAAATAAGCTAGAGCCAATAATTGTCCCTGTTGAAAGTATTGCTGTTTGTTTTAAAAAATTTCTTCGTGTATTATTATTTTCCATAGGTTGAAAATTTATCCTAAAAAGGTTATTAAGTAGGACATAAATTTAAACATTAAAAGATAGGGATGGGTTAATAAAGACTTAAAATTTGTTTCCTTTTTTGTTTCCAATATATTTGAAATGCCTTAAAGTGTATAGGAATTATGTAAATTTCATTTCAAATTTGTATAAAATATCTTTGTAATTTTGAAAACAACTGCAAGTGGAATAGCCTTAAAAAGTGATTCTGTTTTTTGTAAATAAATGAAAATCAGAATATCTGAATTTTTCGTTTGAAAGAACATAAAAATATAAAAATGAAACATAAAGAAATTGCCCTGACAAGTTGGAGTTTACTGAAGCGTACCTATCAGGAATTTGATGATGACAATGCCATAAAATTAAGTGCCTCATTGTCTTATTATACTATATTTTCATTACCTCCATTGTTAATTATTATTTTATCAATTTTCAGCTTTTTCTTTGGAAGAGAAGCGGTTGCCGGTAGATTCTACGTCCAAATTAATGAAATGGTTGGTAATGAAGCTGCGATTCAAATTCAGGAAACCATTAAAAATATCGAATTGTCGGAGAGCAATACATTTGCAGCTATTTTTGGAGGGATTATGTTGCTAATAGGTGCTTCGGGTGTGTTTGCCGAAATACAAAGCTCCATCAATTTTATCTGGGGTTTAAAAGCTAAACCCGATAAAGGAATCATGAAGTTTATTAAAAATAGACTGATGTCATTTTCCATGATTGCATCGGTTGGTTTTTTGTTATTGGTCAGTTTGATGGTAAATACAGTAATGGATGTTATAAATGCTCGTTTGGTCCTTTATTTCCCTGATACAACGGTTTATTTGTTTTATATTCTTAACCTATTAATACTATTTTCGACCACGACAATGTTGTTTTCTATTATTTTCAAAACGCTGCCTGATGGAAATATTGATTGGAAAGATGCTTTGATAGGTTCCAGTTTCACTTCGTTTTTCTTTATGTTTGGCAAATTTGCCATTGGGTTTTATTTAGGAAGTTCAACTGTTGCAACTGTTTACGGTGCTGCGGGATCAATCATAATTATTTTGATTTGGGTATATTATTCAGCTATAATCTTGTATTTTGGAGCTGAATTTACTAAAGTATATGCTAATGCCCATGGAAATAAAATTATTCCCAATGGGTATGCTGTCGCAATTAAGGTGGAAGTTATAGAGGTAAAAAAGAATTAGATTATTATTTCCAATTATAAAGGTTTGATGCCTTTAAAAGATTGTTTTTGTAAGACTCTTTTTTGTAATTTTTTTTTGGGAAACGATATATTGGCAATATTTTTGCTTTATATTTAAAAATATAAAAATATAAAAATCAAAAATTGAACATATGAAAAAAGTAATTGTATCGCTGACTATTTTATGCTTGGCATTTATCTCTTGTAACTCGGTCAAAACAGCAACGAATAAAACAGCTTCACTTGAAGGAACATGGGAGTTGAATTATATTACTGGTCCAAGAATTGCTTTTGAAGGATTATATCCAAACAAAAAACCAACCATCACTTTCGATTTGAAAGAGAACAGCGTTTCAGGCAGCGGTAGTTGTAATAGATATTCAGGTAAACTAAATGTAGCTGGCAATAAAATCAGCTTTAAAGAGGGAATGGCAATGACCAAAATGATGTGTACGAATATTCAAGGTGAAAATGTTTACATGTCAACTCTAGAAAAAATAGATTCTTATGCAATTTCAGAAGATGGAAAAACCTTAAATTTCATCATGGACGATATCGCAATGATGCGTTTTGAGAAAAAATAAATTTAAAGTTTTAGTTTAATTTGGTCTTCAAAATCTTTCAATGTGTATTTAATATTGGTTTTGAATTATGAAATAGCAATACCAAAACATTAAAAAAGTATATCATGAGAATAAAAACATCAATATCAGTAATTTTTCTATCACTCCTAATGACTACTGGTTACGCCCAAGAAAAAAGTAAGAAAGAATTAAAAGAAGAACGTAAAATAGAGAAACAGAGACAGATAGATGTATTGGTGAATTCCAAAATGTTTGTTTTTATTGGAAAAACAGCTTTTCCTCAAGGGTTTAGAACTATGGATTTAACCACTAATCCCAATTATGTGGAATTTCAGCCTGATATGATCAAGAGTGAAATGCCTTTTTTTGGCAGAGCATTTAGTGGTGTCGGTTATGGTGGTGATGTAGGACTGAAATTTGAAGGAATCCCTCAAGAATTTACTATTGAAAAAGGTAAAAAGTCGTATCAGATAAAAGCAGTTGTCAGAGGCGATAAAGATACCTATAGACTGTTACTTTCCGTTTTCTTTGAGGGTAGTGCTTCACTTTCAATTAGTTCCAATAATCGAAGTACGATTTCTTATAATGGCGATATATTCAAAATTGAAAAGAAAGAGGTTAAGTAATCTTTTATGGAATGAAAATTTAAGTAATAAAAATGCAATATGAAAAATAAAATTATTTTGCTTGTCTGTACTTCATTATTCTTTTTTAGCTGTAAAAAAGAAATGAAAAAAGAGGAAGTTAAAGCGGACTCTATTACAACTGCGGTTGGAGATACTACGGCGACAGATATGCATAATTCCCAAAACTCATTAGATTGGCAGGGAACCTATAAGGGAATAACTCCTTGTGCCGATTGTGAAGGAATTGAAACTGAAGTTGTTCTGAATAAAGACATGAATTTTATTATAAAAACAAAATATCTAGGAAAAGGAGACTCAAAAACATTCGAAGAAAAGGGTACTTTTGTTTGGGATAAAACGGGGGAAATTATTTCTTTAAAAGAGTTGAAAGATAAACCCAATCAATATAAAGTGGGTGAGAATACATTAACTCAACTGGATATGGAAGGCAAAATAATTATAGGAGAAACCGCAAGGATATATGTTTTGAAGAAATAAAAAAAAACCGTCTTGTTTTTAGGAACAAGGCGGTTTTTTAACAAATAAAACCAATTAAAAACTATCTTCTAATTAAAACAATATTCATTTTCAGCCACTAATTTTGAAGTGATTATTTCTCTTAATCCTACAATATTTGGCATGTTCGTGTATTTTGTAAAACGACGTAATCCCATTAACATCATACGTTGTTCATCACCTTCAGCAAAAGAGATAATACTTTCTTTTCCTTTTTGAGTTACAATATCAACCGCTTGGTAAAGGTATAATTTAGCCATGGCGATTTGCTCTTGTATTTTAGCTTCACCTTCTTTTTTGGCTAACTTCTCAGTTCTAAGAATAGTACTTTCAGCCATATAAATCTCAATCAGAATATCAGAAGCGGCCATCAATAATTGTTGGTGTGCATCTAAATCCGGTCCGTATTTTTGAACAGCTCCACCAGCAACCATTAAGAATGCTTTTTTCAATTTGCCTATCATTTCTTTTTCCTCTGCAAATAATTCAGAATAATCAGGAGTTTCAAAAGATGGAATTCCCATTAATTCTTCTTGTACTTTTGATGCGGGTCCCAATAAATCAACATGGCCTTTCATCGCTTTTTTGATCAGCATTCCTACAGAAAGCATTCTGTTGATTTCGTTTGTACCTTCATAAATACGGGCAATACGTGCATCTCTCCAAGCACTTTCCATTGGCGTGTCTTCAGAGAATCCCATTCCACCAAAGATTTGAATTCCTTCATCGGCACAGTTTTGGACATCTTCAGAAACAGCTACTTTTAGTATAGAACATTCAATTGCATATTCTTCAACTCCTTTTAACTCCGCTTCTTGATGCGATACACCTTCAGCTTCACGAGCTATTATTCGATCTTCAATATCTTTTGCGGCTCTGTATGAAGCACTTTCTCCGGCATAACAACTCGTTGCCATTTCCGCTAATTTTGCACGAATAGCGCCAAATTGAGAAATTGCAGTGTTGAACTGAATTCTTTCGTTAGCATATTGTACAGAACCTGAAATCACTCTTCTTTGCGCATCCAAACAAGCTGCCGCTAATTTGATACGACCTACGTTCAAAGCGTTCATTGCGATTTTGAAACCATTTCCTCTTTCAGAAAGCATGTTTTCAACAGGAACTTTCGTTTCACTGAAGAAAACCTGACGCGTAGAAGAAGCACGAATACCTAATTTATGCTCTTCTTCACCCATTGAAATACCATTATCAGCTGTGTTTTCAAGAATAAAACCAGTAATGTTTTTATCATCACCAATACGGGCAAAAACGATGAATACAGAGCAAAATCCAGCATTCGAAATCCACATTTTTTGTCCTGTGATTTTATAATGTGTTCCGTCTTCAGATAAAACTGCTTTTGTTTTTCCAGAATTTGCATCAGATCCTGCGCCTGGTTCTGTCAAACAATAGGCTCCGAACCATTCGCCAGAAGCTAGTTTAGGAACGTATTTTTGTTTTTGTTCTTCTGTACCGTATAATGTAATTGGCATGGTTCCAATTCCGGTATGTGCTCCAAAAGCTGTTGAGAATGAACCCGTTGCTCCCGAAATATAATCACAAACAAGCATTGTAGAAACAAATCCCATTCCTAATCCACCGTAAGCTTCAGGAACAGCAACTCCAAGAAGTCCAAGTTCACCAGCTTTACGCATACTTTCTTCTGTAAATGCGTAATCTTTACTTTCAAAACGATTTTTATTTGGCCAAATTTCTTTGTTCACAAACTCTTTTACAGAGTCACGCATCATTAATTGCTCTTCCGAAAAATCTTCTGGAGTGAAGATATCTTCGCACTTTGTTTCTTTTACTAAAAACTGACCGCCACGGGTTACTTTTTTTTCAATTGTATCTGCCATTTTTTTATTTTTTTTTTAAGTAATAGACTTTTTGTTTAATTATAATCAAATTCCACAATCTGTATGCGGTAACTTGTCATTCCCACGGAGGAGGAATCCCATTATGTTATTCCCTCTCCAATGTGTTATGTTATTCCTCCTCCGTCGAAAGGACAAAAGGGCTAATGTTTTTAGTTACAAAAGTTCGTAAATCCCCGCGCTTCCTTGTCCTGTTCCCACACACATACTTACAATTCCGTATTTGCTTCCTCTGTGTCTCATTTCGTCGAATAGTTGAACAGAAAGTTTAGCACCTGTACAACCTAGTGGATGACCTAATGCGATTGCTCCACCATTTACATTGATGATATCAGGATTTAGGTTTAACTCACGTGTAACTGCTAATGCTTGTGATGCAAAAGCTTCGTTTAACTCAATTAAATCAATATCATTCAATGTTAATCCGGCTTGTTTCAACGCTTTTGGAATCGCTTTTACAGGACCAATTCCCATGATTCTTGGTTCTACTCCAGCCGAAGCGAAGTTTACCAAACGTGCAATTGGTTCCAGGTTCAATTCTTTCACCATTTCTTCGCTCATGATTAGAACAAAAGCGGCTCCATCACTCATTTGAGAAGAGTTCCCTGCAGTTACGCTTCCGTTCGCTTCAAAAACGGGTCTTAAACCTGCCAAAGCTTCTACAGAAGTTCCTGCTCTAGGACCTTCATCTTTATTTACGACATACGATTTAGTTTCTTTTTTACCATTTTCATTGATAAACGTCTGTTCCACAGTAATTGGAACAATTTGTTTGTCAAATCTGCCTTCGGCTTGCGCTTTCAGGGCTTTCATGTGTGAGTTATAAGCGAATTCATCTTGGTCGGCACGAGATACATTGAACTGTTTGGCAACCGCTTCAGCAGTTAAGCCCATTCCCCAATAGTAATCTTCGTTTCCAGCTTTTGCAACAGCATAATCCGGAGTTGGTTTGTACCCTCCCATGGGAATAAAACTCATGCTTTCGGCACCACCGGCAATGATACAGTCCGCCATTCCAGATTGGATTTTGGCTGTAGCCATCCCGATAGTTTCTAATCCTGAGGCGCAATAACGGTTTACAGTTACACCCGGAACATCTTCGATTTTCAATCCCATTAAAGAAATCAATCGTCCCACGTTTAATCCTTGTTCTGCTTCCGGCATCGCATTTCCTACCATTACGTCGTCAATACGTTTTTTGTCGAAATCAGGCAACTCATTCATCATAAACTGAATCGTTTCGGCTGCCAATTCATCAGGACGTTTAAATCTAAACACACCTTTTGGGGCTTTCCCCACGGCTGTTCTGTATGCTTTTACTATATAGGCTGTTTTCATAAATTAGGTATTAAGATTGGAGAATTAAGTATTAAGATTTTCCAATGTTTGTGTTAATTTTTTCTTTTAATGTTTTTTGAAATGAAAAATTCATATTTGAAACTTCGACTAATCGATTAATAATCGGTTGAATTAAATCTTCATTTGCCAGATTAAGCCTTTTAGCAAGTATTAATTGAGTTATTAATTCAAAAGTAGAACCATTTGCAATTCCTAAAAATTGCACAAATTCTTTATCATAATTTCTTCCTGAACCTTCAGCAATGTTAGAAGGAATAGATACTGCGCATTTTTTTATTTGATGAATTAAATTGAATTTCTCATCATTAGGCAATAAAGTAGAAACTTCATAAACTTCAACAGCAATATCCATCGCTTTTTGCCAAATTTTTAATTTTTCAAAATTGTGCATGGTCTTTTTTTTAAGTCTTAATACTTAATACTTCAGTCTTAATTCTAATTACGAAGTGGTTTCCCCTTGGTTAACATAAACTGAATCCTTTCCAATGTTTTTCTTTCTGTACAAAGTGACAAGAAAGCTTCACGTTCCAAATCCAATAAATATTGTTCGGTTACTAAAGTTGGTTCTGATAAATCACCACCGGCCATAACATAAGCCAGTTTGTTAGCAATTTTCTTGTCGTGTTCCGAGATGTATTTTCCGGCTTCCATTTGGTCCGTTCCTACTAAAAACATTCCCAAAGCTTGCTTTCCAAGAACTTTCACATCGCTTCTGCGAATCGGTTGTGTGTAACCTGCTTCTGCCATTAGTAAAGCGTGTTTCTTCGCTTCAGCAATTTGACGGTCTTTGTTTACCACAATGATGTCTTTTCCGTGTTGTAAAAGTCCGGTATCAAAAGCTTCGTATCCAGAAGTAGACACTTTTGCCATAGCGATAGTCAAGAAATATTCTTGCAATACATTCAACTCCACATCATTTTTATGGAATAAATCAGCTGCACGCAGTGCCATTTCTTTCGATCCGCCACCGCCAGGAATTACTCCAACACCAAATTCCACCAATCCCATATACGTTTCTGCCGCGGCAACTACTTTATCAGCATGCAAACTCATTTCGCAACCACCGCCAAAAGTCATTCCGTGTGGCGCAACCACAACAGGAATTCCAGAATAACGCACGCGCATCATCGTGTCTTGGAACATTTTGATAGCCATATTCAACTCGTCGTATTCTTGTTCAACTGCCATCATGAATATCATTCCAATATTGGCTCCAACAGAGAAATTCGCTGCTTGATTTCCAATAACCAGACCTTGATATTCTTTTTCAGATAAATCAATCGCTTTATTGATGGCTGCCAAAACATCACCACCAATTGTATTCATTTTTGACTGGAATTCTAAATTCAAAATTCCGTCTCCTAAATCTTGTATAATCGCTCCACTGTTGCTCCACACTTTCTTGCTTTCGCGAATGTTGTTCAGGATAATAAAGGCATCCTGACCCGGAACTTTAGTTTGCGATTTGGTTGGTATATTGTAGAAAAAAGTTGCTCCTTCTTTAATAGTATAGAAACTAGAACTTCCTGAAGTCAACATATCGGTTACCCAAGCTGCTGGTTCAAGACCTTCGGCTTTCATGATTTCGATTCCTTTTTCGACACCAATGGCATCCCAAATTTCGAAAGGACCATTTTCCCATCCAAAACCGGCTTTCATCGCATCGTCAATCTTGTATAATTCATCTGTAATTTCAGGAATTCTGTTCGAAACGTAAGCAAACATTCCTGCAAAACTTTTTCTGTAGAATTCTCCCGCTTTGTCTTTTCCTTTTACCAGAACTTTAAAACGGTCAATAGGTTTGTCAATCGTTTTTGTCAGTTCTAAAGTAGCAAAAGAAGCTTTTTTAGCCGGACGGTATTCTAAAGTATCTAAGTCCAAAGACAAAATATCTTTGTCTACTTTTTTATAAAAACCTTGACCCGTTTTACTACCCAACCATTTGTTTTCCATCATTTTGTTGACGAAATCAGGCAGTTTGAACAAATCGTGTTGTTCGTCATTCGGGCAGTTTTCGTAGATTCCGTTGGCAACATGTACCAAAGTATCCAATCCAACAACATCAACCGTTCTAAAAGTAGCCGATTTTGGTCTTCCAATAACCGGACCGGTCAATTTATCCACTTCTTCAATGGTTAGTCCCATTTCTTTTACCAAATGAAATAAACTTTGAATCCCGTAAATTCCAATTCGGTTTCCGATGAACGCCGGAGTATCTTTGGCCACGACCGAAGTTTTACCTAGGAATTTCGAGCCATAATCCGTAAGGAAATCCAAAACTTCCGTTGCTGTTTGTGGGCCAGGAATGATTTCGAATAATTTTAAATAACGTGCAGGGTTAAAAAAGTGAGTTCCACAGAAATGCTTTTGGAAATCTTCGCTTCTTCCTTCACTCATAAAGTGAATTGGAATTCCCGATGTGTTTGAAGTCACCAAAGTTCCCGGTTTTCTGAATTTTTCAATTTGTTCGAAAACCATTTTTTTGATGTCCAAACGTTCCACTACAACCTCAATAATCCAATCAACAGCAGCGATTTTCGCCATGTCATCAGTGGTATTACCAGTTGTAATTCTGCTGGCAAATTTCTGATTGTAAATAGGGGATGGTTTCGATTTCAGTGAATTGGCTAAATGCTCGTTCACCAATCGATTTCTTACAATTTTGCTTTCTAAAGTGAGTCCTTTTTTAGCTTCCGCTTCGGTAAGTTCTCTTGGAACAATGTCCAACAGTAACACTTCAACTCCAATGTTGGCAAAATGGCAGGCAATTCCTGAACCCATAATTCCGGATCCTATTACTGCAACTTTTTTAATTGTGCGTTTCATACGTTGTTTATATTTGTTTTTTATTTGAATTTGGTAGCGCCATTATTGATTGTTCTTTTGAATCTTGGCGATGTCATTTTCTGTTTTTTCGGTTTGCTCCGCCAGTTCGCTGACGCTCGTGTGATTAAATATGTTTTTGTCTAGAATTAATTCGTTGATCGTTTCCGCTACTTCTATAAAGTGTTTCAACTTCTCCTCTGAGATGTGTTGTTTCACCGTTTCATTGAATTTCAACACCGTATTCTTAGATAATTCTCTTTTTTCTTTACCAAAATCAGTCAGGTAAATCAATACGCCACGGCCATCTTCTGGGTTTTTCTTCCGGATGATTAAGCCTTTTTCCTCCATAGATTTTAAGGTTCTGGTCAGGCTGGTGGCTTCCATTCCCATTTTTGGCCCCAAAGACGTCGATGGTGTTCCACCTTCTTTATCGATACTCAACAAAGCAAAACCTGTTGCCATGCTCGCATCATATTTAGAAGCTTCCTCATTATACATTCTTGCTACTGCTTGCCAGGTGGCGCGTAAAATATAATCTATCGTTTTATCTTTCATATGTAACTATATCGATTTCAAATATAATAAAAAAAATACTATGCACGCATAATATATTAAAATATTTTTTTGTGAATTTTTGTTTAAACCAAAAAACTCCCCATAAAATGAGGAGTTTATTCGTGTGTTTTTATATTTTATTTTAGTTTCCCATTAACAAGAGCAATTACTGCACCTACTAATGCGGCCATTACAACAGTGATTACAATATCTAATCCCATAGTTTGATAATCTATGTCACTTTTCATAGAATTCATAAAGAAATTACTGTACAGCGCCATGAATAATCCAATAACGGCACCGGCTTTAAAACCAGTCGTTACATTCGAAATTCCGGCCCATTTTGTAAAAATGTAAGAGACAAAAAATCCAAAAGTCATGCATCCTAAAAATATGAATACCATGTTTTCATTTCCATCAGTAGGGAATGAGTTTTTAAATAGGATTGCATAAAACAACCATCCTAAAAGAAATTGGACGACACCACCTACAATGCCTGAAACTAAAAAGGTTTTCATATTCATAATTTTTAATTTTATTGGTTAACAGAATAAAGGTATTAAAAAATATTAAAATAACAGATAGAGTGTTAAAAAACAATTAAATATGAAATAATTGGTTTCGTTTTCGTTTTTAGATTAAAAAAAAACTCATCAGCTATTGATGAGTTTATATTTATTTCCAATTATGTTTTTTCTGGAATCTAGTTGTAGATTTTATGGAACAAATCACTGTATTTCTCCATCACTATTTTTCGTTTTAGTTTTAGAGTAGGAGTCAATTGTCCACCTTCAATAGACCAAACGTCGGGTGTGAGTTCGAAACGTTTTATTTTTTCCCAATTCCCAAATTTTTCATTTAAGGTATCTATTTCTTCTTGAATTCTGGCAATAACTTTTTCGTTTGCAATGATTTTTTCATTGCTTTTTCCAACATCAATTCCGTGAATATTCGCCCATTCTTTAATGAAGTCAAAACTTGGCTGGATAAAGGCAGCCGGCATTTTTTGTCCGTCACCAATCACCATTATTTGTTCAATGAAACGGGATTGTTTCATCGTGTTTTCAATTAACTGTGGCGCAATGTATTTTCCTCCGGAAGTTTTGAACATTTCTTTTTTACGATCCGTAATTTTCAAGAAACCTTCTTCATCAAATATTCCAATATCACCCGTGTGGAAATAACCGCCTTGAAGTGCTTCGGCCGTTTTTTCAGGATCTTTGTAATACCCCATCATTACGTTAGGTCCTTTACAAAGAATTTCCCCGTCTTCGGCAATTTTTACTTCTACATTATCGATTACTTTCCCTACAGTTCCTATTTTGAAACCGTGATTTCTCGTGTCGTTTACTGATATTACAGGAGAAGTTTCGGTCAAGCCATAGCCTTCCATTACCGGAATTTCTGCAGCAGCAAAAATCCTGGCTAATCTGGGTTGTAAAGCAGCACTTCCTGAGACCATCAGGTCCAAATTGCCTCCCAAACCTTCTTTCCATTTGCTGAAAATCAGTTTGCGTGCTATTTTGAGTTGTAATTCATACCAAAAACCATTGGCTCCATAAGGTTCATATTTCAATCCTAAATCAATGGCCCAAAAGAAAAGTTTCTTTTTGATGCCTGTTAATTCGGTACCTTTTGCATAGATTTTATCGTACACTTTTTCAAGAAGTCTTGGAACCGCAGTGATAACATTTGGTTGTACTTCTCTGATATTGTCACCAACTTTATCTATGGATTCGCCAAAATAGACGGCAACACCATAATATTGGTATAAATACAAAATCATTCTTTCAAAAATATGACAAATAGGAAGGAAGCTCAAGGCACGACTTTTTCCTGCTTCAAAAGGAATTCTCGAAGCACTGTCCAAAACATTGGATACAATATTTTTATGCGAAAGCATGACTCCTTTTGGTCTCCCTGTTGTTCCCGAAGTATAAATAATGGTCGCTAAATCTTCTGATTTTACATTGTTTTTTCTTTCTTCGACGAGGTTTTGATTGCTACGGTCTTCGCCAAGGATAAGCAATTCAGTCCAGTTTTTACAACCTTCGATTTCGTTGAACGAATAGACTTCTTTTAAATTTGAAACATTATGTTTTATCAAATTTACTTTTCGCAATACTTCCGCATCCGAAACAAAACAATAAATCGCACCGGAATGATTCAGAATATATTCATAATCTTCCTCGGAAATAGTAGGATAAACAGGGATATTTTGAGCACCGGTTTGCAAAATACCAATATCCATAATATTCCATTCGGTTCTGTTATTGGTTGAAATTACAGCAATTTTATCGTTTTTTTGAACGTTCATTCTTAAGAGCGCTCTGGAAACGGCATTGGCTTTGGCTATATATTCTTCGGTAGAAGTTTTTACCCAAACGCCATTTTGCTTTGTTGTTAAAGCGTCAGGAATTGAAGTATATTTATTTTGCTGATAATAAGGAAAATCAAAAAGTCTGGTTATTGGAGTCATTATTCGAATATTGAATTGACTCGCAAATTAGAAAAAAATAGCGGAATTTTTAATTTTTTTGTAAAATTTTAAAATATAATTTTATTTTATTGGTTTGATTTCAATAATATTTAAAAAAAGAGTATTGAAATCAATAATTGCTGGCTACGCAACAGATACAAAAGATTCATTTACAATCATATAATAGAACCTTCATAATTATGTAATATGTTGCGCCTTTCTTTTTTGTGACTTTGCTAAAAATATTCTATGAAAAAGGCATACAAACGAATTGGAGGATTTTTAGTGTTATTTTCTTTGTGTTATATCGCAGCTTATCTTTATGATATTCATTTAAATTATAATTTTAAAGAAATCGCAACAAAGAAAGTATACAAATCAGGGGTAATTCCACCAGATCAAATTAAAGATTATGTTCAGAAATATAAAATTAAATCTATTATTGATTTAAGAATACCGGGTACAAACGATTTGAAGTTGAATCCCGAAGTGCCGGGAGAATTGCAAGCGGAGAAAAATGCGGTTACAAAAATTAAAGGGCTGAATTATTTTAGCAATCCGTCTGACCAAATTCCGAGCCAGAAAAACATAGATTATTTTCTTGAAATTATGGACAATCCTGCTAATTACCCCGTTTTAATCCATTGTCATCATGGTACCGGCAGGGCCATTTTGTATTCGGCAATTTACAGAATAGAATTCGAAAACAGCAGTAATGAGCAAGCTCGTTTAAACACGCGTGATCTTGTTTTATTCAGTTCTTTTGATAATGGAACTCCAAAAGGGGAGTATTTAAAAGCGTATGTTTCCAGAAATAGAGTCGTAGCGCAAAAATGATTTGTTCAATTTATAATAAACCTTGCAAGGTACTTTTTCGAATTAATTGAGCCGTATTTCTAGAGTTGGATTTCTTTAAAATATTTTTGCGATGCGTTTTAACTGTGTCAACGCTGATAAAAAGCTCATTCGCAATTTTATTGTTGTCAAAACCTTCTGCAATTAGCCTAATAATATCAATTTCTCTTTTTGAAAATTCCGAAAAACATTGGATGTCTTCAAAAACATCAATATTCATATAAGATGTCTCGTCTTTTAATCCTATTATGGAATATTGATAGGTATTGTTTTTGGTCAAATGATCGATTCTGGTATGAATATTCAATGATTTCCCAAAGCCTCCGTTTGGATCTAATGTCAATATTATGGCTTGATGATTGAGCATGCAATACTCCCCATTTTTCATTCGACTTCTAAAACTGTAATTCATTTTGTAGTTAGTCAATTTTTCCGGACCTATTTTGGTATAAAAAAAATTAAGTATTGAAGCTTCGGCTTTTGATATAAAGTCAATATCGTCAGGATGTATTGTTCCAAGAATATCATTAAAACATACGGTTTCCGGATCAAATCCATGAATGTCAGCTATCGCTGGACTAATGTTTGATAAGGACATATCATAAAAATCAATAATGTAAAAATAAAAGGGACCTGTGCTTATTATTGAACTGGCAATTTCATCAAACTTTATTTGTGGTAATAAAGTGTTCTCGTTGGCTCTTTTTTGAGTATCAATCCAAACCGAATGAAGTTTTTGTAGTTCTTGAATCATACCTAGGTATTTTTAATTGGAAACTTTGTTAAAAATACAATTGTTTTTATAATTCGATGAATAATAAATGAGATTTTGTTTAAATAAATGAAATTATACTAAAATTCTTAAATTTTAGTAGTGTAAATTTTTATGACAAAAAAAGCGTTCGCCTATGGCGAACGCTTTTAAAAATGCTGTAGAAATATAATTATTTTTTATCAATCCATTTTTTAGCATTCACAAAAGCTTCATGCCAAGGTGTAACTTCGTCATTACGGTCTTTTGGATAATGTGCCCAGTTCCACTGGAAAGTAGAACGCTCAATGTGTGGCATCATTACCAAGTGACGACCTGTTGTGTCGCACATCATAGCAGTATTATAATCAGAACCGTTAGGATTGGCAGGGTAACTCTCATAACCGTATTTACCTACGATGTTGTAGTGTTCTTCGTCCATTGGTTTGCTGAATTTTCCTTCACCATGCGAAACCCAAACTCCAAGTGTTGCACCCGCAAGTGTCGATAGCATCACCGAATTGTTTTCCTGTATTGTTACAGAAGTAAAGATGCTCTCATGCTTTTGGCTTTCGTTGTGGAGCATTTTTGGTTTATGTTTGTGTTCAGGGTTGATTAATCCTAATTCAATGAACAATTGGCAACCATTACAGATTCCAACAGAAAGTGTATCTTCTCTTTTAAAGAAATTGGTCAAAGCTGTTTTAGCTTTTTCATTGTACAAAAAGGCTCCAGCCCAACCTTTGGCAGAACCTAAAACATCTGAATTAGAGAATCCACCAACAGCTCCGATAAACTGAATGTCTTCTAGATTTTCACGTCCCGAAATTAAATCGGTCATGTGAACGTCTTTTACATCAAAACCGGCTAAGTACATCGCATTTGCCATTTCACGCTCCGAGTTACTTCCTTTTTCACGGATGATAGCCGCTTTTGGTCGTGGTTTAGAAGCGTCAATTACGGGTTTTTTCCCTGTAAAATGTGCAGGGAAAGTATAGTGTAATGCTTGGTTTTTGTAATTATCAAAACGTTGTTGTGCCGTTCCGTTTTTAGATTGTTTTTGGTCTAATAAAAACGAAGTTTTGAACCAAATATCTCTGTATTTTGCAATGTCTAATTTACAAGGACCAAAATCCAAAGTCGCTTCAGTAGTTGCTGATCCTAATTTGTAGAAAGAAACGTTAGTTGCGTTTAATTTAGATTCCACTTCAGCATCCGATTTTGCTTGGAAAACAATCCCGATATTTTCTGCAAAAAGATATTTGATGATGTCTTTTTCTTCAAAAACAGAGAAATCTATTTTAGCTCCCAAATCCACGTCAGCAAAACACATTTCTAATAAAGTAGTAATCAATCCACCACTTCCAATATCGTGTCCTGCAAGTATATTGTTGGCTAAAATTAATTCTTGAATCGTATTGAACGCTCTTTTGAAAAAAGCAGCATCTTTAATCGTTGGTACTTCTTTTCCAATAGTATTCAACGTTTGTGCAAACGAAGAACCGCCTAATTTGAAATCATCTTGTGATAAATTGATGTAATAAATAGAACCGCCGTCTCTTTGTAAAACGGGTTCCACTACTTTTCTAATATCGGTACAATTTCCACCTGCTGAAATAATTACCGTTCCCGGTGCGATTACTTCTTCATTTGGATATTTTTGTTTCATTGATAGTGAATCTTTTCCGGTTGGAATATTGATTCCCAATTCGATTGCAAAATCCGAACAACCTTGTACTGCTGCATACAAACGAGCATCTTCGCCTTCATTTTTACACGCCCACATCCAGTTGGCAGAAAGAGAAATTCCATCTAAACCATCTTTTATTGGAGCCCAAACAATGTTAGACAATGCTTCAGCAATAGCAGTTCTGCTTCCCGCAACAGGATCAATCAATGCTGCAACAGGAGAGTGACCAATCGAAGTTGCGATTCCTTCTATTCCTTGATAATCTAAGGCCATTACTCCACAATTATTCAATGGCAATTGCAATGGACCCGCACATTGTTGTTTGGCAACTTTACCGCCCACACAACGGTCTACTTTGTTTGTCAACCAGTCTTTACAAGCAACTGCTTCCAGTTGAAGTACTTGTTCTAAATACGTGGAGATATTTTTTACCGTATAGTCTAAATCTGCATAGTTTCTTTCGATAGTTTTGTCAGTCATCACCACTTTTGGAAAACTTCCAAAAAAGTCTTCCAAGGCAAAATCCATTGGTTTAGCACCAGTTGATTTTGATTCGAAAGTAAAACGGTGATCTCCCGTTACGTCACCCACTTGATACATCGGTGAACGTTCACGGTCGGCAATTTTTTGCAATAAATCGATGTTTTCCTTACCAATAACCAATCCCATTCTTTCTTGAGATTCGTTACCAATTATTTCTTTTGCCGAAAGGGTAGGGTCTCCCACAGGCAATATATCTAAATCAATTAATCCACCGGTATCTTCCACTAATTCCGAAAGACAGTTTAAATGTCCACCAGCTCCGTGATCGTGGATAGAAACAATTGGATTGATATCGCTTTCTACCAAACCACGAATGGCATTGGCAGCACGTTTTTGCATTTCTGGGTTCGAACGTTGAATGGCGTTTAATTCAATTCCTGAACTGAAAGCTCCTGTGTCAGCTGAAGAAACTGCAGCTCCACCCATTCCGATTCTATAATTTTCCCCACCAAGGATAACAATTTTATCACCTGTTTGTGGTTTTTTCTTAATCGCTTGATCTAATTTTCCGTAACCAATTCCACCCGCCTGCATAATCACTTTGTCAAAACCTAGTTTACGGGCATCTTCTTCATGCTCGAAAGTCAGGATAGAACCTGTAATTAGCGGTTGCCCAAATTTATTTCCGAAATCAGAAGCTCCGTTTGACGCTTTGATCAAAATATCCATTGGGGTTTGGTACAACCATTTTCTTTCGGTCATGCCGTTTTCCCAGTCCCGATTGCTATCGGGATGTTTTCCTTCTAAACGAGAGTATGAAGTCATGTAAACTGCCGTTCCCGCCAAAGGCAAAGAACCTTGTCCACCTGCTAAACGATCGCGGATTTCTCCACCAGAACCAGTTGCAGCTCCGTTGAAAGGCTCCACCGTTGTTGGGAAATTGTGCGTTTCTGCTTTTAATGAAATAACCGAATCAAATTCTTTTATTTCGTAAAAATCAGGTTTATCAGCACTTTTTGGAGCAAATTGTTGTACACGCGGCCCTTTTACAAAAGCAACGTTATCTTTATAAGCCGAAACAATATCGTTAGGGTTTTCCTGAGATGTTTTCTTGATTAATTTGAATAAAGAAGATTCTTTTTCTTCCCCGTCAATTATAAATTTTCCATTGAAAATCTTGTGACGACAGTGTTCTGAATTGGCTTGTGAGAAACCAAAAATCTCAGAATCCGTTAGTTTTCGTCCTAATTTAATTGCTAAATTATCCAAATATTCTACTTCATCCGGACTTAAAGACAATCCTTCTTTTTGGTTGTAGGCAGCAATATCATCGATGTCCAAAATTGCTTCCGGAAGTACGTTGATAGTGAAAATATCTTGATTTAGCTCGCTGTATTTTTGCGAAAGCATAGGATCGAAATCAGAAAAATCAGCTGTTGCTTTCTGAAATTCTTCGATTCTAATGATTCCGGAAATGCCCATGTTTTGGGTGATTTCCACGGCATTCGTGCTCCAGGGCGTTATCATTGTGGCGCGAGGGCCAACAAAAAAATCCGTCAGAACGGATTTTTCTATTTTATTTGAATTGGCAAAAAGCCAGTTAAGTTTTGAAATGTCTTGAGCCGAAATTTCGTTTTGCGTTTGTACGGCAAAAACAGTTTTGCTTTGGTTTTCAAAGAAATGGATCATTGTTATGTAGTTTGTTGTATTGCGGTGCAAATTTAGTCAATTAAGATTAAATTTTGGGTAAAAAAAAAGCGGCAATTTGCCGCTTTTTTAATTAGTTGATTATTAGTTTCTTTATGACCGAATTTGAATCGATGGTAACTCGAACCAAGTACGTTCCTTTTGCACTATTTGGCAGTGTAATTTCTGATTTTGTGCTGTTCTCTTCTCCGAAAATTTTCTGACCAATAATGGAGTAAATTTCGATAGAATATATTTTATTCGAATTGTTGATAGAGAAATTTCCATTTGATGGATTTGGATAGATAGCAATATCATTTACATCTAAAGCGATACTGGTTTTTGGTGTTTTTTCAACCATACGACTTCCTAAATTGTTGCAGGTATCTGAAGTGTAAGAATCCCATTGTGTTGTTTTGTTGAAAGTAGTCGTTGGAGCCGTAACGGTAGCTTTTCTTCTGATTGTTTCGTCAGATGCAAAGTTTGCTGTTCCGCCGTTAAAAGTTCCAATGATGTCAATTAAAACTCCATTTTTAAATAAACCTACAGCATCATTTCCATTAAAAGCCATTTCAGTTGCTGATGTAGAAAGGTTTGCAGCGCTTGTAGGATAACAACTGGACGCCATTAAACTATTTACAATAGTGAATTTACTTCCGTTATTCAAAGTTCCTGTTAGGGGTAATCCTGTACTCCAAGAACCAGCTCCATTCGTTTGTTTTTTGATGCTATAAATCGATAAGTTGATAGCTGCGCCAGTTGCATTTGAAATTTCCAACGCTTTGTTGTTTGATGAGCCTTCAATATATTCTGAAAACAATAAATCGGTTGCAGTTGAACCACCCGCAGCAGAAGTTGTTACATTCAACGTATTACTCGCAGCAGAAATATTCCCTGCCGCATCTTTTGCTTTCACAGAGAAAGAATAGGCTGTTGCGGCAGTTAATCCAGTAACATTATAAGTAGTAGTTGAAACGGTTCCCAATAGTGTAGTTCCTCTGTATACATCGTATCCGGTAACGCCAACATTGTCAGTAGCTGCAGTCCAAGATAAAGTTGTTGTAGTTTGAGTTGTCCCAAATGCCGTCAAAGCTGTAGGTGCCGACGGAGCTGTTGTATCCGCAGTTCCGGCTACTATATTTACCGTATAATCCTCTACTTGGCCATACGGAATCGCTTCACAAGAAGCTGGTATGGCATTGTATTTCATTGAAATTCTCATTCTTGTCGTTCCTAATGTCGCCGAAGCTGGTATCGTGATTGTTCCTGATGCCGGAGTTGTTGTTGAAGTAGCTTTCGACCAAACCAATTCTCCTGCATCTGTAAATAATCCGTTTTTGTTATAATCAATCCAAACAGCATATCCTTCACTATAAACGGTACCTGTCCATGACGGTGTGATTGTAATGGTATTTGCAGTTCCAGAAGTTACATTTGTAGAGAGTGCAGTGAAATCTTCATAACCTGCAGTTCCAGTGGTTGTGTTATTTATAGACCCAAAAACGACTTTGCCTATTTTTTCATCTGCAGTACTGTTTCCTTGTGAAGTACAATAAGTAATTGATGTTCCGGCAGCAGTTGTAGCATTCACTACGTTACTTGAAGCCGAAGAATTTCCAGCTGCATCTTTAGCGACAACATAAAACGAATAGGCTGTTGAAGCTGTCAGTCCGGTGATATTTGCTGTTATTCCAGTTACAGTTGTTTTTAAAACACTGTTCATATACACATCGTATCCAGTCACTCCAATATTATCAGTTGAAGCCGTCCAGCTTAATGAAACTGAATTTGATGTTGTTCCGCTAGCTACTAAATTCGTAGGAATAGTAGGGACTTGTACATCAGCAGTTGGGTTCCAAATGGACTGTACATATTCCGGATGATCAATGTATGGATTCCTATTATTTTGAGAAGTATATATAGCATTGTTACGAGCAATTTCTCTAGCGCTGACAGGATCTTGATTGTGCCAAGTTATAAGTAAATTTAAAAAAGCAGTTGTGAAAACTTGATTGCTTGAGCCATTGAACATAGCATAAGAATAACCAGCAACAGTATTCTCGTAACGTGTGGCAAAATAAAAGTACATTCGTGCGATATCGCCTTTGAATTCGTTGATAGGTTCGAAAATAGGTCCGGAATAACCAGAAGTTGTACTTGCTCCAAGTTTACTTCCGTTTAAGGAGGTCCAAGTTGGAGAAGTTACTGGTCCGTGTGGATAATTAGAACGCTGTCCGTTTACTTTTCCGTCGGTTGGCGTTATGAAATGTGCATCCGAAACCATTGGTGATTGTTCGCTAAATACAGATTGCGGAATAATGTGCTCTCTATTGTAACAATCGCCCTCTACACTGTACGTTCCACATCTTTGGGTTGTTCCCGCAGAGTAATTGTAAGGATCTGTTCCAGTTGGATTTTCAGAATACATGTCTAATATTGTGGCATCATTTTCAAAGTAATAATCCCTGTCCGATGTTTGATATATGGTATATAAACCACCATATCCGTTATCGGTGTGTCCTTTGATGATGTTGTATAATTGAGTTTTTAGTGTGTAACCGGTTCCTGTGGCGGTAGTGTAATAGCCACTTGGTATTTGGGCTATTGCAGCTGTGACAAACAGTAATAATAATGCAGAGTAGATTTTTTTCATAATTTAAATTTGTTTTGGTTATTGGGGTTAGTTCCAGTTTTTAAAACTTGATTTACAAATCTCAAAATACTGAAGACGCACAAATTTATAACTTTTATGACGGTTTGTGTTAAGGAATTATGAATATAATTATGATTTTCTTAACATAATTATAAACATATTGTGATGTCATAAACCAATTTTTATTATTGGAATAAACTGTTTAATGACTTGATATGGCGTAATTCAGAGCTGTTTATTTGGAGAACACTTTGTTTTGGTAAGCACCCAAATCTGGAGGTAAAGTTCGAGTATTTCCTATTATATCTAATGGAATCAGGTATGCCGAGCTCCCTTTTGCGAAAGCAGCAGAAGTTTCGTCAATATTGAATTTGTTCTGTGATATATTAAAAAAATTCGGGTTTTTGTTTAGAATTATGGCATTGTAATGTGCTGGGTCTGTATTGAACTGATAATCGGGATTCGTCGTGAATTGATTGGATACGTTATCAAATTTAAGCAGACAATTATTGAATTGATATTCGAAAGCAGCTCCGGTTTTTTTATTCAAAACCATTTCAGTAGAATATGAACCATAGATGATGCAGTTGTTGAAAGTGGCCGAAGTCAAATCTTTCACTTCAGGAATTGCGCCAGTTATATAATTACTGACAAAAACCGCGACTTGCTGTGAACTGTTCCAGTTATTATTGAAGGTGGAATGTGTAAACGAATAATTTCCGCCATACGAACAGGCTAAACTCGCTTGTCCTGCATTATTGATAACTAAATTTTCTCCATTTATTTTTGCGGTCTGCGCCAAAATTCCGTAGTTACTGCTATTGTAAATTTGGGTGTTTTTGATAGAAACGGTTGTGCCATCATTATTTTGAATCAATAAACCAATAGTAGCATTTCTAATCGTGAGGTGATTCAACTTATTATTGGTACTGCCATCTGTAAGCCAAATGGTACCCCATTGTCCCGGTACATCCGAAAAATCAGGTTCTAATCGGTCACCTTCAAAAATGACTTCATTTTCTAGTTTATCCGTTGTTGACAGTGTTCCATTAATATTTATAGAGGCATTATTGGCTACAATAAGTCCAGAATTAGCATGAAAATGAACTCTGGTTCCAGCCTCAAAAGTTGCCGTTTTATTCGAAGGAACAGCTGCATAACCATAAATCACATACGGTTTATCATTGGTAAACTGCAATTCATTTCCATTTATGGGGTCATTTTCATCAAGATAAAATCCATCGATTTTTTCGTCTCCAATAGGAAGTGTTTCAGTGGTTCCATCAGCAAAACGTTTTGGATACAGGAAAACGGCGTCTTGAATCAGCGTTACCAGTTCTACATTTTGAAGATTTTCGCCACTGTCAAACTGAATTTGATCGGTGTATAAAAAATCAGTTGGGTTAGCATCAGCGCTATTTGCGGTAGTTTCTATGAAAATATACAAACTGTCTTTGGCTAAAAGGTCCACATTATTGAAAATTTTCCCGTCTGTCCCCTGCATTCCATCAACGGTCATTCGGTATTTTGAGTTTAATCCTTTACCTAATTTAATGGTTGGAATGGTGATGTCATTTTTACTTTTGTTATACACTTTGAGTCTGTACGTACTGGAACCTATGTTGGTGAAAACGGTATCTAAATAAATGGTGTCTTTCGAAAATTTCAAATCGCCGGTGCTTGCTACAGTCTCAAAATCGGAACGACAGGAAAAAATAGAAAGCACTATTCCAATAAAAAAC
Organism: Flavobacterium glycogeni; assembly: GCF_048286775.1. NCBI lineage: Bacteria > Pseudomonadati > Bacteroidota > Flavobacteriia > Flavobacteriales > Flavobacteriaceae > Flavobacterium > Flavobacterium glycogeni. Next base: position 59,181 of record NZ_JBLVPV010000017.1, read on the forward strand.
AGTAATGTGATGGGACGCATTTAGTTGTATTTTTTTGTAAAAATAGGAAAAATCTAATAGTATTGGGAACGATTTTAAGTTTGAATTTAGAATAACAATTGCATTTACTATTTTGTGACTTATCTTTTAATTATTTTTACATTTTAAAAAGCAATTCTATGACATTAGATAAAGATAAAATGCTTGAATACTGTAATCAGTTTTCAAAAAACACGTTGATGGAGACCTTAAATATTGAATACATAGATGCTGGCGAAGGTTTTCTAGTGGCAAAGATGCCTGTTGATTCATCCGTTCATCAACCCATGGGATTGTTGCATGGCGGTGCTTCGGTGGCTTTGGCAGAAAGTGTGGGAAGTGCCGCTTCTCATTTTTTTATTAACGACAAAGAGCAGGAGGTACGCGGAATTGAGATTTCGGCAAATCATTTAAAAAGTATTCGTGAAGGATTTGTTTTTGGAACGGCGCGAATCATTCACAAAGGAAGAAGTCTGCATCTTTGGGAAATTAAGATTACCGATGAGGAGGGAAATTTGGTGTCGCTTTGCAAATTGACGAATATGGTTTTGACCAAAGAAAAAAAATAAGAATTGACTGTAGTTTTTTATTAAAATCCATTTTAAAAATTTAGTGTATGATTGATTTTTTTATAAAAGTAAAACAACAAAAAGCTCAAAATTTACCTTTTGTATTATACAGAAAACCAAACGATATCAAGTTAGTGGGTTTTTTCCAGAATAATGACCATTTATATTTTGCTGAAAATTTTGAAGAAACAGGTTTTGTTTTTGCTCCTTTTGAAGGCAGTCAAATGATACTTATTCCTAAAAATCAATCTGTAAAATGGGAAGCCCTGATTACTTCTTTTAAAGAAAATGATGATTCTGATTTCACAGATTCAGAAGATAGGCAAGCGAAAGAACATTTTGAAATGCTTGTTCAAAAAGGGATTGACGCTATTGCAAAAGGAACTTTAAAAAAAGTGGTTCTATCAAGGAAAGAAATCGTTGATTTGTCTGCATTCGATCTCGTTTCAATTTTCGAAAAATTAATCCAAAGTTATCCAACTGCTTTCTGCTATTGTTGGTTTCATCCAAAAATAGGATTATGGATGGGCGCTACACCAGAACGATTGCTGAAGGCCAATAATAATACGTTTTATACGATGGCATTAGCCGGAACGCAAAAACTTCAAGGTACGACAGAAGCAGTCTGGGAGAAAAAAGAAATGGAAGAACAGCAATTTGTCACCGATTTTATTTTGAATAATCTAAAGAACCTGACTTCAGAAGTGGCAGTTTCGAGTCCTTATACGTTACAAGCGGGAACTTTAGCACATATTAAAACAGATCTTGAAGGGGTAATAAATGAGAATTCAAGTTTGAAACAAGTAGTTTCTGTTTTGCATCCAACACCTGCCGTATGCGGATTGCCAAAAGAGGCTGCTAAAGATTTTATTATTGAAAATGAAGGCTATGACAGAGAATACTATACCGGTTTTTTAGGGGAATTAAACAAGGAAGGATTTAACAAAGAAGAATTAAAATCCGATTTGTATGTCAATTTGAGATGTATGCAAATCAAAGATGATCAAGCGCATTTGTATGTGGGTTGTGGTATTACAAAGGACAGTATTCCTGAAAAAGAGTGGAGAGAAAGTGTCAATAAATCGATGACGATGAAAAAGGTTTTAGATTTAGGATAAAAATTTCAGATTTAGGTCTATCCAGGAACTTTAAACATTAAATGAGAAAAATAGTAAACAAAATTTAGATGAAATTAGACATACTTGCTTTTGGTGCGCATCCTGATGATGTGGAATTGGGTTGTGCAGGAACCATTTTAAAAGAAATCTCTTTAGGAAAAACGGTTGGGATTATTGATTTGACCCGTGGCGAATTAGGAACTCGCGGTTCAGCTGAAATCAGAGATCAGGAAGCGAATGCTGCTGCAAAAATTCTCGGTGTTTCAATACGTGAAAATTTAGAAATGCGAGATGGTTTTTTTGTCAATGATGAAAAGCACCAATTGGAAATCATAAAAATGATTCGTAAGTATCAACCGGAAATTGTATTGTGTAATGCAATTGACGATCGTCATATTGATCATTCAAAGGGAAGTAAACTGGTTTCGGATGCTTGTTTTTTATCTGGATTGATGAAAATTGAGACGACTTCAGAAGGGGAGAAACAAACTGCTTGGAGACCAAAATTAGTCTACCATTACATACAGTGGAAAAATATAGAGCCTGATTTTGTGGTTGACATTACAGGTTTCACCGATAAAAAAATCCAATCGATTTTGGCTTATGGTTCCCAGTTCTACGATGCAAATTCCAATGAACCGGAGTCACCAATAACCAGTAAAAACTTCTTAGAAAGCCTGAATTACCGTTCCAGAGATTTAGGAAGGCTCGTTGGAGTGGATCATGCGGAAGGTTTTACTGTAGAAAGATATTTGGCAGTCAATAGCTTAGCAGATTTGATATAAATTTCATGTAATTTTTTAAAAAAAATATTTGCAGAAGTAAACTTATGTCGTATATTTGCCACCGCTAAGCAAATGGTGGTTGTAGCTCAGTTGGTTAGAGCATCGGTTTGTGGTACCGAGGGTCGCGGGTTCGAGCCCCGTCTCCCACCCAGAAAGCAAAAGCTTCGAAGAAATTCGAGGCTTTTTTTGTGGGATAAAGTTTTTTGCTTAAAGCTTTGATGATGTTATCTAATTAGATAACTTTGTGGGAATCTAATAATTAATTCTATTGAAGGAGTTTAAGCGAGAAGTAGGTATTTATAAAGAGTATTTTACAGATTTCTATAGAAAACAGTCTGTCGATGTCAGAAAGAAAATGGATTGGACAATTCTTCTGATTCAAACTATGAAAATTGTTCCTGATAAATTTCTTAAACATTTAACAAATACGGATGGACTTTGGGAAATTAGAGTTGCAGCCGGAAACGGAATTTTTAGAATTTTTTGCTTTTTTGACGAAGGAAATCTTGTGATTCTATTAAGCGGATTTCAGAAAAAAACGCAAAAGACTCCCAAAAGCGAAATCATTAGAGCCGAAAAACTTAAGAAAGAATATTATGAAAACAAATAAAAACATAAAACCGTTTACTGCTCACCTTGAAGAGCATTATGGCGAAACAGGTACTGAGACCAGAGAGAAATTTGAAGAAGAATTTGACACCTTTAAATTAGGTGTTTTAATACAAGAAGCTAGAAAAAAGCAGCATTTAACTCAAGAAGAACTTGCAGAAAGAGTAGGGACGACCAAAAGCTATATTTCAAGAATTGAAAATAATGCAAGTGATATTAGACTATCTACTTTAATGCGAATTATTAAAGATGGCTTGGGCGGAAATTTAAAAGTATCACTTGATTTATAAAAAATAGTGTAAATCACATTTTATCTTACAAGACAAAAATTGAGTATTTAGCAAAAGCTTCGAAGAAATTCGAGGCTTTTTTTGTGGGGTAAAGTTTCGTGAGATTGTAGGGGTTACTTTATTGGCTTGAATATTGTAAAAGGGAATAGTATCAGAGTGCAATCAAAGAAGTCATTTAGGATTTCATGATTAAACAAATGAAGGCAATTCCTGTTAGGGGTTATATTATTTGTTTTACATACATCGTATTTTCTTTTGTGTATCTTTGAACGCATTGCAAAGTTAAATCAACCGAAAATAAGCTTTCAATTTTTTAAATATTATTTACATAATTTAATGGAAAACGAGAAAATCAATTCTAAAATTCTTAAAAGTAATTACATTCCAACAGCCGAGTTTTATAGCCAAATAATAGATAGTTTACAAGATTACTCGATTTTTACTCTTGACAATGAATTTATAATCAACAGCTGGAGTTCAGGGGCAACAAAAATTTTTGGTTATGAACCGGATGAAATTATTGGAAAACATTTTGATATAATTTTTACAGATGAAGATATACAAAATGGTATTTCGAAAAATGAAATTGAAACTGCATTAAAGGAGGGAAGAGCAACAGATAATAGATGGCACATTTGCAAAGACAAGAGTACGTTTTATGCTTATGGTCTGGTTTTTCCACTCACTGGAATAGATGGAGAGATGTTAGGATACGTTAAAATCCTACGCGACTTAACAGAAAGAAAGAAATCAGAAGACGCGATAAAAAATTATGTAAAAGAACTGGAAGATTTGAACACTCATAAGGAAAGCGTTCTTGCTATACTTTCGCATGATTTGAGAAGCCCATTGTCTAGTATTATTGCTACTACGGGTTATTTGAAATCAAATTTTGAAAGAATGGATCCAAGCACAGTTAAAGAAATGCTTGAGCTCCTTTACAAAGCATCAATTGATGAATTGAATATGTTAGACTACCTAGTGGAATGGGCAAGAATAAAATACGCAGCAGAAGTATTTTCTCCAAGAAAAATTGAACTGGTCCAGTATGTCCAAAAAGTTTTTGAGACTTTAAATGATACCGCTTCTTTAAATACAATAAATCTTCATCATGAAATTGATGTGAATACTAAAGTCTTTGCTGATGGAAAAATGTTACTTTCCGTTATTCAGAATATAGTTTCGAATGCTATTAAACATTCACTACCCGGAGGGGAAATTATGGTTTCAGCAAAAACTAAAGAAGATAAAATAATAGTTCAGATAAAAGATTCCGGTGTTGGTATGTCAAAAGAAATTCAAGGCAAACTTTTTACGCCACAAATGGATATTCTTTCAAAAGCTAGAATAGAAAATAAGGGTGCCGGGATTGGATTATTGTTAGTAAAAGGGTTTTTAGAAAAAAATGGTGGTGAAATATGGGTAGAAAGTGTAGAAGGCGAAGGTTCTTCTTTTTATTTTACATTGCCAATGGAGAAACCATTATACAAAATAGATAGCGCAGATAAAATGGAGTTTGATGAAACCGCTTAAATAATGATTCTAAAGTTGAAACATAAAGTATGCAACAGCTAGTGAAATTAAAGAAAAGATAATTTTAAAGTCCACATAAGTGGGCTTTTTTATGGAATAAATTCTCATGAGAACAATTATCTCTTGAGTATTTTTGGGTTTAATTGCTGTTTTGAGGATTGTAAATAATAGCATAAATTAGCAATGCCTAAAAACTGTAGCTAGTTTGTATTTAGCATAAATTCAGCTGTTAATGAGTAAAAAAATAATGGCACTAATTATAAAATTAAGAAAGATGCATCAAGACCTCTCACCAATCATAAAACCAAATGAATTAGTAATATTGCACCAAACAAGTGAATTAATTATTATTGATGTCAGTAATGGAAGTGGTGCTAAAGAAAATTATGAAGCAAAACATTTAGATGGCGCATTGTATGTTGATTTAAATACGCAATTAGCGAATATAAACGCTGACGTATCGATAGGAGGCAGGCATCCTTTACCAACTCTTGAGCAATTTTCTGAAACATTAACAAGTCTTGGTATAACGCCAATGAGTCACGTAGTAGTTTACGATGACAAAAATGGTTCCAATGCAGCAGCTCGGTTTTGGTGGATGCTAAAATCTATAGGACACAACAAAGTTCAAGTGCTTGATGGTGGATTTGAAGCAGCTATAAAAGCTGGATTTCCAATAAGCTCAAAAATAGAAAGTCCTTTGAAAAAGGAACCCTATAAAGTTGAAAATTGGTTGTTGCCGTTAGCTGATATTCACGAAATAGACAAAGTGTCACAAGATGCTGATTTTCTTGTCATAGATATTCGTGATAAGGAACGATTCAATGGAGAAAAAGAACCTATAGATTTAGTTGCCGGTCATATTCCTGGTGCCATAAACATTCCTTTTACCACTAATTTAGATTCCAACGGTTTTTTCTTATCGCCCGATGAACTTAAGAACAAATATTTAAAAGCATTCAACAATATAAAGCCGGAAAATAGTATTGTGCATTGTGGTTCCGGTGTAACAGCTTGTCATACTCTTTTGGCAATTGCTTATGCAGGTCTAGAAATCCCAAAACTGTATGTTGGATCTTGGAGTGAGTGGTCCAGAAACAATCGACCGATTGCAACTTCGAAAGGAAAGTAAAGGAGTGTGTCTCGCTTGAACCCGGCATCAACCCAAAAGCTAAAAGCCTCGAAGAAATTCGAGGTTTTTTTTGTGGAGTAAAGTTTCGTGGGATATTGGCTTTGATTTTAGTATTGTAAGAAATAATGATATAAATTAGCAAAACTAAAAAGTGCTTATAGCGCATATTCCTCTAAATTGATTTGGAAGTATGTAATGGAATGACTTAAATGTGTACAAATTTAATATTAAGCTACCATGAAAAGAATCTTTTTCCTTTTTTTACTATTTCTGTTTACAGCGACATTTTATGCACAAGTTTCTCCTTTTTTTATTAAAGGTAAAACAGATACATTCTTACCATATTTTGTTCTCTCTCGAGAATCAAAAAATGGAATAGTAATTATTCAAGATACTATCAAAATATTAGCAGATAAAACTTTTAACCAAACTATTAAAATTGACAAACCTGTTAAGGGGTTTTTAGTTTGTGGAGGCAAAACATATCAATTGTGGTTAATACCAGGTTCTTCTTTGGCCATTGATTTGAAGGATGGAAACGCCATGTTTTCTGGGAACGCAGGGATTTTTGCAAAATATTATATAGAAGACAATGATTTCTGGAGTAAAACATATAAGGATTACAAAAAGAAATATCCGAATTTCGACGAAGGAGCTAATTCATTTAGCGACAATTATTTTCTAATTCAGGATTCAATAACCAATCAAAGATTAAATTTCCTGAAAAAATACTTTACTCATGCCAATGTTAATGACAAACAAGCATTCATTAAACAAGAATCAATGTCCTTTATTTATTCCAATCTTTATTTTAAAACAATGTTTGAGGGATCTAAGGTTGAAAAATTTAAGTTTTATCAGGATAAACAAAAAATAAATAGCCCTAATTTTTACGGTTTTTCTGACATGGTAAAATTTAAAAATGGTGAAGCATTATCCAATTCTTATTTTAGAGAGTTTACAATTTCCTTTGTTAGAAACTTAACCGATCAAAGACGAAATGAGAGCGGTCAAAAGTTTGTGTTTGATTCTTATCTAGATTCAGCAATGACCTCTATTGATGAACTTGTGGAGGGGATTGATGCAGCTAACGAAATGAAAGTTGTTTTTTTAAATTTTTATGCTGAAGTAATAGAACGTGAAAATAAAATAGTTTGGGCTGATAAAATTAATTCTACATCGTCTTCTCTTAAATTAAAAAACAAAAGTGGAAGCGCTTTATTAGTTAAAGAAAAATTGGATAAATTTCGAGAGGATACTTGGTTTCAAAAAAGGAATCCTGCCCCAGACTTTACTTTGATCGATTTAGCTGGCAATAATTATACTTTAAAAGATTTTAAAGGCAAGAAAGTATATATCGATTTAGGAGCTTCGTGGTGTGGTCCTTGCATAAAAAGTATTCCTTCATGGAATAAACTTGTTGAGGAAAATAAAAATAATACTAATGTGATTTTTATTGCTCTCTCATTAGATGATACTGAAGAAAAGTGGAGGAAATATACTGAAAAATATCAGGTAAAAGGATTGCAGTTGTATGCCGGTAATGGTGGATTTAAAAGTGGTTTTGCTGTTAATTATGATGTGAAATCACTGCCTCAATATATATTAATTGACAATGAAGGGAAAATTGAGAAAGTTAGTGCACCTGGTCCGGATAGTATAGAAATAAAAGAAAAACTTCTATAAATTTGAAAATTAGAGCGCGCATAATGTTATTAAAAAAGAGCTTTGAAGTGATTCAAAGCTCTTTTTTTATGGGGTTTGCACAAGGGATAGCAGTGGAAATCCTTTTATCACCCTGTAAGGGTTTTAAACCCTGACAGGGTGATAAAAGATTGTAACGTCCCGATAGTTATCGGGAAGCCTGACCACGTTGTAACGCTAGAGAAAGCGTGGATGTGCCCAAATGCTCAATCTATTTTTTATCTACAATAGGTCTTTCGGTACGGTTTGCCAGTTCCCAAGCGGTTACAAATGCAAATTGAGTTCTTTTGGTCAAAGCATCGTATTCAATTTTGTCCGGACTGTCCGTTGGTTTGTGATAATCAGCATGTACACCATTGAAAAGGAATACAGAAGGAATTCCATTTTTGGCAAAATTGTAATGATCAGAACGCTCATAGAAATGGTTTGGGTCTTTAAGATCATTGTATTTATAATCTAAATCCAAATTTGTGTATTTAGTATTTGCTATGGTACAAATATTGTCTAAATCAGTCGATAATCGGTTGGCGCCAATAACGTATACGTAATTATTACTGCTGGCGTGTGCCTCGTCGCGACGTCCTATCATGTCAATATTGATATTAGTTATCGTATTGGCTAAAGGAAACAAAGGATTTTCAGCGTAATATCTTGAGCCATGCAAGCCATGTTCTTCGCCGGTAACGTGAAGAAATAGCACGGAGCGTTTTGGACCGTGTCCTTCTTTTTTAGCTATTTGAAACGCTTGCGCAATTTCAAGTAAAGCTACGGTTCCTGAACCATCATCATCAGCACCGTTATAAATTTCTCCATCTTTTGCACCTACGTGATCGTAATGGGCAGAAATCACAAGCACTTCATTTGGTTTTTCAGATCCTTCAATGTAAGCCCAAATGTTTTCGGAATCCGGTAAGTTTTCATTGCGTTTGGCATTTAGGAAAGCAGCCGGAATTTTTTGGTAATAGTCTGAAGCGCCAATAGGAAAGGGAACGGAGTTTTTCTTGTATTGATCGATAAGGTAAACACCTGCTTTCTTTTGACCTGCAGAACCGGTTTCACGGCCTTCCATTTCGTCTGAAGCTACAATGTAAAGGTGTGTTTTTAGTTCGTCTGACGTAATTGTATTCATGTATTTTGTTGGGTCGACATTAGTAACACTCACTTTTTGAGTGGTACAGCTTATATTTAAAACTACCAGTAGACCTAAAAAAGGGATTTTTTTCATGTTTTTAATGTAAATTGATAAATGTATAAATGGCAAAAAGTAATAATATAATAGAGACTAGTATAAAGTTGATGAAAAATAGCAGGCTGCATTTTATAAAGGAGATAAAGCGAGTTTCCCCATAAAAACGACGGTGCGCCGGATAGAAATAATAAAACATCCATCCAATACCAATAAAATTAATTAGTATCTGTATGAAAGAAACGAGACTCGATTCTGAAAATGGTGTCAATCCTTTGTTAATTAGAAACAATAACAAAAATAGTAATAACAAAAAGGAAAAGTAATGTAAGGTGAAAATACCATGATCAAAGTAATACCAACGTTTTTTGCCGTGAAAAAGCCAGAGGGAAAAAGCAAAAATAGGCATGAATACAAAAAGAACTTTTGGTAAATTATGGGTAAAGGAGCTTATGAATTTTTCAAGTAATTCTCCTTTTGAGTTATTGTCTTTTACAATTTGGAATTTCCTGTTGGCCCAATAACTAAAATCGGACAGCTTTTTTGATTCCGGAGCATTTTTTTGGATAGAGTCCAATTGTTCCACGGAGTCGTATCCAAAATCTTGAAATTCCTCTTCTTCCTCATTTGAAGCAGTTTGGCTCTTTTTAACCGAATCATTTTTGGATATGGTATTCTGAAACGATTTGTTTTTGGTGATAATGGTAGATTCTTTTTCAATAGTTTTTTCGGGAGAATTGATCTCACTGGGAAAAATGGCAATCAATAGAAACGTGATAAAACTTATAAAAATATACAATCTAACTGGAGCCAAATAAGACAATCGTTTTCCTGATAAATACTCCTTTGTTAAGGATGCCGGTTTGAACAATAGGTTTTTGATGGTTTTCCAAAAGGCATTTTCATAATGGGTAAGGTCCTCAATGAAGTGGAAGAACAAGTGATGAAACGTTTTTCGGGTATCGGTATTCTCCTGTCCACAATTAGGACAGAATCTATTTTCGACCACATACCTACAATTGAGACAGGTTTTGTCGTTCCTGATTTTACTTTTTGACATAAAAAAAAATAGTATAAATTCTTGACTTTTTGTTAAATTTTAATGCATAAAACTAACAAAAAAACTGAACTTATACTGTTTTTGAAAAAATATATTTACTAAATTATTTCAAAACTTGTTTTAAGAAAGAATTCAAGTACTCCCAAGAACGTTTGGCTGCTTTTTCATTGTAAGCTGATCCTTTAGAATTGTCATTTTCAGCTTAAGGATCTGTAAAGACATGTACTGAATGAGCATAAGAAATTATTCACCGGGATGATAGGTCTTTTCGGCATTTTTTTGAACATCTTCTTTGTAAAAAAGTACGTCTTTGAATTCTCCTTTTCGGTACATTTCAGCCTGATCGTAAAAATGCTTTGATTTTGGATTTCCACTGTTCCCTCCCGCAAGTAATGATTTTGCTTTTATTTTTGTTCCAAATTCTACCGCGCACACAAAACTGTTTCCGTTAGTTCCGTAGCGTTTTTTGGTGTCTTTTTGATAATTACTTTTATAAGCGGGTAGGCTACCCCAAAGTGCCGGACCATAACCTATGGGTAAACTCTCTAAAGTATCATTATAGATTAGATTAATGTCTCCCGTAGTTCTCTGGAAACGGTTGATTTCTCCCCAAGGAATTTGCCAGGTTCCAAATTTATTTTTCAATTCGTTTATCACCATTTGTAGCTGAGGTACCAATTGGTCTGGTGTAGCGTTTTTTACAAAATTTATGGTGTTTTCAACTTGGTCCCTTTCGCCTTCATCGATGTATACTTTTTGAATAATCGGGTCTAATTTATAGGCCCATTCCACAGCTAAGGTTGTAGCAATAGAATTTTCTCGTGTATAATAATCCCAATTTTTCAATAGGGTTATTGGTCCCAATAATTCGGAATAAAGGACATTATCTTTACTGATGTTTTTTTCGAAACTGCTGATTAATGATGGTATTAAAAATTCAAAGGCGGTCAGTTTTGTGTCGTAACCGTCGGCAATTACTTTGTCTAACGTATAGGTATTGCCTTTACTCAATAAGCGGACAGCATTTAGTCCTCTGAAACTTTCTCCATCGGGAGCCATGTAAGGTAAGTAGTTTTCCTCTTTTGGACTATTGTCACCAGCTACAGTATAAGGTGTTGAATTACAATTTTGCAGCCAGCCGTTTGTGGGATTGTAGGAATGAACCGTTTCCGAAACTTCGTGTAACCCTTTCCATTGCGTTGCCGGTGTTGTGCCGTCCATCACTTTAGACCAATTGAGTTTTTTATCTCGAATGGGAATAAAATTTCCATGCCAGTATGCGATGTTTCCTTCTTTATCCGCATAAACAGTATTGTTTGAGGTATTGGCTTTTAAATCCATTGCCTTTTTATAATCCTCAAATCCTTTTGATTTAGTTCTTACCCAACTTTGTTCCAGACTTTTCATCGAACGATTATTCGATTTTAAGCTAATCCATTTTCCGTCTCTTTTGGCCATAATTGGACCATGATTGGTGTAATAGGTGTTGAATGTTTTAGGAATCAGTTTTCCGTTTTCCAAATATTTGATGGTTATTTTTTTCTCGATAACCGGAACTAATTTGTTATCGTATTCGTAAAATAGTTTGTTGTTATTAGTTACGATTTTCTCGGCATACATATCCGCTACATCAACATTTGAAGAGGTATGCATCCAACCACAGTTTTCGTTAAATCCTTGGTAAATAAAAAATTGTCCCCAAGTAACTGCTCCGTATGCATTCAATCCTTCTTCACTGCTCATTTGTATTTCTGGTCGGAAATAAAAGGAGGTATGCGGGTTGATGTACAAAACAGCATTTCCAGAAGCTGTTTTTGAAGGTGCAATTGCAAATCCGTTAGAACCTGTTTGTACGTCTTTTTCACGTTCTATGTAGGCTACTTTATCCGTGTTTCCGGAATAAAAAGCTTTCAATTCTCCTGTAGAAAGTCCGGCGGTGCTTATGGCTCCAATGCTGCCGTCTGCCCAAAGTAACGGAAACCAAGGTTCAAAATGAGTCAATAAAGCGGGCTTCACTTCGGGGTGATTGTACAGGTAAAAATTGATTCCATCGGCATAACTGTTTAATAATTTTTTCAACCAAGGCGCTGCTTTTTTATAATCAGCTTTCGCTTCATTGGTATCAATCAAAAGTTTAATTTCTAAATCATTATACAAAACGGATTGTCCTTTGATTTCGGAAAGTCTTCCCAGTTTTTCGATATAATTCATTTCTACACGTTTGAAATCGTCTTCACATTGCGCATAAAGCATTCCAAAAACGGCATCTGCGTCGGTTTTTCCATACACGTGTGCAATTCCCCAATTGTCTCTGATGATGGTCACTTGTTGCGCCAGTTTTTTTAGTCTTTCGACTTCTTTAGCAGTCGTGTTCTGAGAAAACATTGGAAAACTAAAACAAAAAACTAAAATGACCAGTGACAAATGGTTCTTAAAATACTTCATTTTTTATTGAATATTACATTAGAGACTTACATTTCGCTTGAAAGCACAGCCCAATTCAATTATAGAATCGGTTTTAGCAATGCCGGGGATATTGTCAATTTTTTCATAAAGAACCTTTCGCATGTGTTCATGGTCTTTCGCAATGATTTTTATATAAAGAGTGTATGAACCGGTAATATAATAGCATTCTGTTATTTCAGGAATGTTTTTCAATTCTTCGATAATTCTGTCAGAATCTTGGTCTTTATTTAAGGTGATTCCAGTGAAAGCTCCCCAATCATATCCTATTTTCTTTTCATTAATCACGGGTTTTATTCCGGTAAGTATTCCCTGTTCCGTTAATCTATTGATGCGTTGATGTACCATTGTGTTTGATATTTTTAGATTGGCTGCGATGGCAGAATAAGCCATTCTCCCGTCTTTCTCTAATTCTTTGATAATATTGATGTCAAATTCGTCTAATATATCCATGTTGTTTTAATTATAGATGATGCTTTTGTATTTGTATAAAAGTACTTATTTTTATTTATTTCGAAATGCATCTGTAAATCGAATTAATTATTTAAAAATGACTTATTTTCAATGTAAATTAAAGAAATATTTTTAAATTATATCTTTATAAAAGTCAAAACATTTATTTTTATTGGTAAATTAAAAAAAAATAGTAATTTTGTACTTTATTATATTAAAATAGAAACATCATGACACATACAGAACAAAACCTTTCTTCAAAATCTGAAGCACTGATAGCAAAAGAGAATCAATATGGAGCTCACAATTACCATCCTTTACCTGTAGTTTTAGAAAGAGGCGAAGGCGTTTATGTTTGGGATGTGGATGGGAAAAAATATTATGATTTTTTATCGGCATATTCTGCCGTGAATCAAGGACATTGTCACCCAAAAATTGTTGGCGCGATGGTAAAACAAGCGCAAACACTGACGTTGACTTCACGTGCTTTTCATAATGATCAACTGGGACCGTATGAAGAATATGTGACCAAGTATTTTGGTTTTGATAAAGTATTGCCAATGAATACAGGTGCTGAAGCGGTTGAAACCGCTTTGAAGTTATGCCGGAAATGGGCGTATGAAGTAAAAGGAATTCCTGAAAATGAAGCACAAATTATTGTTTGTGAAAACAATTTTCACGGAAGAACAACAACAATTATTTCATTTTCGAATGATGAAAGTGCCCGTAAAAATTTTGGTCCCTTTACAGCCGGATTTATCAAAATTCCATACGATGATGTTGAAGCATTAGAAAACGTATTGAAATCAACCAAAAATATTGCAGGTTTTTTAGTGGAACCAATTCAAGGAGAAGCTGGTGTTTATGTTCCTGCCGAAGGGTATTTGGCAAAAACTAAAGCGCTTTGTGAAGCACATAATGTTTTATTTATTGCTGATGAAGTACAAACAGGAATTGCCCGTACAGGAAAATTATTAGCCGTGAATCATGAAAATGTGCAACCGGATATTTTAATTTTAGGAAAAGCGATTTCGGGAGGTGTTTATCCGGTTTCGGCTGTTTTGACCAATGATCACATCATGAATGTCATTAAGCCAGGGCAACACGGTTCTACTTTTGGAGGAAATCCTATTGCTGCTGCTGTCGCTATTGCTGCGCTTGAAGTAGTGAAGGAAGAAAATTTGGCACAAAATGCCGCTTACTTAGGGGAAGTTTTAAGAACGGGACTTAATGAGATTGCTTCTAGAAATTCATTAATCACATTGGTTAGAGGTAAAGGATTATTGAATGCGATTGTTATCAATTGTGATGAAGAATCGGATTTAGCTTGGAATATTTGTATGAAATTCAGCGAATACGGATTATTGGCAAAACCAACACATGGTAATAAAATCCGTTTAGCGCCGCCATTGGTAATTACAGAATCTCAAATCCAGGAATGTCTTGCTATTATCGAAAGAGCATTAAACGATTTCAGATAATTTAAGCGATAATGGGAAAAGCAATAAAATTAATAAAGAACAGATCCGATATTGGTGCTGGTACTCGAGGCTCTGATTTAGGAATTGATGCTATCGAAATTGCTGCAATCAATAAGAGCAGTGATTATTTTAATCAATTTGAATTTGAAGATGTAAAAACACACAACGAATCCATATATGATAAAAACCGAAGCTCTTCTGCTAAAAGGATTGAGCATGTTGTGGAGCAATGCACCAGAGTTTGTAATGCGGTAAAGAAAAATTTAGAAGGGAATTATTTTCCAATTGTTTTATCTGGAGATCATTCTTCGGCATTAGGAACAATAAGTGGTATAAAAGCGGCTTATCCAGAGGAGACTTTGGGTGTTATTTGGATCGATGCACATGCTGATTTGCATTCACCTTACACCTCACCTTCGGGAAATATTCATGGAATGCCTTTGTCTGCTGCCATTGCTGATGACAATTTGAGTTGTCAGAATAATGAAGTTCCTCCGGAAACACAGCAACATTGGGAAGATATGAAAAATATTGGATGTCAAGGAGCTAAAATACTCGCTGAAAATTTAGTTTACTTTGGTGTTCGTGACACGGAAGAAGCAGAAGATAAGCAGATTGAAAAATTACAGATCAAAAACTATAAAGTTGATGAGGTACGTTATAGAGGACTTCAAACCTGTGTGGGAGAAGCTTTGTCAAAGTTGTCACACTGCGATAGGTTGTATGTTTCTTTTGATGTGGATTCCATGGATTGTAATATGATTTCCTATGGTACGGGAACGCCAGTTCCAAAAGGTTTTGATCAGTATGAAATCATAGCGATTATCAATCAAATTATTCAAACCAAAAAGGTTGTTTGCATCGAATTTGTGGAGGTGAATCCATTATTGGATACCAAGGGAAATAAAATGGCTGAAACTGCTTTTGAGGTTTTGGAAGCTATAACTTCAACACTTATTCTTCCTATTGAATAATTTATTTTAGAATTTATAGAAAAGCCCGAAATCAATTTTAGATTTCGGGCTTTTTATTTTTATAAAAAGAGTAAAACCTAATTCGAATAATATTTCTTTTTTAACCAAAAAGCGACGTTTACCAAGATTATCAAAGCCGGGACTTCTACTAATGGTCCAATAACTCCTGCAAATGCTTGTCCGCTATTGATGCCAAAAACTCCAATGGAAACTGCAATTGCCAACTCAAAATTATTGCCCGATGCGGTGAATGATAGTGCAACGGCATCTCTATAATTGGCTCCGATCTTTTTTGAAACAAAAAACATCAGGAAAAACATAATGGTGAAGAAAATGACAAGCGGAATAGC
The DNA here is from genome assembly GCF_048286775.1 of Flavobacterium glycogeni. Taxonomy (NCBI): domain Bacteria; kingdom Pseudomonadati; phylum Bacteroidota; class Flavobacteriia; order Flavobacteriales; family Flavobacteriaceae; genus Flavobacterium; species Flavobacterium glycogeni. The sequence continues at coordinate 74,906 of NZ_JBLVPV010000017.1, forward strand.
AATTCTAATGACATCCAGTGGTAAATCAACGATCATTTCACCTTTTAAACTGAACATGACTACGATTGTAAATAGTAAAGCAATCAAGGTAATGGGTGAAACAAAAGGAATAAACTTCTGATTGAACCATTTGTCGCCAATAAATTTCTTAATGGCATAACGGCTAATTACTGCTAATGCAAATGGAATTCCTAAATAAATCCCAACTGTTGTAGCAATTTCAGCGATGGTAATATTTAATTCCAATCCTTTTATTCCAAATAAAGGCAACATGATTTCCAAATAAAAATAGGCATATAAACCAAAAAAAAACACTTGAAGTAAGCTGTTAATCCCGATTAAACCAGCCGTTAATTCCCTGTTTCCCTCAGCTAATTCATTCCAGACAATTACCATCGCAATGCAAGGCGCAATTCCAATTATGATTAAACCGGTCATGTATTCCGGATAATCTTTCAAAAAGAAAGTGGCTAATAAAAACATTAAAAACGGACCAACAATCCAGGTGATTAAAAAAGAGGCACTCAGTAATTTTGGCTTTTCAAACATTAAAGGAATTTTTGAAAAATCAATTTTAGTCAATGGCGGATACATCATCAAAATTAATCCGATTGCCAGAGGAACATTGGTCGTTCCGCTGGAAAAGGAATTGATGAAACCGCTGCTTGACGGTATAAAGTAACCAATGGAAACGCCAATTGCCATTGCCAGAAATATCCAAAGTGTAAGGTAGCTATCGAGAAAGTTTAATCTTTTTTTATGTAATGCCATTAGTAAGATTTTATTTGAGAGAATACATAAAACATTTCGGTTGCAATTTGCAAACTGCGTTCCTGATATTTTTCTGCTTGCTGTGGCGTATTGTCAAATGCTTTCGGATCTTCAAATGTGATTGGAATACGCTTTTCAGCGCCTGCAATAAACGGACAACCTCCATCAGCTTGTGAGCAAGTCAATATCGCTGCAAATTCACTTTGCGGATTAAAATCGTCATCATAGGTTTTAGAAAAACCAATAATAGGATGCTCATTTTTAGCATATTTTATGGCATAAATTGGATTGTTTCCTGCTGCAATGGCTTTAATTTTAAAACCCGATTGCTCCAATGTTTTGGCAGCCATAGGAAATAAAGCAGTTGCTTCGGTACCACCAGAATAACAAAATACATTTTTAATAGTATAATATGTAGCTGCAGTTTGTGCCCAAACTTGCGATAAATGGCTTCTTCTGGAATTATGCGTGCAAATAAAGTTCAGCCTAACTTCTTGATGGTTGGTAATTTTATTTTGAATAAAATCAATAAGTGGCTGCAATGTAATTTTGCGTTCTGCTGTTATGTTTTCAAAATCAAAAGCACGGATTGCTTTTTCGATTGCTGGAAACAGGATGGTTTTGGTTAAGTCCATTTTATAGTATTAAAATTAGCAACAGCTTCCTCCAGGAGTACAGCTATTGGGTTGACTTGATATTTCGGATAATTTCATTTTTTGTTTTTCTGCTGGAATGCCACATTGATCTTGGGCTAAGCAAGCCGTTTGTTTGTTTAATAAAGTGAATGCTGTTCCGTTGAAACCAATATCGTATTTCCCAATGGTTTCTGCTTGGAATTCTACTTCCACTTCATAATCTTCAATACCCAATACTTTTTCTGAAAGAGCGATGATATTCAAAAGTTTTTGTGGTTTTAGACGGTGTTCAAAGTCATTGGCATCCCATAATTGAAAATTTACAACGGTTTCTTTTCGAACTTTTCCACCGCAGTCAATAAAGTTTTTGGTGATTAACCCCACTTCGGTTACGTGAAAATGTTCTGGAACATAAGTACCGTTTGGCAATACAAAAGCGACGTTATCTAACGTGTTCAACTGTTTTTTAATTTCTGATAGTTTCATTTTTTTATAATTTAAAAATTAGCAACATTGATTTTTCTTGTTTTCTAAATAGGTATTGATGTGCTGAAAAAAGCCTTTTATTTTATTAAAACCTTCTTCGTTGAGGCAGTAACAAATGGCATTTCCTTCAAAATTGCCTTTTATGAGTCCGGCATTTTTTAGTTCCTTCAGGTGTTGTGAAACGGTAGGTTGCGCCAGAGGCAGTTCGTTTACGATATCACCGCACATGCAACTGTTTACTTTTATTAGATGTTCTATTATGGCTATACGGGCAGGATGGCCTATGGCTTTTGCCAATGTTGCCAATTCGTTTTGCTTGTCTGTGAAATGTTCTGATTTAGTAATTCCCATCGTTATATATTTATATTGCAATATTAAGATATACATATATGAAAAACAAATTTAGAATAGTAAATTTTTAATAGTCATTGAAATTCACATCCATTTCGATAGAAAATCAATCGATTCTTCCCTCAAATCTTTAAATAGTTTTTCAAAAACAGCGATGCTTTTTCTATGCTTTTTATGGTCTGAAAATTTTTCATGATCAATAGCATTAGGATTATTTTGTACTGCTTCCTCAAGATATGATTCGTGACTTTTAATATCATGATTTAAGATGTCAATTTGTTCCTTTTGAATAATCAGCTGATTATTGAAATGATCCGCTAAGGAACGTACTTCTTTAGAAGTATTCTTTTCCGCCACCTCCGAAATTCGATCAGCCATAATTTTAAGTTCGTCTTTATAAAACAAAAGTTTGTTTAGCCACGTTTTGTGTTCTTCGTGTAATTGGTAAATTGTTTTTTCAGTTTCCATTTTTCTTCTTTTTTTAATAATTTGAGATTAATTGAATCGGGGCTATTTTTTATTTTAGTAGAAATTCCGAAATATTAAAGCTCGAATAAATCTTTTGGAATAGCATGAAATCCCACTGATTTTACTTTATTTTCAATATCAGTTACGGATATCATTTTGGTGGTGTGTACCGTAAATTCTCTGGGAAAGATCTCTGTATTCAGCAGCACATCTTTTATTCCGTCTAATTCCAATAAGCTAGTTTTAATTTCCATTAAATCGGAATCCTCCGTAGCATTTGTTCCGAAAATTGTACCATGATTTCCTGGAATTACATTGTCAGTTAATAGGCTCATGTTTTTATTTTTTTTAAAATTAGTAATAGGATTGATAGATCACTTGGTTACTGGTTAAGTAGTTTAAAGTTAGTCATTTATACGGAATAATTTATGGGATTTAAGTTAGTTTTATTTAAAAATGATTAACTTAGTGTATTGAAAATCATTTAAATAAATGTAAGATGAATAATAAAGAGGATAAATTAAATTTTGACAAAAGAAAACCAGGTAAGAAAGATAAAAATGTAATCCCAGATTCTCTTTTATATCCTCCAAGCGAAGATATATATAGTCAATTCCATAAAGAAATAGAAATAGACCCGGAAGATCTTACTAAAAAGAAAGCGCCAGTTGAAATAAACAATGTTAGAAAATTAAATGAAAAAAATTTTGAAGAGGATGTTTCTGGCGGTGATTTAGACATTCCAGGCTCAGAATTAGATGACGATCAGGAAAATTCAGGAAACGAAGACGAAGAGAATAACCATTACAGTATAGGTGGTGATGATCACAACAATTTGGATGAGAATACAGGGGATAAGGGTTAACGTAGACCTTTTTAATTATGGAATTATTATGTGTTCTGGTTGTTCTTTAGTGAATGTTTATGTAAGTGTATAATGCAAATAGAATTGTCAAAACAGTGATAATTAATAAATTAACAATAATAATTGCACTGCTTTTTAAAAAAGAGAGCATGAATTTTTCGCCATAAAAACGGCGGTGTGCGGGAAAAAAATAATAAATCATCCAAAAAAGTCCAATTGATTTTATACCAAAATGTATCCAACCTAAAACAGGATTGCTCCCAAATACCGGGAAAAGTTTGTCTATAAAAAATAGAGTTAAAATCAGTAAAAGCAAAAAGGAAAAATAGTGTAGGGTGAAAATACCATTATCAAAATAGAGCCATCTTTTTTTATCGTGAAAAAGCCATAAAATAAAGGCAAAAACTGGCATATACATAAACAATACCTTTGATAGATTATTGGTAAAAGATTCACTGAACTTTTCAATAATTTCTTCATTTGTATTCTCTTCTTTTACGGAAAGCCACTTTTTAAGGAACCAGTATTCGGTTGAACTAACTTTTGCTTTTTCGGCACCATTTTTTTGTATTGAGTCTAATTCGTTAATAGATTTATATCCAAAATCGGCAACCTCTGTTTTGTCTATTTCTTCCGTTTGCTGCAAGATTTTTTTTATGGTGTCATTATTCTTTTGGGATAATATCCCTACTTTTGTTAAGCCATCTACGCTTTTCTCTTCAATGTGTAATGAATCTATTGTAGGGACAATAACCTCGTTTCCTATTTTTACGTTAGGGATGTTTTTTGTGTTAACAGTTTCATTGGGGAATATTGATATCAATAAGAAAGTGATAAAACTGATAAAAATATAGAGTCGTATGGGTGGCAAAAAAGACAATCGCTTTCCGGATATATAGGCTTTTGTTAAAGCAGCGGGTTTGAAAAACAAATAAAAAATAGTCCTCCAGAATGCATTATCATAATGAGTTAAGTCTTCAAAGAAATGAATAAACAGGTGATGAAAGGATTTACTAGTTTTAGTATTCTCTTGTCCACAGTTAGGGCAATAACGTTGGTCCACTTCATGATTACAGTTGAGGCAGGTTCTATCTTTTCGTAACTTTTCTTTTGACATGGGTATAAATTAGTAATCAATTCAAGATTGCAAATCTATTGAAATTTCAAACTGTTTTTGATTGTTATAAGGATATTTAGCCTTTAATTAACTATTAAATGAGAGGCATTAGAAGGCTTTATCTGCCTGTAACAGTAGCACTGTATGGCTTGATGACCGTTGAGTTTGATTGGAGTATTTTCTGATGTATTTGACTTATGGAGTGGGCTTAAAAGTTATTAAATCAGATTTATAGGCTGGAAACAAAATTAAAATCGTAACTTTTATATTAATTTCAACGCTAATCCTACTTTGCTATGTCTTTGAATAAATACAATCAAAAGCGTAATTTCAATTCCACCACCGAGCCTGAAGGTGAAATTAAAAAATCGTCAACCAAATTGATTTTCGTGGTGCAAAAACATGCCGCTTCTCATTTACATTATGATTTTCGATTGGAAATGAATGGTGTATTAAAAAGTTGGGCCATACCTAAAGGTCCGTCCATGAATCCGACAGATAAAAGACTTGCGATTATGGTGGAAGATCATCCTTATAGTTATAAGGATTTTGAAGGTACTATTCCTGAAGGAAATTATGGTGCAGGGAATGTTATCGTTTGGGATAATGGAACCTACTCCTTAGCTGATAGAGATGATGTAGAAGATGTCGAGAATAAATTAAAATCCGATTTACAAGAAGGGCATCTTAGTTTTATTCTTGATGGAAAAAAACTCAAAGGCGAATTCGCATTGGTGAAACTTAAAATCAAACAGAAAAATGCTTGGCTTTTGATAAAGAAAAAAGATCAATACGCGAGTGATGATGATGTTTTGCAACAGGATAGATCAGTAGTCTCTAATGCAACATTGGATACTTTAGAAAAGTAGGTTGAGGCAGTAATCATTATTTGTGCGTTCCTCATTATATAAAGCGAGGCAATTATCTTAGCGGGTAGTTGCCTCTCTTTATATAATGCGTCGGGCTATCCGCTACAAGTCCGCGTCCCGCCAAAAAAAGCGGGACTGTGGGCTTTTTGCTGCTATCCCTAACGCGGGTTGGGTATTCCATAGATTTTGTTCTTTCGACCAAGGCGAAATCACATCAGCAACATCTATTTTGTTACCTTATATATAGGAGTGAAGTAAAAAAGTGTGTTTGTCTTTGTATAAGGTAACCCATGCATGCTTTTGATTTGGTCTGTTTTGTAGTTTTTATGGATTGTGAATGAGATGGAACTTTTTGTTTGCATAACTATAATGACAAGTAAAGATACTTTTTACAGATACTACGGCAAGTCCATCGCCAGTAAAACGGCAATAACTCTTAGTGTTTAGAGGAATTCTATAGATAAAGAAAGGTATAATGCGATTCCCTATATATAATGACATCCACGGTTTTTACCTATAAAGTCACCCTTTCATTCGGAGAGCCCCGTCCCGATGCTTCGGGATCGGGAGGGGAGAGGAAAAACTTTTCATTCCAAAAGACATATTTCCAGCGAGTTAAAGCGAAAGTTAAAAAAACATTAAAAAAAGGGGGTTAAAAAGCTTGAATAACGGGATAAAGGTGGTAGTTTTGCACCCGCAATGACGCAGACGTTCTTTAACAAACTGACAAGTAATACGAATTAATTCAGAAAATTTTTTTTCTAAAAAAGATTCAAAAAAGCTTGTGAGATTAGAAAACGCTTGCTACATTTGCACCCCGCAAAACAAGCGAAGTTCCTTGACAAACTGCTAAGAAAAAGAGAAGAAAAACGGAAATAAAAATTTCAAAAAAAACTTCAAAAATTTCTTGCCAGTTAAAAAAAGAAGTTGCACTTTTGCACCCGCTTTGAGAAACGCTTTAACGAGTGCAAACGAAGGGAAAAACAAAGAAGAACACGTTCCTAGACATATTGAATTGACAGCCGTTTTGAAAGAGATTTCAAAACAAAAGAATAAGAGTAATAGAATCGAGAGATTTGAAAAAACCACTAGAGAATTTAGTCGAATAAACAAAGAGCACAGATTTATCTGGACTCACACAATATACGATGAAGAGTTTGATCCTGGCTCAGGATGAACGCTAGCGGCAGGCTTAACACATGCAAGTCGAGGGGTATAGTTCTTCGGAACTAGAGACCGGCGCACGGGTGCGTAACGCGTATGCAATCTACCTTTCACAGAGGGATAGCCCAGAGAAATTTGGATTAATACCTCATAGTATAACGACTCTGCATGGAGATGTTATTAAAGTCACAACGGTGAAAGATGAGCATGCGTCCCATTAGCTAGTTGGTAAGGTAACGGCTTACCAAGGCAACGATGGGTAGGGGTCCTGAGAGGGAGATCCCCCACACTGGTACTGAGACACGGACC
>NZ_JBLVPV010000018.1:0-77133 GCF_048286775.1 Flavobacterium glycogeni
CTCTTAAGGTGGTTATTGCGGCGGGGCTCACCTCTTCCCATCCCGAACAGAGTAGTTAAGCCCGCCTGCGCAGATGGTACTGCAGTTATGTGGGAGAGTATGTCGTCGCCTTTCTTTAATCTGAACTCGTTTCAGATTCTATTAAATCCTCATCATGAATTTGATGAGGATTTTTTGCGTTTATTGGTTTTGTAACTTATGTATATATAATGGATGAATCGAATCAAGTTCAAAAGTTGAGGATTACGCAAAAAGGTTGGATAATCTGAATAAGAAGAAATCTATCTTTCTCACACCTCTAAATTGACTTCTAAATGCTTTTAAAAACACTTTTTTATTTTCTAAAAAATAATTCAAGACTACTATTCATCGAAAAAAGGATGTATTACTTGATCTAAATAACTTTTCATTTGTCTCAAAGATAATATTTAGACGGCTGTGAGATTTTTTTGCCTAAAAAAAATCATTAATCTAATAATTAGTTTAATTTTGAGTTAAACTAAAGTAATATTTATGAGTTTAAAAATACTTACCCCACCAAAGTTGAGTTTTTTGCATTTTGCCATTATCCTTGTATTATTTTTTTCTACCACAAATACGAATGCACAATGTGCAGGAAATGATAATAGCATAACTGTATGTGATATTCCAAATCCCAGTAGTCAATCCATTGATCTTTTTAGCCTTTTAGGAGGGGGAGCTGTTCCAGGAGGAACTTGGACGGACGATCTTTTTTCTGGGGGATTGAACACAACTACCGGAATATTGAATGCCCAAATCATCAATAAAAGCGGCGTTTATACCTATACCTACACGAGTAATATTGGTTGTGGAGATAACACGGCAACAATAACGGTTACAATTGGAGGGTATTCAGGAATATCCAGTCCTAATGTTTCTGCTTGTAATGATGATCTTAGTTTTAATTTGTTTCAAGGTTTTAATGGAAATTTTCTTGGCCCACAAATTAATGGGATTTGGTCAGATAATGATGGAACAGGTGCATTGACGGGTAGTCTACTCAATGCTAATATAGCTGGGTTAGGAACACATTCGTTTACTTATACTATGCCTGCAATAGGAACGTGCCCATCGCAATCTTCTACAGTTAATGTAACCGTATTTAGAGCTCCCGTGCCTGGGATGGGGGGCATTTTATTGTTATGTAGTTCCGATAATTTGGCATTAAGTAATAATTTTGATTTAAATGATAAATTGGCAGGAGCAGATCCGGGTGGTTTTTGGACAGAGATCGGCACTTCGGAATTATCAAGTTCCTTTGATTCTAAAGTAAATGTTCAGAACTTATACAATTCTTTTGGTGCTGGTGTCTATAGTTTTACGTATTCTGTTTTACCAACTAATCCTATTTGCACCATAAAAAAAACAGTTGTGACTATCATCATAGAAGAACAGCTTGATTTTACAGGGGCAAAACTTGTCGTAAATTCGGATATTTGTGAAAATGAAATTGCCACAGCAACCTATAGCGTTGTTCTAAATAAAGGAATTAAAAATATCCCAAATGGAAGTTATCATGTGGCGTATAATATTTTGGGTCCATTAGGAACTACGACAAATAATATAATTGCAAATTTCAGCAATGGAGTTTTGACTTTTCCCATTGCGTCAAGTAATTTTCAACAAGTTGCAGATTACACCATCAGTATAACGGATATTGTAAGCGTTACTAGTTTAGGTGCTTGTACGAATATAATTGGTATTATTTCAAATGTTCTTCATGTTAATCCTTTACCAAAAATCAATACTGCTACGCTAATTATCAATCCTGTTTGTAAAGGTTCCAGTGCGACGGTCGGAATTTCTGGTAACACTAATTTAACGGATGGGAATTATAGTATTCTTTATAATTTATCAGATAAAAACACAGCTGTTGGACAACAAGCATTTTTTACAGTTTCTGGAGGAACGGCTACTTTTCTTGTTCCGTCGAGTTTGATTCCTAATGATGGCAACACGACAATTTCAATTACAAGTATCACAAATTTAACTACTGGTTGTACTAATACAGCAACACTGACCCAAGTTTTTGTAGTAAAACCATTAACCGATCTTACTAACCTTAAGATAGATATAAAAGATGTTTGTCAAAATCAGCCCGTTACAGTATCGCTCACGGGATTAGGGGCTTTGACTAATATTACCTTAAATTATAATTTGACGGGAGTAAATAGTGCCATGAATCAAACGGTAATAGTACCTGTTAGTTCAGGCAATGCCAGTTTTATTATCCCAGCGGGTTCACTCGTCAATACTGGAAGCACTTCTCTGGTTATTACTGATATTATTGATAATACAGGTGGTTGTAGATCATCTATACCTAACAATATCAAAAGTTTTGCGATGAATGGCATTCCGAGTAATCCAATAACAAACAACCCTAACTTTTGCAAAAACGATAAAAAAACAATTGCTGATTTAACTCCAAGCGGAACTCAATACCAATGGTTTGATTCAGTAACAAGTACCACTGTTTTAAGTGCCAGTACCCTTTTAGTTTCTAGGACTTATTACGTAAAAGAGGTAAATGTTACTACAGGATGTGAATCAGGAAGAGCACCAGCTATCGTTGTAATAAACGAGGTGCAAGCTCCAACATTAAACCAAGACGGACAAATTTTTTGCGGATTAGACAATCCCACTTTGCAAAGTTTGACCGCCAATGTAACTTCAAACGGAACCTTAACCTGGTTTGATGCACCCACAAATGGAAATCAAATAGTATCGACAGAATTGCTTAAAGATGGTTTTACTTATTATGGCTTCGATTATTCAAATAGCACAAATTGTTATTCGGATGCTTTGGCTGTGACTGTATCTCTTTCAAATTGTGATGCAACTCCTGGGTTTTTTATTCCTGACGGATTTTCGCCAAACGGAGATGCTGTAAATGACACTTTCAAAATTCCGGATATCGAATTTATATATCCAAATTATTCCTTAGAAATCTACAATAGATACGGAAATCGTATGTTCAGCGGTAATAAAAACAAACCAGAATGGGATGGGAGAAATTCTGATTCTAAAATTGGGATTGATGGATTTGCGCCAAACGGGGTTTATTTTTATATTATCAATTATAATAAAGGGAACAAATCTCCTAAACAAGGTCGACTTTATTTAAATCGATAATCGTTTTTTATTACTTTAAACTAAATTTCAAATGAAAAAAACAATACTGTTTGTAAGTTTTTTATTTTTTATAATAAATGCCTCGGCTCAGCAAGATCCACAATTTACACAATACATGTATAATATGAATGTGATAAATCCTGCTTATGCAACTGGAACACAATCGATGTTAGATGTAGGGATATTATATAGGACGCAATGGGTTGGTGCGGTTGGAGCTCCAAAAACAATGACTCTTTTCGGACACATGCCAGTAAATAAAAAAGTTGAAGTGGGATTTTCCTTGATTTCTGATGATATTGGAGATGGGGCAAAAAAAGAGGATAATTTCTTTGCAGATTTCGCATACCTGCTTCAATTTAATAATAATCACAATCTTTCTTTTGGATTAAAAGCTGGATTTACTTCATTTAAAACTAATTTTAATGGGTTTGTTTTTGAAAGTGGTGATGCCAGTACGGATCTTGCTTTTTCCGAAGACGTTAATAAATTGATGCCAAATATTGGTGTTGGAGCATTCTATTTTACGGATAAATATTATCTGGGTTTATCTGCTCCCAACTTGTTTTCTTCAAAACACATTGAAGAGCGTTCTGGAATTAATGCTTTTGGTTCAGAAAAAATTCATGCCTTTTTTACCGGAGGTTATGTGTTTACTTTAAGTGATTCATTCAAATTAAAACCGGCTTTTATGTCGAAATTTATTGCAGGAGCGCCTGTTACTTTAGACCTTTCTGCCAATGTACTGTATAATGACAAATTTGAATTCGGTGCATCCTATAGGTTTGGGGATGCCGTAAGTGCTTTGATGAACGTAAAAGTTACTCCAAATATCAGAGTGGGCTATGCTTATGATTATACCATTTCTAATCTAGGTCAGTTTAATTCTGGAACGCATGAAATTTTTGTTCTATTTAATTTAGATTTATTAAGCAAAGGATATGATAAATCACCAAGATTCTTCTAAAAAAGTAAACATGAAAAGAGTATTTCTCATTATAGTCGTATTTTCAATACAACTTATAAATGCCCAAGGGCAAGATTTGCAAAGAGCCAAACGCTTTTTTGATAGAACTTTTTATAGCGAAGCGATTCCTTTGTATGAAAATAGTATTCAAGAAAATCGTTCTGTTGCAGTAGTAAAAAACTTAGCAGATTCCTATTATTATACGAATGATTATGCCAATGCTCAAAAGCAGTATCGCTTTTTGATTACGAGATTCAATGCTGGGCTTGAAGAAGAATATTACTTTAGATATTCGCAAACATTGAAGGCAACTGGTAATTATGAAGAATCAAATGCTGTTATCCGTGATTATCTCATCAGTTCAAACAATAAGCAAGCCTTAGTTGATTTTGAAAAAGAAAATGAGGTGCTTGAAAATGTATCCGCATTAGGAAACAGATTCGAGATAAAAAATCTGGCAATAAACACTGCGAATTCAGAATTTGGTGCTGTGAAACAAGGGCAAAACTTGGTTTTTTCAGGAGTGAAAAAGAAGGCTGGTTTGTTTGACAAAATGTACAAATGGAACAATGAACTTTATCTTGATCTAGTGACAATTCCTTTAAAAAATGCCAATTTTAACGATTCTATTGTAAATTCTTTTTCTAAAGAATTAAACACGGCAATGCATGAGGCAAATGCCGTATTTACAAAGGATGGTAAAACAGTTTATTTCACTAGAAATAATTATAAAAAAGGGAAAAGAAACAAAAACAAAGATAAGATTTCAAACCTACAAATTTTCAGAGCCGAATTTGTTGATGGTAAATGGACCAAAATAGTGTCGCTTCCTTTCAATGGGGATGATTATTCCGCAGAGCACCCTGCGTTGAGCAGTGATGAGAAAACATTGTATTTTGCATCGGATATGCCGGGTACTTTAGGTTCATTTGATATTTTTTCTGTTTCTATAATTGGTACAGGATATGGGACTCCAAAAAATTTGGAGGATAAAATAAATACGACTAAAAAAGAACAATTTCCTTTCGTTTCAAAGGATAACAAATTGTATTTCTCTTCTAATGGGCATGCAGGTTATGGATCACTGGATGTTTTTGTTTCGGACATACAAAGCAATACTTTTTCGGAACCATTAAATGTTGGACTTCCAGTAAATTCTGGTTTTGATGATTTTTCTTTTAACATTGATTCGGATTCTAAACTGGGTTATTTTGCATCGAATAGAGTTGGAGGAAAAGGGAATGATGATATTTACGAACTAAAGGAAACGAAACCTTTAATAATTGAAGATTGCATGCAATTTATTGCTGGAGTCATAACTGATGTAGATACAAAGCTTCCTTTAGGCAATGCTTTGGTTAGTTTGCAAAGTTCAGATAAAGTCGAAATCCAAAAAATCATAACTTCAGAAGACGGGAAATTTAGTTTCGCCGTTGCTTGCGAAACAGGTTATTCTGTTTTAGCATCCAAAGAGGATTATACAAAGGATTCGAAATCATTTAAACTTAAAAAAGAAAGAAATAAAAGCAGTGATGCCTCCATGTCTTTGAGATCTCTGACAACAATCAAAAATGAAGAGCAAGTAGCACTTCAGCAAAAGAAAAATGAGGAATTGGCTTTGCTGGAACAAAAGAAAAAAGAAGAACTGGCTTTAGTTGAAAAAGGAAAAAAAGACAAGCAAATTGCAGCAAAAAAAGAAGTAGAGCTTGCTCAAGTTAAGAAAAAAGAAAAATTAGATAACATTATTGCTGCGGAGAAAGATGTTGTAAAAGACAAAGATCGATTGATAATCAAAACAGATCCAATCTATTTCGATTATGATTTGTGGTACATCCGTAAAGAATCAAAACCGATTTTGAATCGTGTTATTGAACTCATGAAAAAATATCCTGATATGGTTGTAGAAATTGGTTCACATACCGATAATAGAGGGAACAGCAAGTACAACATGGATCTTTCTTCAAATAGAGCAGAATCAACAAGAGCGTATTTTATAAACCAAGGAATTGGTAAAAAAAGAATCATTGCAAAAGGGTATGGAGAAACGGTTCAAATCATAAAATGTGAACCGAGTGAGTCTTGTGCCGAAGAGCAACATGAATTGAATAGACGAAGTGAATTTGTAATTAAAAGTTTGTAACTGTCGAGGAAAAATAATTATATAAGTTTTTAAAAATGAGAAAGCCAATTTTGTTAAAATTGGCTTTCTCATTTTATCCGTGTATGGTTTCTTGTTTTCCGTAATTAGTAATAATAGAAGTTTCAAATTCTATCCATTCCTTCCAACGTTTGTCTACATCTATATTGTCAGCATATTTTCGTGCGAAACCCAAAAAAGTAGTATAATGTCCCGCTTCAGAAATCATTAGATCTCTGTAAAAAGTAGCCAGTTCAACATCTTTTATGTTTTCTGATAAAACTTTAAATCGTTCACAACTTCTGGCTTCAATCATTGCTGAAAACAACAATCGATCACAAAGAGCATCTTTTCGGCTGCCATCTTTTTTCATGAATTTAAAAAGTTCATTTACATAATGATCCTTCCTTTCTCTGCCTAAAGTCAATCCTTTGCTTTTTATTAAATTATGAACCAATTGCAAATGGTCTAATTCTTCTTTTGCAATGATTAGCATTTCGGTTACTAATTCTTCTAATTCCGAATTGTAAGTGATTAAACTTATCGCATTTGAAGCTGCCTTTTGTTCGCACCAAGCGTGATCTGTCAAGATTTCTTCTATATTCGATTCAACTATTTTCACCCAACGCGGGTCTGTGGCTAATTTTAATCCTAACATGATAATGGAATTTATTTAGTACAAAATTAGTGTTTTATAATCTATTTTTGGTTCAAATGACTGGATTGAAGTCAAAATAGCATTATTTTGCAATTGAAATTTTATAATAGTATGAATCAAGTTCAAAAGCTTTTAATTATTGGTTTTGTTTGGCCAGAACCCAATTCGTCTGCGGCGGGAGGAAGGATGATGCAGCTGATTTCACTTTTTAAAGCGCAAGGTTTTAGCATTACGTTTGCCAGTCCTGCACAAAACAGTGATTTCATGGTTGATCTACAAGAATATGGAGTTGATAAAAAATCAATTGCCCTTAATAATTCCAGTTTTGATATTTATATAAAAGAACTGAATCCGGCTGTAGTTTTGTTTGATCGTTTCATGATGGAAGAACAATTTGGTTGGCGTGTTGCCGAAAATTGTCCTGATGCGTTACGATTGTTAGATACTGAAGATTTACATTGTCTGAGATTGGCTCGCCAGAAAGCATTCAAAGAAAACCGTTCCTTTAAGACCACTGATTTGTTTGTTGAAGAGGTAGCAAAAAGGGAAATTGCCAGTATTTTGCGTTGTGATTTGTCTTTGATGATTTCCGAATTTGAGATGGAACTTTTGGAATCTGCATTTAAGATAGATAAGACCTTGTTGTATTATTTGCCTTTTTTATTGGAACCAATTGACGATGCCGAAATACAGGAACTGCCTTCTTTCGATGATCGGAAAGACTTTATTTTTATCGGGAATTTTCTTCATGAGCCCAATTGGAATGCCGTTCAGTATTTAAAAGAAACGATTTGGCCTTTAATTAAAAAACAAGAGCCGGAAGCTGTTTTGAATGTTTATGGCGCTTATCCCTCGCAAAAAGTAGTACAATTGCATAATAGTAAAGATGGGTTTTTAATCATGGGACGTGCTAATGACGCACAAGAAGTGGTCAAGAAAGCACGAGTTGTTTTGGCTCCTTTGCGTTTTGGCGCAGGTATTAAAGGAAAATTATTAGAAGCAATGCAATGTGGAACGCCAAGTATTACGACTTCTATCGGTTCTGAATCCATGCATGGAGATTTGCCTTGGAACGGTTTTATTACGGATGTAGTAACTGATTTTGTCGATGAAGCAGTACGATTGTATCAAGACAAAGTAATTTGGGGTAGAGCCCAACAAAATGGAATTGAGATAATCAATCAACGCTATACGAAAGGTTTATTTGAGACTGACTTTAGAACTAAAATAGAATTTTTACGCTCAAATCTGCAGCAACATCGATTGCATAATTTTATGGGAGCCATGTTGCAACACCATACTTTAAAAAGTACTAAATATATGTCGCGCTGGATTGAGGAGAAAAATAAATAAAAAATCCCGTCAAGTTTTATAAACAAGACGGGATTTGTATTTTAAGAACCGAGTTATTACGCAAGCATCGTAACTGGATTTTCTATAAATTGTTTCAATGTTTGTAAAAACTGTGCTCCAGTTGCGCCATCAATTGTTCTGTGATCGCAAGCTAAAGATAACATCATCGTATTTCCTACTACAATCTGACCATTTTTCACCACCGGTTTTTCTACAATAGCTCCTACGGATAGGATAGCAGAATTTGGTTGGTTAATGATAGAATTGAATTCTGTAATACCAAACATTCCAAGATTAGAAACTGTAAAAGTACTTCCTTCCATTTCTGTAGGTAATAATTTTTTGTTTTTAGCTCTTCCTGCAAGATCTCTAACGCTTCCGCCAATTTGAGATAAACTCATAGCATCTGTAAAGCGTAATACAGGAACCACTAATCCGTCTTCAACAGCTACAGCAACTCCAATATTCACATGATGGTTGATAAGAATTGATTCTTCTCTCCATTGAGAATTTATTTTTGGATGTTTTTTCAAAGCCATTGCACACGCTTTTATTACCATATCGTTAAAAGATACTTTTGTATCCGGAACGCTGTTAATGATGGCTCTTGATTTCATTGCCTCATCCATAGTTACCTCTATTACTAAGTTGTAATGTGGTGCAGTGAATAAAGATTCTGCTAAACGTTTCGCAATGATTTTTCGCATTTGCGAATTCTTGATTTCTTCTGTGAAAACTTCTCCTGCCGGAACAAATGGTTTTGCAGCAGCTACAGTTTCTGTTTTCGCTGGAACCGCAGTTATTGACGCTTGTCCCTCGACTGCGTTCGGGATGACAGTAGTAGTTGGTGTGAAGTTTTCGATATCGCTTTTCACAATACGTCCGTTTTCACCAGAACCTTTTACTTGTGTCAATTGAATTCCTTTATCACTTGCAATTTTCTTTGCCAATGGTGATGCTAAAATTCGCTGACCGTCAGTTGATGGTTCTTGAACAATTGGTTCTGTAGCTTTCTCAGTTGATGCTACTTCTTTTTCTTCTGCAACAGCAGGAGCCGATTGTGGCGCTCCGCCAGTTTTATAATTTTCAGCAATTCCGCTAATATCGGTTCCTGCGGGTCCAATGATTGCCAAAAGGCTATCAACAGGTGCAGTATTGCCTTCTTCGATTCCTACGTATAATAAAGTTCCTTCGTTGAAAGATTCGAATTCCATTGTTGCTTTGTCTGTTTCGATTTCAGCAAGGATGTCACCTTCGGCAACTGTGTCACCTACTTTTTTCAACCAAGTCGCTACTGTTCCTTCGGTCATGGTATCGCTTAAACGTGGCATGGTGATGACTACAACTCCTTTTGGTAATGAAGCTGTTGCAGGTGCTGCGGTTTTTGTAACTTCGGGAGTAGTTGCTGTTTCTTCAGTAACTTTTGTTTCTTCTTTAACTGGAGCTGCATCAGCTGGTTTTCCTGCTAATAATGCTGAAATATCCTCGCCTTCTGTTCCTATAATTGCTAATAAAGAGTCTACCGGTGCAGTTTCACCTGCAGGTATTCCTATATGTAAAAGTGTTCCTTCGTTGAAAGACTCAAATTCCATTGTTGCTTTGTCGGTTTCAATTTCCGCAAGGATATCACCTTCGCTTACTTTATCACCTACTTTTTTTAGCCAAGTTGCTACCGTTCCTTCCGTCATCGTATCGCTCAAACGAGGCATTGTAATTATTGTTGCCATAATTGATTTATAGTTTATGAGGTAAAAATGGATAGTTCTCTTGGTCGTATACTACATCGTATAGTTGTTGAATTTCCGGGTAAGGAGATTCTTCAGCGAATTTCACACATTCTTCCACTAAATCTTTTACCCTTTGATCAATTACTTCAATCTCTTCTTCGGTTGCATATTTTTGATCTAGAATCACATCCAAAACTTGTGTAATTGGATCAATTTTTTTGTATTCTTCTACTTCTTCTTTCGAACGGTATAATTGTGCATCCGACATAGAGTGTCCTCTGTAGCGGTATGTTTTCATTTCAAGAAAAGTTGGGCCATCGCCACGACGTGCTCTGTCAATAGCTTCTGTCATTGCTTCGGCAACTTTTATTGGGTTCATTCCGTCAACTGGTCCACAAGGCATTTCATATCCTAAACCTAATTTCCAAATATCAGTATGATTGGCTGTTCTTTCTACAGAAGTTCCCATTGCATAACCATTGTTTTCAACAATAAATACGACTGGAAGTTTCCATAACATCGCCATATTAAAAGCTTCGTGTAAAGATCCTTGACGTGCTGCACCATCACCAAAATAGGTCATAGTAACACCACCTGTTTCAAAATATTTATCGGCAAAAGCTAATCCAGCACCTACAGGAATTTGTCCTCCTACAATTCCGTGTCCACCGTAAAAACGGTGCTCTTTTGAAAAGATGTGCATGGAACCACCCATACCTTTTGAAGTTCCGGTAACTTTTCCTAAAAGTTCTGCCATCACGCGTCTAGGATCAACTCCCATTCCTATTGGTTGAACGTGATTTCTGTAAGCAGTAATCATTTTGTCTTTTGTCAAGTCCATTGCGTGCAATGCACCAGCTAATACTGCTTCTTGACCATTGTATAAATGTAGAAAACCTCTAACTTTTTGTTGGATGTATAATGCTGCAAGTTTGTCCTCAAACTTTCTCCAAAGCAGCATATCTTCATACCACTTTAAATATACTTCTTTTGTAACTTCTTTCATCTGAATTTTTCTTTTGCTAAAGTGTTATTGTATTATCAATTTGTACCTATAACGCAAAATAGTTTCCTCCCACAAATTTGCGCCCCGAAGGGTCGGGATGCAAAAATAAGACATTCCAAGTAAGAACTAAAATTTAATAGGCAATTTTTGGAATTTTTACAGGAATTTTTTATCGAACATAAAGGGAAGCAAATTTTTTAGGGATTCCGACTTGTAAATAGCGCCAATTTCTCCCATGAAATAGATTTCAATTGGGGTCTCTTGTCGGATTTCGTATTCTGCTATGGATTGTCTGCAAGAGCCACAAGGAGGAATTGGAGCTGTAGTTTGGTTCGTATCCGAAGCAGCGGTAATTGCCATTTTCAAAATTTTGGCTTCTGGATAGACTGCGCCGGCATAAAAAATAGCGACACGTTCCGCACAAAGTCCTGAAGGATAAGCGGCATTTTCTTGGTTTGAACCTACTACAATTTTACCGTTGTCTAAAACAAGTGCAACTCCAACTCTAAATTTTGAATAAGGTGCATAAGCATTTTTTCGGACTTCAACGGCTTGTGTCATTAAGTCCTGAATGTCATTTGGTAAATCCTGAATGGAATCGAATACTTTGAATTGAGTGGTAATTGTTATTTCTTTCATGTTTTTTTTAAGGAAAAAAAATCCAAACTTCATCCCGAAGCTTCGGGATTGAAATTTGGATTGTTATTTGTGGATTTTATTTAAGTTTAATATTCTTCATATTTATCTCCAAAATTGAAGGTAAGTGAAAAACGCAGCGTGTTTTCTAAAGGGTTTTTTACTTTTGATGCCGAGAATAAATAAGAAACATCTACTTTGACTACATTGTATTTGAAGCCTGCTCCAAGCGAGAAAAACTGTCGAGCTCCTTTTACAGGACTTTCGTGAAAGTAACCCAAACGCATTGCAAAGGAATCTTGATACAAATATTCGGCACCTACAGCATACGTAACTTCTTTTATCTCTTCGCTGAATCCATCAGGAGCGTCACCAAATGATTTGAAAACACCGGAAGTCCATCCAATAGCGCGGTAATTCTGATTGTTTTGATTGCGTTCTTCACTTGTTACTGTTCCGTCGCCGTTTAAATCTGGATCTTGTGGCGTTGGAACTAATAATTTATTAAATTCAACATTAACGGCCACCTTATTATAGTCGTCTAAAATAAAATCAAAACCAGTTCCTATTTTTAAATTAGCGGGTAAAAAGTTATTGTTAAAATCATCATTGTCATAACTGATTTTTGGACCTAAATTTTGAATATTAAATCCCGCTCTCCATCTTCCGTTGAATTCGTTGTACGCTATTTCTTCAGATTGGTAAAAACCGGCTACATCAACAGCAAACGTACTTGCGGATGAAGCATCGTTGTTATCTGAAGCCACCTTTAGATTCGAATTTATAAATCGTCCCGCGATAGCCATAGAGAATTTCTCGCTTAACTTCAAGGAATACGAGCCGTCAATGGCAAACTCGTTTGGAGAAACTAATCTTGGTGCTTCGTTAGGATCACCTGTTTCGCGTAATTCGATCTCCCCTAAACCAAAGTAACGAAGGCTTCCCGCAAATGCGCTTCTTTCATTCAGTTTTTGATAATAGGTCAATTGCCCTAATGATATGTCATTTACTAAATCAGTAAGGTAAGGTGTGTAGCTTACAGAAAATCCTTTTTGGTCTGTTGCAAAAGCATATTTAGCCGGATTCCATTGCTGGGAAAAAGCATCCGCTGATGTTGCAACTCCTGCGTCTGCCATACCTGCAACTCTTGCATCAGCTGCGACTAATAAAAAGGGAACCCCCGGATTTATAACTCTATCTTGTGCTTTTGTAAAAGAAATCACAAATAAAAAGATGAAAAGTAATGTTATTTTTTTCATTATTACAGGAAGTTTTTGTTAAACAAATATAGTATTTTATTAAAGTATAACAAGTTTTTCAAATTTTTCAGTTTTCGTACTTGTTACGCTTGATTTGACGGTTAGCTTGTAAACATAAACGCCTTTTCCTATTTTATCTCCAAAATCATCTTTGCCATCCCAAGTGATTTCTTTTGATAAAAATCCTTCAGTTGTGATAATTTGATTTTTCGTCCAAACCACTTTTCCCGTTATTGTCATTACTTGAACCTGAACGTCCAGAGGTTCAAATGGTCTGTTGTGTGTAAACCAAAATTCAGTATAATTAACGAACGGATTAGGATAATTCAACACATGTGTCAATGTTATCGTTTCGTCACCTACAACAATAAACTGAATCTCGGCGGTTATCGGATTGTTGTATACATCCCACGCTTTGAATGTTATAGTGTGTAATCCAGGAGCTAAATTGCGCAACGGAAATCGAAGTGTTCCACTTGTAAAATCATCTAACGTTGTTTGATAATAATCATTTAGAACAAAGGGATTACTTACATCTCCATCAAGAATAGCAACAATATCATGACCTATTCCGCTTGCCGTATTTATTCCGTTTTCATCTTCAAGCAGTGCAACAAAAAATGGGGATTCATTGGTTGTTCCGCCGGAAACAAAAGTCTCGTCATTCATATATAACTTAACTCTTGGACTAATATTGTCTGCGATTGCATTTTCATTTATTCCTCCTATTTTTATATTGGAATCATACCCGGTTTCGTTCTGTAATAATTGATTTTTTTTGGAATAAAAACTAATTCTTCCGTTGGCCAATGGGACTCTGATGTCTCTTGGGACAACAAAACTAAATTCAAATTGACCATTAGTGACTGATGCATTTCCTCGGAATATTGTCTCTCCTAAAACATTGAAATTGATAGCTGGACTGTTTCCATCATTATTATAAGTTGTTCTTGAAATTGTTTTGTCAAAAATAGTAGTGGAAACTTCTCCGTTATAGTTTGTTAGCGGATTGTTGTTTTCATCAGTAACTTCTCCCGTCAGTTTCATTTTTGCCAATGATTTGAAGTCGTCAATGGGTTGGGTAACGGGAATGTCATTTACTTTTGTCAATCTAATTTTTGGTTTTGGTATGGCAAGCATTAATGCGGGATCTCCGATATAAAAAACAACATTGGTGGCTGAATTTGGATTGTTATTTTTTGAAATTCTGAGCGCTTCTGCAATTGAAGTATATTGATTCGAATTGTAGGATAATAAATGTTGCGTTAAAGTGTCGTTGAAGTTCTCTGCACTGAATTGTCCAATTGATCGAATGGTAGTAATCATTGCAATTGCTCCGCCTTTTGGGTTCCAATACGTATATTCTCCGGCGGTTGGTCTTAAAGGATTATCAAAACGGGAAAATTCACAAGTGATGGTTATAAATAAAGGATACTTGTATTGATTGCTTAAGTTTTGTCCATCTGATTTTTCCCAAATGCGTTCACTTGATAAACCATCTTCACCACCATGTCCTAAATAATTAAATACCAAAGCTCCTTTTTCGAAAGCATTGAAAAAATCCGTTCGGGCTTTTGGATATCTGGAACCTCCTGCCGATGCTTCTTGGACATAAGAATCTAAAAAGATTTTATTCACATTTAGAAAAGGTTTTTCGGAAGCAATTGTGTTTGCAAGGATATTTTGCCTGTTTTGTAAACTGGCATCGGATACTATATCTGAATCATCAGAAACCAATACGAAGTTATTTCTCCAGCTTCCGTATGATTTTAGGTCGTGGTATTCGATTACTTTATTTACCATTTCGCCGGCCTGTTTGGCATCAGTAACCAACATTCTTCCTAAAGCAATATCGATTCCTCCAAAAAACGACACCACATTTCCTTCTGAGGAATCCATTAATCCAAAAAAATCATCGGAGGCAAAGGATGATTCGCCTGTTGTGCTGCTGTTTAAGGCATGGTAAATGGGTATAACATTGGTGTTGTTTGAAATTCTATTTTTAAAATCATAAGAAGCATCACCGAAAAGATTGACAAATTTCACTCTTTTTTCAGGTACTGATGCATTTTCATAGATGTATTTAATGCAATTTCGTATTGCTGCAACATCTTGTTTTCCAGAAGAAAATTCTTGATAGATGGACTCCAAAGGAATTACTTTTACATTTAAATTGGAATGGGTACGATGAAAAGCGGCTAATTTTTCAGCTTGTGTGGCTAAAAAAGTTGGTGTGATAATCACGTAATCGATGTCTTGAAATTGACCTTGTTCGTTTTTGAACAATGTTCCTTTTAGGTTTTGATTCGCGACTCTTGATTTGGTGTCTTTTAAAGGAGTGTAATAATCCGAGGCATTCAAAGCAATATATTTTCTGAGTTCTCCTAAGTTTGCTTTAAAATTTAATGTGCTCTGATTTGAGTTCTCGATTTTGGTTGCATTGTAAATATCAGTAACATCCCAAATTTGGGGAATATCTGTTGTGTTTGAAATGTTGTAATTTACAATTCCAAAATTTGAGTTGGATTGGTCGTATTGAAAATGAAATTGTTTTCCATAGCCTTGCAGTTTTCGCTTGGCGATAAGCCTGATATTGTCAAGAAAACCTTTGGAACCCGGAACACCATTGTTGTTGTATTTCAGTTTTATTTTTATGTTTTCAGCACCGCTGAAACTGGTGTTATTTGGTAAAACCCCTAAATAAAACTCCGTTCCGGAATTATTGTTTAAAGCAGGAAAAGAAATGGTTCCAACTGCAGTTCCGTTCGCAGTCACATTCAAAGAAGTTGGAGTAAATGCAGCGGAAGCGGCGGTTAGCAATAGTTTTACAGGAGTTGAAGAATCAAAATTCGGGAAATTAAAATCGAATTCCTGTTCGTCTTTGACTTCGAATGATTCTCCAAACCATTGGCGACCCAATCGCGCTATATTAATAAGGTCTACTTCGTGGTATTGATGATCGTCAAAAGAAGTTACTGTTAAAGTGCTGTTTCCGGAAGGTTGCGCCATGGGAGCAATTCTTTTTCCATCGGCACCTTGAATAGTAATGTAATAATAGGATTTTGTATCATACAAATTGGTAAAGGTCAGACTTTCGGGATTCCAAGTGTCAACTCCTTCACCATAAAAAAGAATATAGTCCTCATTATTGAAAATGCCATCTGCTTCGCCATTGATTTGAATTGCGTTTTCAATCAAGTCATTTGGATAGAAAATACTGTTTGATAGCGGAAGCATTCGTCCGCCATTACCATATATTTTTATTTTTCGGGGATCTATAGCGCTTACATCTAATCCTAATTGTTGTAAAAAACTTTTAGAGATTTTATATACGCCAGATTTTTCAATATAAAAGGGATGCCAATTACCTGTTGCTAAAACAGAATTAACGATACTATTTGTACTTGTGCTTTTGCTGGATTGCGAAATTCGGGCAGTATTAGTTTCCACTTCATAGGAAAAAGATTTGATGCGTTTAAAGCCGAAATCGTCCTTAATTATGGGCGACAGATTAATAAAAGCTTCTCTGATGTCTCTTGAAATGTTGACTTTCAGGGATGCATTTGTTGTTTTAGGAATATTTTCGGGAGCTAAATCACCCAATTGAGCAGTTGTGATTGCTTCGTAGATTACATTTGTGATTACGATTTTTCCTTCGTCAAAAGAGACCGGTTCTTTTATTTTTAAAGTATAAAAAAGTGTTTTTTGCGAAGCATCATAATGGAAATTATTTCCTGTAAATTGCGGAATAATAACTTTGTAAGCACCATAGGACATTTCTTTTTTTTCTATCCATTCAATGGTTGTGTCGCCTTTAATTTGAGCAAAAAAAACAAAAGGAATTAGACTTAAATAAACCAAAAGTATTTTTCTCATTGTTTTTTTTAACGTGGTTAATGGGTAGTTATTATTTATCAGTAAAAATAAACCATTTCGTGTGATTGTAAATAATAAATATTATAAATTTGCGTTTTGATATATAATTTATTGTTAAAATTACATCGGCTAAAATTATTAAAAAGTTTGATGTTGATTACGGGTTAATTATTATATTGCGGCACTTAAATTATTACCTACTAAAGAGTATGAAAGCAAACAAAATTATGGGCTTACGATTGTTGATATCAATCCTGTTGGTGATTGGTTTTTCCAGTTGCAGTAAAAAGTCCAGCTCCAAAAACACCTCAAGAGCAACCGGTTGGAATATGGACAGCAAAAAAGCAGGTTCAAGTAAAAAACAACAAGCAGGACCAGGTTTGGTTTTTGTTGAAGGTGGTACATTTACTATGGGAAAAGTAGCAGATGACGTTATGCATGATTGGAATAATACCCCAACACAACAACACGTACAATCTTTTTACATGGATGAAACTGAAGTTACTAATTCAATGTATTTAGATTACCTAGATTGGTTGAAAAGCGTTTATCCGCCCACTGAAGAAAACTATAAAAACATATATGAAGGAGCCTCACCTGATACATTAGTTTGGAGAAATAGATTGGGTTACAATGAAACGATGACTAATAACTATTTAAGACATCCTTCTTATGCTGATTATCCTGTTGTGGGAGTAAATTGGATTCAAGCAGTTGAATTCAGTAATTGGAGAACACAACGTGTGAATGAAGCGCTTCTGGAAAAAAACGGGTATCTTAAAAAGAATGCAAAAACACTAGATGTAACGGCTGATAGTAACTTTGATACAGAAACCTATTTGAATTCACCAACTTTGGCTTACGGAGGAAATGAAGAGATTGTATTAAAAGGAAAAAATGGAGGTAGAAAAACTCCTAAAGCAGGAAAAGACGGTAAAGTTATAGAACCGAAAAATGTTTATGCACAACGTTCTTCAGGAATTCTTCTTCCTGAATACAGACTTCCAACAGAAGCTGAATGGGAATATGCAGCAGCTGCTGATGTAGGTCAAAGAGAATACAACATCTACAAAGGTCAGAAAAAATACCCTTGGTCTGGTGGTTACACTCGCTCTGGGAAAAGACAAAGTAAAGGGGATCAGTTAGCCAATTTCAAACAAGGTAACGGAGATTACGGTGGAATTGCAGGTTGGTCTGATGACGGTGCAGATATTACAAATGAGGTTAAGAAATATCCTGCAAATGATTTTGGATTGTATGATATGGCTGGAAATGTTGCTGAATGGGTGCAAGATGTTTACAGACCTATAATTGATAACGAAGGAAATGATTTTAATTATTATAGAGGAAATCAATATACTAAAAATAAAATCGGAGCTGACGGTAAAGTTGAAATTGTTACTGCAGCCAATATGAAATTTGACACTTTAAGTAATGGGAAAATAGTTGCCAGAAGATATCCAGGTCAGATTGCTCAAGTTCCAGTTGATGAAAAAGAAACGTATTTGAGACAAAATTTTGACAAAAGTGATAATGTCAATTACAGAGATGGTGATAAACAATCTACCAGATACTATAATTTTGGATCTTCAGAATCTGATACTGAAAAAGAAAAAGAGGAGAAAATCATGTATAATTCTCCTAAACACAACGTTACAACGGATAGTTTAGGTAAGATGGTTAGAAAATATGATAAATCAAGCAAGAGAACAACTTTTATAAATGATGAAGTTAGAGTTTATAAAGGTGGTTCTTGGAGAGATAGAGCGTATTGGTTAGATCCAGCGCAAAGAAGATATTTTCCGCAGGATATGGCTACAGATTACATTGGTTTTAGATGTGCTATGTCTCGAGTAGGTCCTAAAGCAGACAAGAAAAAATCAGCTAGAAATTAAATTTTTATAAAATAAAAATAAAAGCCCTTTGATTAGGGCTTTTATTTTTTTAAATCGTTTCAAATGGATATTAATTACATTCATAGTTTATTTTTAAAATGTAAATCGGTTTCGATAGACACACGCAAGATTGAGATAAATTCCTTATTTGTTGCTATAAAAGGGGAGCGTTTTGATGCGAATACATTTACGAAAGAAGCACTAGATAAAGGGGCTTCTTATGTCATAATTGATGATGAATCTTATTTTATTGATCAAAGAACCATCTTAGTCGATGACAGTTTAATAGCCTTGCAGAAACTGGCTAAGTTTCATCGGGAGTATTTAAAACTACCTATAATAGCGCTTACGGGAAGTAATGGAAAAACAACTACCAAAGAACTAATTCATGTTGTTCTTTCTAAAAAATTCAATACCAAAGCAACAGTTGGAAACCTGAATAATCACATTGGTGTGCCATTGACATTGCTTTCGTTTACTTCAGAAACAGAAATAGGAATAGTTGAGATGGGGGCGAATCACAAAAAAGAAATTGAATTTCTATGTGAATTGGCAAAGCCGGATTATGGCTATATCACTAATTTTGGTAAAGCTCATTTAGAAGGTTTTGGTGGTGTTGAAGGAGTTATTGAGGGAAAAAGTGAAATGTATCACTACCTTTCGGTAAATGATAAACTTGCTTTCATAAATTTGGAAGACCCAATTCAAGTTGAAAAATCAATGTCGTTAAAATCATATTCTTTTGGCGTAAATAAAACAAATGCGGATGTAAATATTACATCTGTTAAAGCAAATCCATTTGTAGCAGTAAATTATTCTAATCTAACCATTTCAACGCATTTAATAGGTTTATACAATGCCAATAATATTAATGCAGCTCTAACTATTGGGAAGTATTTTGAAATCGATGATGCGGCAATAAAAGAGGCTTTAGAGAGTTTTGTGCCTGAAAATAACAGGTCGCAGTTATTGACAAAAGGAACAAACCAAATTATTCTGGACGCCTATAATGCAAATCCGAGCAGCATGACGGTTGCTATTGAGAATTTCCTGCAGTTAGAGAGTTCAAATAAGGCAATGATTTTGGGAGATATGTTTGAGTTGGGACAAGAAAGTCAGCAAGAACATAAAGCAATAGTTGCAATGCTTTCGAATGAAGATAAAGTGAAATGTTATTTTATAGGTTCGGCATTTTATGCCAATAAAATGGAGAAAAGTAACTTTTGGTTTTATACTACATTTGAAGAGTTTTCTAATGATTTGCCAATGGCTGAATTCAATAATAGTACTATTTTGATAAAAGGATCCAGAGGAATGGCATTGGAGCGAACTTTAGATTTCCTGTCGTAAAGAACCAATTTTTTTTAAATAGAAATGCCATCATGAATTATTATGATGGCATTTTTGGTTCTGTTAAATGCTCATTAGAAATCCAATCAGATTCTCTTTCTTGTTAAGCCCTAGTTTTTTTCTCAATCGGTAACGTGCTAATTCTACTCCTCCGTTTGAAATATTCATGATTTCGGCAATCTCTTTCGTTGACATATTCATTAATAAATAGGTTGATAAATCCAATTCTCGGGGAGATATTGTAGGATATTTTTCTTTTAATCTCTTGAGGAAATCAAAATGGACATTCTTAATGTGTTTTTCCAAGTCTTTCCAGCTTTTGTCCGCATTAACTTCTTTGGTGATGCTTTTATTCAACTTTGTGAATTGGAATTTGGTAGAATCATCAAAGGATTCAACGTTGATGTCTTTTAATTTGTAAATGATGCCATTTAGGATTTTATTTTTCTTAACTACTTGCAAAGAGTTGTTGACTAATTCTTTATCCTTTGCTAAAATCTTAATTTGAAGCTTGTCACTTTTTAATTTTTCAATCTCTTTTTCCAGTTCATATTGCTCATGCCTTATTTTAGACTCTTTCTCCAAATAAAGCCTTCGTTGTTCAACAGTTTCGTAATATTTGTTTTTTCTGATTTTCATTTTTACTCTGTTGCGAATGAAAAATACAGAGGCGACAATTAGTAAAATATAAAATAAGTACGCCAGAAAATGTCTGTACCATGGTGGAGAAACGGTAAAAGTAGCAATTGCTTCTTTCGATTGAATGCCATGACTATTTCGTACTTTTAATTTCATCTTATAATCACCTTCTCTTAAATTGGTGTATTCTTTAATTGAAATGGAAGACCAAGCGCTCCATCGGTCATCAAAACCTTCCAGTTGATAAGAGAATTCTACATTTTCAAGATTCTCATAGGTTGGAGACGAGAATGTGAATTTTACATGATTTGCTGTGTAAGGTATTTTTAGCTTCTCAATCTTATTTTGCCCATTTCCTAAAATTATGGTGTCTCCCGGATAAGAAAAACTTCGAATAAAAACGTTTGGTTTAGTTACGATGTTGTTTCGTAATTTGCAATCATAATGAGCTAATCCGTCTGTTAGTCCTATAAATATGTTTTGTGGATTAATCGTATTGACCGAAAGATAATTGGTGACTAAATTACCCGTTAAGTTTGAAAATGGGGCAACAATGTTTGTATAGCTGCCATCGCTGTTTTTTATAAGTTCGCCTAATGATTCATTAAAAACATACCAGAGATTTCCATTGGCATCTTCGGTTAGTGTGTTGATTTTGGGAATGTTTTTAAATACGGAACTCATTTTTTTATCTTCATAAAATAAGTCTTGCTCTTTTGAATATTTGTAAAAATGATTGTTTGTTTGAAAGTAAATGCTGTTGTTTATTTTTTGAATGCTTCCAAACCCTTTTTCGGTAGCGGATAAGTTCTGTATGGTTTTTATGGATTTGAATTTTTTCAAATCATCAGATAACGCCATTTGATACAGGAATTCGTCTTTTTTCAGCCATAAATAATCGTTGTCTAGTTCAATAGATATTGAGGATTTATCAAAACCCGCAATTTGATTTTTGAATTTTAAACCATTAGCTGTTTTTTCGAATATTGCAAACCCATTGTAATTGGATCCTATAACAAAATTGGGGTGGTTGGGGATTGTTTTGAATCCAAAATAGCCGTTTTTATCCAATACTTTTATGGTCTTGCCTCCTTTGATTATTAGTGCTCCTATGTTATTTGCACAAATCAATTCGTTGTTAATTACTTGGATGTTCCATGCTTGGGCAGTTGTGCCTTCAACAAGAGTAAAGGCATCTTCTTTAACTGTCCCGTTCCACGAATGATAAAATACGCCTTGATTTGTGGCAACATATAAATTGCCGTCATGTATTACTGATGCATATACAGTACTAATGTCATAACTGAATCCAAAATAGGTAAATGGAGAGTTTTCGTTAATAAATGCGATTCCGTTGTCTAGGCCAAGCCAAAGATTGTTTTTATTGTCAACAAAAGAAGTAAGTACAGTGTTGTTTTGGATTCCTTTTTTTCGGTTGATGTGTTGGGTTATTTTACCATTAAGGTCTGAAATAATGATACCATTTAAAACAGAGTTTAGGACTATGAATTTGTCTTTAATAACAACACCTCCAAGAGAACCATTTTTTTTAATGAAAATATCGGCTTCGGTATTCCAAGGGGTTATTTTTTCATTACTATATATAAAAAGTCCTTTTTCTAAAGTCGCTATAAGAAGTTTGTTGTCAGGCATTTTAAAAATCGCCCAAACTTCGGTGTTGTTTAATGCAGTTGTGCCTTTTAGAGGGTGCAGTTGTCCGTTTTTGAATTCTAATAACCCAGCTGCGGTATCCTGAAAATAAAGCGTGTTGTTTATTTGAAATGAAAATTGAAATCGTTTTGGGGCTTTGAGTATTTTAAGTTTATTGTTTTTAAATAGATATGCTCTAGCGAAAGATTGAAAAATTACTTCACCTTTAATAATATGAATCTTCCAGACAAAATCCAGCTCTTTGTTATTTTTTGATTTAATTATTCTAGATAAGGAAGTGTATTTTAGCTTGCCTTTTGAATCGGCTTTGAAATAGCCTAATTCTTTATAACCTCCAACATATATTTTACCGGATTCGTCAATCTTTACACAGCGAACGGATGTGGAATTAGGCAGGGCATACTTAGTCCATGAGGAACCGTCAAATTGATAAAGGCCATTGTTGTTGGCAAAGTATAGATTTCCATTTTTATCCTGATCAATACTCCAGTTTTGAGTTCCGCCTTTATAGTCGGTTCTTTTATAATTTCGGATGTCAGGGACTCCAATGTTTTTTACCTGTCCAAACAGTATTGTTGATAACAAAAACAAAAAAAATAGAATATGGAATTTTGTAGTTCTCATAATTAAATTGTAAACCTAATGACTTGGTTGTTGTTTGAAAATGCCTTTTCTGCTACAATACACGCTTTTAACGGCATATTGTTTTGGGTTAAACTCATGTTAACAGCTAAAATAGCCGTTTTTAATATATGTAGTGTTAGTTTTTTAATTTAACTTTTTAATAACAATGTAAAATATAATGTAAAATATTATTTATTAGTATTTTAAGTATTTTTTGATGTGTTTTTGTTAAGTATTAAAAAAGTGTTTGATGTGTTTTTGTAATAAAAATTTAAAATGAATATAGAAAAAATAGTCCTAATATTGCTTCAAATTACTAATTAATTAACCAAAATTTTTAGAAATATGAAATTTACAAAACTATTCATTTTTTGTCTTTTATCTATTCTATTCTCAGTTTATGCACAGGCGCAAGATGTTACTGTAAACGGAAAAGTATATGACGAAAACGGGGTGCCCATCCCAGGAGTAAGCGTTTTAATCAAAGGAACTTCCAAAGCTTCGGCTACGGATTTTGATGGGAATTATCAAATTAAGGCCGATTCAAAAGGTATTTTAGAGTTTAGTTATTTAGGTTATATTACAGCCAAGGAACCTATTAACGGAAGAAATCGAATAGATGTTAAACTTAAACCTTCAACAGAGACCTTACAAGAAGTTGTAGTTGTGGGTTACGGAACTCAAAAGAAAAGTGTTGTTACTGGTGCAATATCCAGTGTAAAAGCAAAAGATCTTGAGAAAGTGCCAAATGGTCGTATCGAGCAAGCTCTGCAGGGTAGAGTTTCCGGTGTTACTATTGCTGCCAGTTCTGGTCAACCAGGTTCTGCATCAACAATCCGTGTCAGAGGGGTAACTACTTTTGGCGATGGCGGTAATAATCCTCTTTGGGTTGTTGACGGTGTGGTTGTTGAAGGTGGAGGAATTGGATTTCTTAATCAATCCGATATAGAATCAATTGAAGTGCTGAAAGATGCCGCTTCTGCTGCAATCTATGGAACTCGTGCGGCAACAGGAGTAATTTTGGTTACAACCAAAAAAGGAAAATCAGGAAAAATTACTGTTAACTATAATGGGTTTGCAGGGATTTCATCACCAGAAAAGACTTTAAATTTACTTAATGCCACTCAATACGGTGCTTTGTTAAATGAAAAATCAGTTGCTGCCGGTGGACCCGTTATTTTTCCTAATGTATCTGCTTTAGGTGTTGGTACGGATTGGCAGAAAGCGATTTTTAATACCAGTGCTTTCCGTTATTCTCATGAGTTAAGTATCAGTGGAGGAAGTGATGTTTCAAATTTTTATGCTTCTTTTGGAATTCAAGATCAAGAAGGAATCGTTTCCACAGAAATTTCAAACTATACCAAAAAGAATTTTCGTTTAAACTCTACGCATAAATTATCTAAAGTATTTACTTTCGGACAAACTTTAGGTTTTTCGAGACAAAAAACAATTGGTATTGGAAATACAAACAGTGAATTTGGTGGGCCATTAAGTTCAGCGATCAACTTGGATCCAACGACTCCTTTGATAGAAACAGATCCTGTAAAAGCGAATGCCGCACCTTACAGTACAAATCCTGTAATTCGTGATGCAAATGGAAATCCTTATGGAATCTCCAGCCTAGTTGGTCAAGAGATGTCTAATCCTTTGGCTTATGCTAAAACAAGATTAGGAAGTTATGGTACTTCAGATGATTTAGTTGGAAATGCCTATTTGGAAGCGGCAATAACTAAACATATCAAAGTGAGATCAACTCTTGGTGCAAAATTATCTACATGGGGAGGTCAGGGATTTACACCTGTTTTCTATTTAAGTGCTACTTCAAATGTGCTTAAAAACAATTACAGTAAATATGAAAATAAAAATTTTGCGTGGAATATTGAAAACATATTGACGTACTCAAATCAATTTGGGGATCATAATTTAACGGTGTTATTAGGTCAGGGATCTTATGTTGATAATATTGGTGGAGGTCTTGGAGCTACAATGTTTGGATTACCGGTAACTAATTATCAAGATGCCTCTTTCAACTTTGATATACCGCAGTCTGATAGAAGCAGTTATACATTCGATTTGACAGAACATAAATTGACATCTTTGTTTTCACGTGTAAATTACGATTACAAAGAAAAATATTTGTTTACTGGAATTATTCGTCGTGATGGTTCAAGCCGTTTTGGAGCCAATAATAAATTTGGGGTATTTCCATCGTTTAATTTAGGATGGGTTTTAACCAAAGAAGATTTTTGGAAAGAAAGCAAAGTACTTAATACTTTTAAAATTAGAGGTGGATATGGAGTGGTTGGGAATGATGCCATACCAGATTTTAGATATCTTTCTTTAGTTGCAGGAGGTTATAACTATTCTTTTGGTAATTCAGGAGCAATTACTACGGGTTATGCGAATCTTACACTTGATAATCCGGATTTGAGATGGGAGGAAACTTCTCAGGCAAATGTTGGTTTTGAATCGAAATTTTTTAATGACATAAACCTTACTGTAGACTTATACAAGAAATCAACCAAAGGGATTTTACGTCCTATAAATATACCAGGCTATGTTGGCGTTACTTCAAGCCCAATTGGGAATGTAGCTGATATGGACAATAAAGGGATTGAGGTTGAATTAGGGTACAAAAAGAATTTTGGAGACTTTAATTTTTCAGTTAATGGTAACGTTGCTTATTTAGAAAATAAAGTTACTTATGTGGCAGCTGATTCTAATTATTTAGTTGGTGATGCTTCTTTTCAATCTATGGGTGCAGTTACAAGAACGCAAGTAGGACAATCGTATAATTCATTTTACGGATTTAGAACAGCAGGTATTTTTCAAAATCAAGCTGAAATAGATGCTTATACTAATTCATCAGGAGGTTTAATTCAACCAAGTGCACGTCCTGGAGACTTCCGTTGGGTTGATACTGATGGTAATGGTTCAATTGGAGATGATGACAAACAATTTTTAGGAAGTAATATTCCAAAATATACATTTGGACTGACGTTGAATTTAGATTATAAAAACTTCGATTTTATGGCATTTGCTCAAGGAGCGGCAGGGAATAAAATTTTCCAAGGATTACGTAGGTTAGATGTTGGAAATGCCAACTATCAAACTATTGCTTTAAACCGTTGGACAGGAGAAGGGACGTCTAATGATTATCCTAGACTTACGAATAATGATGCCAATGGTAATTTCAGCAAAATGTCAGATTTTTATTTGGAAAAAGGAGATTATCTAAGGCTGAAATTAGTTCAATTAGGATATTCATTGCCTAGTAGTGTAGTAAGTAAAATTGGAGCCAATAAAGTACGTTTTTATTTAACTGCCGAGAACTTGTTAACTATAACTAAATACACGGGTTACGATCCTGAAATTGGTGGAGGTGTGTTTGGAATAGACAAAGGGATTTATCCACAAGCAAGAACATTTATGTTTGGAGCCAATTTACAATTTTAATAAAATTAAGAATTATGAAAACGATAAAATTTAAATATTTATTTATTGCAGCAGCGGTGGTTTCATTTGGTTCCTGTTCGGAGGAATTTGTAGATGTAACACCTAAGGGTTCCTTTCTTTCCGAGAATTATTATGCTAATGAAGGACAAGCAACAGCCGCTCTGGTAGGAGTATATGATCCAATTAGAAAAAATTCAGGAGGATTTGACAACATAATTGCTATGATGAATTCCGGCTCAGATGATTTTTATGCTGGCGGTGGCGGAGCAACAGATGGAGAAGGTATTCACGCCTTTTCTACGCATACGCTAACAGCAACAAATGTGCAGGGTAGTTTTTGGAACGATCACTATCAAGGGATTTTTAGAGCAAATACATTGTTGATGAAATTACCCGGTGTTGCTATGTCGGATGATGTAAAATCCAGATTTGCAGCAGAGTCAAAAGCATTGCGTGCCATATACTATTTCAATCTAGTAAGGATGTTCAAAAATGTACCTTTGGTTTTAAATCCTTTAACAGCTTCAACTATGTATGATGTAGAGCAAGCTACTCCTGAAGCAGTATATGCTCAAATAGAAAAAGATTTGATTGAAGCTATAGCCATTTTACCGGCAACCGTTCCTGCCGATACAGAATCTGGACGTCTTACAAAAGGGGCAGCTCAAGCTATACTTGGGAAAGTATATTTACAAGAAGGTAAAAAAACTGAAGCCGCAGCTATTCTAGCCTTGGTAAATGGTACGCCGGGTGGAACAAATCAATATGGCAATAAATTGTTGACTAATTTTAATGATTTATGGGTAGTTTCTAATAAATTCAATACAGAGTCCCTTATAGAAGTTTCTCATACCAGTGCCGGTAATTCTGATTGGGATTTTTGGGGAAGCGGAAGAGATGAAGGAAATTCATTGAATGTTATGGTGGGACCTAGAAGTTACTCAAGACCAACAGGTTCTACAGCACCTGATTTACCATCGGGATGGAGTTTTAATGTAATCACGCAAGATTTATATGATGCAATAAAGTTAGATCCTAGATTTGGAGCTACTGTATTTGATCTTAAAGCCTTGAAGGCAGCTGGTCAAGCAGATTATATTGGAGGATATCAAGATACAGGATATTTTTTAAATAAATTTCTTCCTAGAAAAACGGATGTGAGAACTGGTGGCGGAGCGGCGGAATTAAATTACAAACAAAATTCTTATGTCATCAGATTAGCGGATACTTATTTGATGGAAGCCGAAGCATTAGGGACAGGAACAAGAGCACAGGCTTTACTTGATGCTGTTAGATCAAGAGTTGGTTTGCCTTCTATTCCGGTTACACTTGCCACGATTAAAAATGAAAGAAGAATGGAACTTGCAGGGGAAGGACATAGATTTTTCGATCTAGTTCGATGGGGTGATGCTGCCACTAAATTAGCCAATAGAGGTTTTGATGCGGGAGTAGATGAGATTTTCCCAATTCCGACTAGAGAACTTCAAGGTACCAAATTGAAACAAAACCCTGGCTATAATTAATAAAAGATAAAATTATGAAAAAGATAAGTAGGAGATTTTTAGATAAAATCGCAATAATAGTAGTTTCATTAATTATATTTTCAGGTTGTCAAACGGAAGATATAGGTGATGGTAATGGTCTAAGGACAGAAGGGTTAAATTCTGGATTTACAATAACTCCAGGTTCAAATGCTAATACTTTTAATTTAGCCTCTAGCCCGAATTCAACGGATTTTGTGTTTCATTTTTGGAATTTTGATGACGGAGCTGGTTCAGTTGCAGGAACTGCAGATAAATCTTTATTTCTACCAGATGTAGGTGTTTATAATATTACACATAATGTTTATGGTAAAGGCGGTAGTGCGGCGACCCCAACAACTCAAATGATTACTGTTACCACTCCGGATCCTGTTTCAGGAAATTTAGTTGAAGGGGGTAAATTGGATACAAATTCCGATATAAGTAAATGGACGGTTTTAAATATTAGTGCGTCTGGAACTTCTTGGGCTTTTGCAAATGGAAAAGCAACAGTTACAGGAGGCGGTTGGAATCAGCAAGGGTTTTATCAAGCTATCAGTGTAGTTTCTGGCAGGACATATAAAGTTGATATGGTGGCTTCTTCTACAAGTGGTGTGTCAAATACATGGTTTGAAGTTTTTGTATCTCCAACAATTCCAATTCAAAACAACGATTATTCTGCCGGAGGCAAAATACGTTCAATAAATACTTGGGCAGGTTGTGGCGGATCGGCATTTTCTGGAAAAATTTCAAGTGTAGGATGTGGAGGAACAGATAATGTTGGGACCTATAAGGCAACTGCTACAGGAACAGTTTATTTGGTTATTAAATGTGGAGGTGAGAATCTTAAGGATGGAATCTCTGTAGATAATATTGAGTTAAGAGGAATATAAAACAAGCCTAATTTAAGCTTCTGTAATTTTATAGAAGCTTAAATTTTTAATCCTTACATAGTAAACAAGAATGAAAATTTTCATAGATTTTACGGCTTTGGTTGGGATTTTTTTATTGCTTTCTTGCAGTAATATTGATCGCAATGACGGGGACGGGGAAGTGATAAAACCTTCAAATCTTTCGGTTTCAGCAACAGTAGCTGGTGCAACGGCACAAAATCCAAATGGAGATGGTAGCGGGACAGTTAATTTTAACATCAGTGCAACTAATGCCACTTCCTATAAAATTTTACTTGGTAATGGAGAAACTAAAGAGCTAACAAATGGAAGTTTTACTTACACCTATACAACAGCGGGGACTAATACCTATGTTATATATGTGTCAGCATATAATTCAGGACAATTTGTTTCTTCCACTATTTCAGTAACGGTTTTCGTGGGCTCTGTTTTAGTTTGGTCGGATGAGTTTAATGTCAATGGAGCACCCGATAGTTCAAAATGGGGTTATGATTTAGGTGCTGGTGGCTGGGGAAATGACGAATCCCAGTATTACACGAACAGACCGGAAAACGTAATTGTTCAAGATGGTTTGTTGAAAATTAAAACGCTAAAAGAAAGTTTCAGCGGAAGCAATTATACTTCGGCTCGAATTCTTACAAAAGATAAATTTTCTTTCAAATACGGAAGAGTAGAAATTAGAGCAAAATTGGCTTTGGGTGCTGGGACTTGGTCCGCTTTATGGATGTTAGGTAGCAATATAAATACTGCCAGTTGGCCTGCTTGTGGAGAAGTTGATATTATGGAACATGTTGGCAACAGCCAAAACAGAGTTCATGGATCCTTGCATTCTCCGGGACGTTCAGGAAACACACCAGATACCAGTACGGTTATGGTTCCTAATGCTTCCACAGAGTTTCACGTTTATGCTATAGATTGGTCAGCAGCATCAATTAAGTTTTACGTTGATAATCAGTTGTTTTATACGTTTTCAAATTCGGCTAGTTTTCCTTTTAATCAAAATTTTTTCTTAATCATAAATTGTGCAATGGGAGGAAATTTTGGTGGAGCAATAGATCCTAACTTTTCGGCTTCCACTTTTGAGGTAGATTATATTAGGGTTTATAATTAATTATGTTTTTGTTAGGTTTTGTTAGGTCTTCATTGGGGGCTTCTATTTGTAAGTTGGATAGAAGCTCTAATGAAGAATATGAATTTAAAATAAAAAAATGAAGCAGTCAAAGAAAATAATTATTTCGATAGTTTTCATTCTAATGGGGGCTTTTTCCAATGCGCAAACATTGAAAGTGATGACGTATAATATTCGTTTAGATGTAGCCAGTGATGGAGAGAATGATTGGAATCATCGTAAAGATTATTTCACTTCACAAATTCAATTTTACAATCCTGATATTTTTGGTGTCCAAGAAGCAAGACCCAATCAAGTTGTTGATATTTCAACTTCACTTTTGGAATATAATAATGTAGGTATTGGAAGAGACGGAATAGGGCAAGGAGAATCGTCCAATATTTTTTATAAAAAAGAAAGGTTTACGGTTAAAGAAAGCAATACGTTCTGGCTTTCTGAAACGCCGGATAAAATTTCAAAAGGTTGGGACGCTGCTTACAATAGAGTTTGTACATATGCGCTGTTCAAGGATTTGAAAACAAAACAACTATTTTGGGTTTTTAATACACATTTGGATCACATTGGTGTAGCCGCCAGAACCAAAGGAATACAATTAATTCTTTCGAAAATTAAGGGATTAAACACTAAAAATTATCCCGTGATTCTTATGGGCGATTTAAACTCAGAGCCTAAAGAAGACAGAATGATAATGCTTAAAAAAGCAATGGATGATTGCCGAGATGTTACACATGAAAAACCTTTTGGTCCTTATGGAACATTCAACAATTTTAAACACAACGAACCCGTAACTAAATTGATAGACTATATTTTTATTTCGAAGAATAGTATTTTGAAAGTAAAAAAATATGCCGTTTTGAGCGATTCAAAAGACTTGAAATACCCATCAGATCATTTGCCGGTTTATGTTGAAATAAACTTGAAATAAATTATGAACACTATAAAACACACTATGAAATTTTTAGTTGTACTAACCCTCACGCTGCTTATGTCAAAATGCTCTCCGTCTGGAGACACTGTTGGCCCAGTTCCAACGCCGACTCCGCCGGTAGCAGTAACAAATGAAATGGATTTTTGGTTGACAAAAGGCAATCAAAGTGTGGCGCTTCAAAAGCAAACATCAATTTTAGCATTTGGTACAACCTATAATAATTATGCTAATATCGAGGTTGATGATGCTAAAACGTTTCAAACAATCGATGGTTTCGGATATACTTTAACGGGAGGAAGTGCCCAGGTTATAAATCAATTAAACGCACAAAAGAGACAAGAATTATTAAAAGAATTGTTTGGTGCCAATGACAATTCCATTGCAATAAGCTATCTAAGAATTAGTATTGGTGCTTCAGATTTGAATGCAACGCCATTTACTTATGACGATTTACCAAGCGGACAAACGGATGTAAATCTGGACAATTTTAGTTTGGCACCAGATAAAACGGATTTGATTCCAATGCTAAAAGAAATTGTGGCAATTAATCCAAATATTAAAATCATGGCAACTCCATGGTCACCACCAGTTTGGATGAAAGACAATAATGGTTTTGTAGGTGGAAGTTTGAAACCAGAGTATTACGCAGTTTATGCAAAATATTTTGTAAAATACATTCAAACAATGAAAGCCGAAGGAATCACCATTGATGCCATTACACCTCAAAACGAACCGTTGCATCCGGGCAATAATCCAAGTATGTTGATGATTGCATTGCATCAGGCTGATTTTATAAAAAATCATTTAGGTCCTGCTTTCAAGGCTGCAAATTTGTCAACCAAAATTGTGGCGTATGACCATAATTGCAACAAACCCGAGTATCCAATTGCAGTGCTGAATGATCCAGCAGCGAATCCTTATGTTGACGGTTCTGCATTTCATTTGTACGAAGGGGATATAAGTGCTTTGTCAACAGTTCATAATGCTTTTCCTAATAAAAACATCTATTTTACGGAGCAATACACGTCTTCTACAGGAAGTTTTGATGGTGATTTGAAATGGCATGTCAAAAATGTAATTATCGGTTCGATGCGAAATTGGAGTAAAACAGCATTAGAATGGAATTTAGCGAATAACGCTTCTTTTGGACCAAACACTCCAGGCGGTTGCACTACTTGTAAAGGCGCACTAACAATAAACAGCAGTGATAGTTTTACAAGAAATGTAGGATATTATATTATTGCTCATGCTTCTAAATTTGTCCCTGCAAGTTCTGTGAGAATTGCTAGTAACCTTAGTGGCAACTTGAACAATGTGGCTTTTAAAACACCTAACGGAAAAAAGGTTTTAATTGTTGAAAATGATGGAAACACATCCGAAATTTTTAATATTAAATACAATGGAACTTGGGTTACAACATCATTGGAAGCGGGTTCGGTAGGAACCTATATCTGGTAAAATAACATCTATACATACTACTTACATCATGAAAAAAATAATAACAACAGCACTTTTGGCAGTATCTTTTTTTGCCATAGCACAACAAAAAAACAAAACAAAACCAGTGTCTTTTTCTACAAAAGATAAGACAGTTACTGTTTATACTTCTGCTGATGGTACGAATTTAAGATTGTCAAAAACTGATAATCTGCAATTCACGGATTTAAAGCAACCTCTTGAAACGCAACTGTGTGTTTTTGTGAATCCAAGCAAAACCTTTCAGACATTTTTGGGTATTGGTGGAGCAATAACGGATGCGAGTGCTGAGGTTTTTGCGAAATTAACCAAAGAAAGTCAACAAGAATTCTTAAATGCATATTACGACAAAGAAAAAGGAATTGGGTATTCAATAATAAGAACTAATATTCACAGTTGTGATTTTAGTTCGGGAAGTTACACTTATGTAGATGAAGGTGACGCAGCGCTAAAAAGTTTCAATATTGAGCATGATAAAGAATTCAGAATTCCATTAATAAAAAAAGCAATTGCAACGACAGGAGGTAAGGCTACAGTATATGTAAGTCCATGGAGTCCGCCAGCTTTCATGAAGGATACAAAAAACATGCTGAGAGGCGGTAGATTATTACCGGAATTTTATCAGTCTTGGGCAAATTATTATGTAAAATTTATTAATAGCTACCAGAAAGAAGGAATTCCAGTTTGGGGATTAACGATTCAAAATGAGCCAATGGCTACTCAAACCTGGGAGTCTTGTATTTATACGGCTGAAGAAGAACGTGATTTCCTGAAAAAATACCTGGGACCAACATTGAAAAAAGCAGGGTTTGGTGATAAGAAAATAATAGTTTGGGATCATAACAGAGATTTACTGGCTCAAAGAGCGAGTACAATTTTAGATGACCCGGAAGCTAATAAATATGTTTGGGGAATTGGTTTTCATTGGTATGAAAGCTGGAGCGGAGGAAGCTCAATGTTTGAAAATGTTGGAAAAGTAAACGAAATGTATCCTGACAAAAACTTGATTTTCACGGAAGGTTGTGTTGAAAAATTTGACACTAAAAAATTGCAACTTTGGGCAAATGGAGAACGATATGGGGAATCTATGATTCATGATTTTAATAACGGAACAGTAGGTTGGACAGACTGGAATATTCTTTTGGATGAAAATGGAGGTCCAAATCATGTGGGTAATTTTTGTTTTTCGCCTATACATGGCAATACAAAAACAGGGGGATTAATCTATACGCCTTCCTATTATTTTATTGGTCATTTCTCTAAATTTATTGGGAAAAGTGCAAAAAGAATTAGCAGTGTTGCCAGTCAAAGTTATTTAATGACTACTTCTTTTTTAAATCAGGACGGAAAAGTAGTAACGGTTGTTATGAACAAAACGGACAAGAAACTGAAGTATAGTTTGTGTATTGGAACAAAAGCAACTGAAGTTTCTATCCTGCCTCACGCTATTCAAACATTAATATATTAATTATGAAAAAAATAACGTTCAGTTTGCTTTTTGTTATTTCTTCATTTGTAAGTTTTTCACAACAAAAAACAGTAGACCAAAAAGTGAATGCTTTGCTAAAGCAAATGACACTTGAAGAGAAAATTGGACAACTCAATCAATATACGGGAAATAATCAGGCAACTGGACCCATAACCATAAATCCAAATAAAGAAACCGAAATTAAAACAGGTTTAATTGGTTCGATGTTGAATGTTATAGGGACTAAATATACCCGCCAATATCAAGAATTGGCCATGCAATCCCGATTGAAAATCCCTTTGTTATTTGGTCAGGATGTTATTCACGGTTATAAAACTACTTTTCCTATTCCATTGGCGGAAGCTGCGAGCTGGGATTTAGAAGCGATGGAACTTTCGGCAAGAATCGCTGCTGTGGAAGCTTCTGCGAGTGGAATTCACTGGACGTTTGCGCCCATGGTTGATATTGCTCGTGATCCGCGTTGGGGACGAGTAATGGAAGGAGCAGGAGAAGATACCTATTTAGGTTCGAAAATTGCCTACGCCAGAGTCAAAGGTTTTCAAGGAAATTTGGGCGATGTTAATTCTGTGATGGCTTGCGTGAAACATTTTGCTGCTTACGGAGCTGCTGTTGGAGGAAGAGATTACAACTCAGTTGATATGAGTGAAAGAATGCTTTGGGAAACGTATTTGCCTCCTTTCAAATCAGCTTTGGATGCAGGAGCGGCTACTTTTATGAATTCGTTTAATGATATCAACGGAATCCCGGCAACAGGGAATAAATACCTGCAAAGAGACATTCTTAAAGGGAAATGGAATTTTCAAGGTTTCGTAGTTTCCGATTGGGGTTCAATAGGAGAAATGGTCAATCACGGATATTCAAAAGACAATAAAGAAGCTGCATTACAAGCCATAACTGCAGGAAGCGATATGGATATGGAAAGCAATGCATATCGATACCATTTAGCGGAATTAGTTAAAGAAAACAAAGTGCCAATTGCCTTGATTGATGATGCCGTAAAAAGAATTTTACGCAAGAAATTTGAATTAGGACTTTTTGAAAATCCTTATAAATACTCCAATCCGGAAAGAGAGCAAGCTGCGTTGAACAATCCGGAGCACAGAAAAGTAGCCAGAGATATTGCAGCAAAAAGTATCGTTTTATTGAAGAATGATAAAAACATTTTACCACTTTCTAAAGACACAAAAAAGATAGCTTTTATTGGACCTTTGGTTAAAGAACACAAGCAAAACATGGGTTTTTGGGCAGTGGAATTGCCAGGGCTGGATTATGACAAACAAGTTGTTTCCCAATGGGAAGGTGTACAAAATAAAATAGGGAATTCAACTAAATTGCTTTACGCCAAAGGTTGTGAAATTGAAGGTGATAATAAGGATGGTTTTGCGGAAGCAATTGCTGTTGCCAATCAGGCCGATGTTGTAATCTTGAGTATTGGTGAAAGAGCTGATATGAGTGGTGAAGCTAAAAGCCGCAGCAATATTCATTTACCTGGCGTTCAGGAAGAATTGGTAAAAGCGATTCAAGCGACTGGAAAGCCAGTTGTAGTTTTGATTAACGCCGGAAGACCGCTTATTTTTAATTGGACTGCAGATACTATTCCTGCAATTGCTTACACGTGGTGGTTGGGCAGCGAAGCAGGAAATGCCATTGCTGATGTTTTATTTGGGGATTATAATCCTTCGGGGAAATTACCCATGTCTTTTCCTAGAGCGGAAGGTCAGATTCCTATTTACTACAATCATTTCAACACAGGAAGACCGGCTAAAAATGAAACGGAAATAAATTATGTTTCGGCGTATACCGATTTAAAAAACAGCCCTAGATTTCCTTTTGGCTATGGATTGAGTTATACTACTTTCGAATATTCTGATTTGACATTATCCAAAAATAAAATTAAAAGTGTTGAAAAGATTGTTGTTTCGTTAAATGTGAAAAATTCAGGAAAAGTGGCAGGTGAAGAAGTAGTTCAGTTGTATTTGAGAGACAAAGTAGGTTCAGTTGTTCGTCCGATAATTGAGTTGAAAGATTTTCAAAAGATAAAACTGAATGCGGGTGAAACTAAAGTGGTGAAATTTATCATAGACAAAGAAAAATTATCTTTTTACAATGCCGCATTAGAATGGATTACTGAACCAGGAGATTTTGATTTAATGATTGGTTCATCTTCGGCAGACATCCGTTTGAAAGACTCTTTCGAATTAGTGAAATAAATAAAAAACCAATCGACAGTATTCTTAGAAGTACTATCGATTGAGTTTTAAATGAAAAAAGTATTGACTCCAGATCTGTTTTCTAACGAACTTGTAGTTATGCTATTTAAATTAGGAACACAAATTTGATAAAAGGGAATTTAGTTTAGAAGTTGTTTTAAACTGAAAGCAAAAAATGATAAATTTTTAAAATTGTATGCTCCTTTATTTTCTTAAAAAAATGAACTAAATTGCGTCTTTCAAAGGGTATAATTTAATTACTAGATAGATCGCATGTTAAAAGCCATTTTAGATAACAAGGAAAATTATCAGCCGGGTTTGTCAATAGATTGTGTGATTTTCGGATTTCATGACAATCAGCTTAAAGTGTTATTGATCAAAACAAAGTACAGTGATAAATGGGCTTTGCCTGGAGGTTTTGTATCTGTAAACGAAGATATTGATCAGGCTGCAGTTACCGTTTTGCATGGTAGAACAGGACTAAAAGGAATTTTTCTAAGGCAGTTTTCCACATTCGGAGCTGCTAGAAGGTGTGATGTTGATTTTAGTAATGGTATTCTGGACTTTTACGGAATACCTTTAGACCAAGGAAAATGGTTTGCTAGCCGTTTTGTAACAGTTGGTTATTATGCCTTAGTTGATTTTTTAAAAACGATTCCGCAACCAGATGGAAAAAATGAAATTGTGGAGTGGATTGACCATAATGCAGTGCCGGAATTAGTTTTAGATCACAGGCAAATTCTGGACAAAGCATTGGAAACACTTCGTATGGAATTGAATTTAATGCCAGTAGGATTTAATTTGCTTCCTAAAAAATTTACCATCCCGGAACTACAAAAACTATATGAAACTATATTGGGTAGAAAACTCGACCGAAGAAATTTTCTGCGCAAAATAACGGCAATCGGGATTTTGACCAAGCTGGACGAGAAGAAAAGTAATGTAGCCCATAAAGCTCCAAATTTATATAGTTTCGATAAAGAAAAATACGAAGAAGTCGTCAAGAACGGATTGACCC
The DNA here is from genome assembly GCF_048286775.1 of Flavobacterium glycogeni. Lineage (NCBI taxonomy): Bacteria > Pseudomonadati > Bacteroidota > Flavobacteriia > Flavobacteriales > Flavobacteriaceae > Flavobacterium > Flavobacterium glycogeni. Next base: position 37,089 of record NZ_JBLVPV010000018.1, read on the forward strand.
AAGGTTGGTGATTTAAAGAAAAAGGCATAAAAAAAACTCCATTATTTCTAATGGAGTTTTTTGTGGAGTGACAGAGATAGCAATCGAACACTTAATACCTGTTTTGACATTTTTTGACGCCTTAAAGTAAGCCCGTTAAACATTCAAATGCTAATTATAACAAAGTAATGTTCATAATTAGTCTTGTTTGTCTTTCCCAGACTTCATGGATTATACTAAAATTGGTTCGAGTCCTGTTCCCGCTACTAAGTATAAGCTTCAGAGAAATCTGGAGCTTTTTTTATTATATATTTCACTCTTTCTAACAAACTACATATTCCCTGAGAAGAACCACTCTAAAATTCATTCAGATTCAGATACCGCAAACAAAATCTCAGCAGTAAAAAGCAAACAATTTAATTTCATATAAATTTCAAAATGATTAAGTTGATTCGTATCGTCAAAAAAACAGGTAGAAAAAACAGCTAAAGTTTCAATTCCTTAAAACTGAACAAATCCGTCCTTATACAGTAGTATTTCAACAGGTAGAAATCCAAAAATATTTTTGTAACAGCCTTTACAAATCAGACTCTTAAAAAAAATCCTTAAGTTATTTTTTTATATAAATTAATAAATCATTTAGTTAATCATTTCTTAATCCCTTAAGAAAGTCATCAGTATTACTATAAATTCGCCTTATCAATTCGTATGAAATAAGTTATGTTTTTAAAAAAACTAATTACCATGATATCCCAAAACAAATCTTAAAAATAACTTTTATATTAAAAAATTGATTTATACAACACTTTTAAATATTGCGATTTTCCAGGGAATAGTCTTAGGTTTAATTATTTTAAAGTCTTCCTTATTCAATAGTAAATCAAATAGATATCTGGCAGGCTTACTATTTGCACTTTCAATCGTTTTACTAAATTATGTTTTTGAAATTGAAGATGTGTTTACATCCTATCCCTTATTACGCTTTATAGACGCTATCGATTGGATATTTCTATTACCTGTTTTCACATTTCTGTTTATTATAAACCGCATTGATGATTCGGTAAAAAACAAACAAAAAACTTATTTGTGTTATATTCCATTTGCCTATAACAGTATTCTTAATATTACAGTCTGTCTTGACAATGTAGCAGGAATTTATAAAATTCCTGAGTCCTACATGTACCTAATCAATATACTTCAGCTGATTCAGCTTTTACTGGCCGTTACCATCATCCTGTTTCTACCTCTTTACTCTTATTTTATGATAAGGTATTTAAAAGACCCTCAAGAGAAAAAATGGGTTATTACCTTATTAACTATCATGTATTTGCTATTATTTGTCTGGCTAACTACTTATTTGGTTGGTCTGTTTTTTCATTCAGACATTTCCTCTACTATGAGTGGTCTGGCTTTATCGGCAACATTCATAATGCACTGGACAGCTTACATAGGCATTTACAAATACAAACTGGCCAAAAACAAAGATGCTATCTACAGTTTTCTAAATAAAGATTTAGCTATTTCGCATACCAATCTGCAAATTGTAGAAAATAATACGCCCGAAGAATATAGGGAATCTATCACGGCAGACAATCTTTATTTTCAAAAACTAGAACTTCTTTGCAAAGATCAGCACATTTATACTGACAGCACATTAAACAGAGAAAAAGTCGCTGAAAAACTAGGCATAAGCGCGGGATATGTTTCACAAATTATAAACACGATAACAGGAGACAACTTTGCCCATTACATCAATCAATACCGGGTTGAAGCTGTCAAGGAAATGATCTCAAATTCTGAATATGAAAACTATAATTTGCTGGCGATGGGATTAGAATCTGGGTTTACTTCAAAAACGACTTTTTATAAAGCCTTTAAAAAAGTTACTGGTCAGACACCAAATGAATATAAAAACAACAGCAAATAAGTACCGATTTATCCATTTTTAAGCTTTTGAAACCTTTTCTAGTTTTTCGTATGCCAATTTTGCACTTAAATAATTCAAATCACTTTTTATGAAAAAATTTTTATTGCTAGCTGTTGTTACAGTTTTAGGATTTGCAAATGTTAACGCCCAAGAAATTAAATTTGGCGCTAAAGGAGGTTTAAACTTTGCATCTATCAGCGGAGATAATACCAAAGGTATTGGTGCCGTAACATCATTTAATTTTGGTGTTTTATCAGAAATTCCCATTTCAGATAAATTTTCTTTTCAACCAGAATTAATGTATTCCGGTCAGGGATATAGTTTCAATGATAATACAATTGCCTTAAGTTATCTGAACATTCCTTTAATGGGAAAATATTATTTAACAAAAGGATTGAGTGTTGAGGCCGGACCGCAAATAGGTTTTTTACTTTCTGCTAAAAATGAAAAGACAGATGTAAAAGATTCGTTTAATACTTTTGATTTTGGTGTTAATTTTGGCTTAGGCTATAAACTTGACAACGGACTTAATTTTGGTGTAAGATATAATCTGGGATTAACTGACATTAATAATTTAGATAATTATTCTGGTAAAAATAAAAATGGAGTACTTCAATTATCTGTTGGTTATTTCTTTTTCTAAAACTTAATAATTAAAAATCACTTTTTATGAAAAAAAACTTTTTACTACTTATCCTTTTGTTTGCCTTTTATTCTGTGAATGCTCAAAATGAAACTGATGCAAATCCTTATCAGAAAAATAATGAAATTAAGTTAAATGCGATTGCTCCTTTATGGCAATCTTTTCAGGTTGGTTACGAAAGACATTTAAATCATAATTCGTCATTAGGGCTTTCTTTTTATTATGTGTTTGACAATACAAAGAATGAAAAAGATTTAAATTATTCAATATCTCCGTATTACAGAAGATATTTTGGTAAAAAATACGCATCAGGCTGGTTTGTTGAAGGATTTGGAATGCTGGCTTCAACAGATGGCAAAAAAATATACGCTTCAGAAGATCATTCAATATATACCGAAAATCCCGACGTTATTAATTTTGCTCTCGGTGCCGGCGGAGGCTGGAAATGGGTCAGTAAAAGCGGATTTCTTTTTGAAGCAAATGTTGGTTATGGCGGTATATTATTCAATGCAGATAAAACAGACCATACTATTGGTGCTAAATTTGGACTGAGTGCTGGATATAGATTTTAATACCATTTATGTTTCAATCTAAAAAAGAATTCAAATTCTTGTTGCAACTTTATAAAAATCTTCAATAAATTGGTTAGATATTTTAATGCTTCCCGCTACTCTAAAAAAAAACAAAGCCACTGTCTTTCAGTGGCTTTGTTTGTGTTATCGGTAAAGTTTTAATACTTCACAAAAAGTATACAAGATTGTTTTTTTTGGGGTAAATCGAGATCTGTTTTTTTGAGACAGTAAAATTTAGCTAGGTAATATTAATATATGAAAGTATATTGAAAAAAAAAGCCACTGTCTTCCAGTGGCTTTATTTGTCTTTATGTGGGCGATGAGGGGTTCGAACCCCCGACCCCCTCGGTGTAAACGAGGTGCTCTGAACCAGCTGAGCTAATCGCCCTAATGCAATTTAGTTACTTTCGTTTCCGTTATTGCGTGTGCAAATATACGCCACTTTTCTAGATTTGCAAGTAAAAATCAAAAAAATTATAAAATTTCTGCTACGACAAAGGTGCTTCCGCCAATGTATATAAAATCAGATTTTGCAGCGTTTTCAATTGCTTTTTGATAAGCTTCTGAAACAGAAATATATACTTCGCCTTTTAGTTCGAAAGTTGCTGCTTTTTGTTTTAGAATTAGAACATCCAGCCCGCGAGGAATATTGGGTTTACAGAAATAATAATTTGCTTTTTTAGGGAATAAAGGCAAAATTTCATCTAAATCTTTGTCATTTACTACTCCCAAAACAATATGTAAAGTATCAAAATCTTCTTTTTGTATTTGTTTTAAAACAATTTCCAGTCCGTTTTTGTTGTGTGCCGTGTCGCAAATAACTTTTGGGAACTCATTCAATTGTTGCCACCTTCCTTGAAGTCCGGTGTTTTTTACCACATTTAATAAACCGGATTTTGTATTTTCCGGAGTGATTTTAAATTCGTTCTGACTATTTAAAACAGAAACAGTTTGTAATACCGTCTTTTTATTGTGTATTTGATAATCGCCAATTAAATCAGAAGGATAGGTTTCTGAAACTAAATTAGAAGCAAAATAGATTTCTGAATTGCATTCTTTGGCTTTTGCCAAAAAAACAGGTTTGGTTTCAGGAGTGTATTCTCCAATAATTACGGGGATATTTGGCTTTATGATTCCCGCTTTTTCAAAAGCGACAGCTTCAAGTGTGTTGCCCAAAAATTGCGTGTGATCCAATCCTATATTGGTAATAACCGAAACTAATGGAGTGATGATATTAGTGGCATCTAATCTTCCGCCCATACCCACTTCAATAACGGCGATGTCTACTTTTTCTTTGGCAAAATAATCGAAGGCTAATCCAACGGTCATTTCGAAAAAACTCATGTCGTTTGATTCGAAAAAACTTTTGTGTTCATTGATGAAATCAGTAACAAATTCTTCAGAAATATCTTTTCCGTTAATTTTTATACGTTCCCGGAAATCCTTTAAATGGGGTGAAGTATATAACCCAACTTTATAACCCGATTCTTGAAGTATGGATGCCAACATGTGCGAAGTGGAACCTTTTCCGTTGGTTCCCGCAACATGAATACACTTTATTTTTTCTTGTGGATTGTCAAGATGAGCTATGAGTAAATGCGTGTTGGTTAAATCTTTTTTATAGGCCGAAGCGCCCTGAAGTTGGTACATCGGGAGCTGGTTAAACATCCAATTTATGGTTTCCTGATAGTTCATTTTTGTAATAAAATAGTCGTTGTTTAAAATATTTCTCGATTTTTTTAGTTTAATAGTACATCGAAAAGTATCTTTAGTGCAAAATTGAAATAATTTTTAGAATTAATGATTAAAATACAATAATATTATATGTTTAGTTTTATACAATTACAGGCCGACACCATTACCAACGCTGCTTCAAACGTAGTTATTGAAAAAATTGCTCCAAATACCGAAATATCCACTTTAGGATTCCTTTTAAAAGGTGGTGTGTGGCTTATCCCAATCGGGATTCTATTATTTTACACTTTTTATCTGATTATTGAACGCTATTTGTATATCATTAAAGCATCAAAAATTGATACTCTTTTGATGCGCGATGTGCGCGATAATCTAAATTCAGGAAATCTTGATTTGGCTCGATCTATTGCAGAAAGAAACAATACCGCTTCGGGAAATATTGTAAGAGAAGGGATTCTGGTTATCGGGAGACCAATTATTGAGATTGAATCCAATATGGATCGTGCTGCAGATATCGAAATAGGAGGGATGGAAAAGCATTTAGGTCATTTGGGACTTATTGCGGGAATTGCGCCTACACTTGGATTTATTGGAACTATTTCAGGAGTAATTAAAATATTTTATAGTATTTCGGTAACTGAAAATATTAGTATTGGTAACATTTCCGGAGGATTGTATGAGAAAATGATCAGTAGTGGTGCTGGATTAATCGTTGGTATTATTGCGTATAGCGGATATCATTTATTAAACGGCAAGATTGATAATTTTGCTTTAAAAATTCAAAAACAAATATTAGAGTTTGTAAATATTATTCAAAGATCGTAACATGTCTATAAAACGAAAAAGAAGATTTCATGCCGAGGTGGCTACTTCGTCATTAAGTGATATTATGTTTTTCTTGTTGTTGTTTTTCTTGATTATATCAACGTTGGCCAATCCTAATGTTATCAAAATGACATTGCCAAAAGCCAAATCTAACGAGAAAACAAACAAGCAATACATCAGTTTATCTGTTACTGAGGATAAAAAATTCTACATAGACAAGCAAGCGGTTTCATTTGAAGAACTCGAAACGGCTTTGATGTCTAAGATGAATTCAGAGAAAGATCAAACAGTTATTGTGAGAATTCCATTTAACTTGCAAGTACAAGATTTAGTTGACGTACTGCAAATAGGAGTGAAGAATAATCTGAAGTTTGTGATTGCTACCAGTCCCAAGTAACTGTCATTGCGAGTTTTTACGAAGCAATCGCATCATTTGGGTGTGACCACAATAGAAAAAGGGGCTAATCAACACTAAGCTGATTAGCCCCTTTTTCTATTGCGGTCGGGCTATCCGCAGTACTTCGGTACTTGCTCCAAATGAAATTCACTGAACTCCTATGAGAAAAAATATAATGTGAAGTAATCCCTCACGCAAATTCGTAAACCACCAAATGTATAGTGCAAAGCACATAGCCTTAACTGTCATTGCGAGGAACGAAGCAATCCCAGTTGTTGCTCCCGTTATGCGATGGCGCCCGTTCCTCGCAATGACAAAATCCATTACTAATTTGTTCCAACCCAGGGAAAGATGTTATGAAAAATAGAGCTGTAACCTAGCCCCGATGGGAGTGGCATCCTTTTTTATAAGGTGATTTTTCTTCACCTTATAAAAAGATAGAACGTACAGCGGGACAAGTGTTGTTAAAAAACGAAAAAGTGGTGCTCCTAATTGTTTTAATTCAAATTGAAATTGTAAACAATCTTACCGACTTGTTTTTCTGGGGCATCACTGCTCGCATCCCATCTTGTGTTCATCGCAGCAATTCTGGCTTGATCTAATAAACATTTTGCAGTATTTGTTGTTCCTTTTACGCCGGCAACTGCATTTACAGTCCTTCCGGTTCTGTCAACAGAAACTTCTACTACGACTTTTCCTTGTTCGTTGCAAGTGTATTTTGGTGCGGGTTTAGATAATGCTTTTCTGTTTCCTAACGAATATCCAACTCCTCCGCCAGAACCACTTCCGGTTCCTCCACCGCTTCCGGAGCCATATCCGCTGCCAGTTCCTATTCCAGTTCCAGTTCCGTTTCCTCCGCCAGTTCCTCCACCGGAACCACCCGTTCCATAATAACCGTTAGAACTCAAGCTTCCGTTAGCTTTTCCTTTGTTTCCGGCTGCTTTGTCATCGCCATCGCCGCCTTTATTAGAACCTTTTAATATACTGGATAAAGCATCATTTGTATTATTAGAAACTTTAGGTTTTACAACCACTGGTTTTGTTTCTTCTTTTACAACTACTGTTGGTTTTTTAGTTTTTTCTTTCGGCGGAATCACAACACTTTCTTCAGTGCTATTTTCTTGAGATAAAATAGCTTCCTCCGGAGTTGATTTTGCAGGCGTTTGTCTGGTTTGATTTTTTACTTCCAAAACTTCACTTTTATAATTTGCTCCAGAACCGAAATCGCTGTCGCCAAAATTTACGGTAACGCCACCGCCACCTCCGCCGCCAGCAAGTTCATCCATGTTTGCAGGTGGCCAAAATCGGATGAAAAATAAAATTAACAACATTGTCGCATACAAAAGAATGGATAGTGCTAAGGATTTCTTTTGATCTGATGAAATGGTGGAACTCATTTGTATTTTAAATTTTAAAAAGTGTATTACTAAAAAACGTTGAAAAGTACTAAAAATTGTTAAGAGTAAAAAGCTACTGCCGTAATATAACACGGTTAACACATGAGTTTTTAAAATAACCGCAGATCCGCAAATTTATTTTTTGAAAACTTGAATTTTGAGATTTTAGAGAAACTAATTTACTTCGTCAGTTCGCTTCACTCGTGTGTGGGAATTCCGCTTAAAGTGGTTAATTTTAGATAGAAATTTTCATTAAAATCAACGAATTAGCGGTAAAAACTACCTTTTCGCTTAAAACTAGAAATGAGAAAAGGGATTAAATAGATTTTAAAATCTGCTTAATCCCTTTTCCGATAAATATAAAGAATGCTATTTTATTTTAAGTAAGCTGCTTCAATGCGATTTCAAAAGCAGTAGCACTAATATTTGTTTTACTTGGATTCAAATTATGTGCTTTTTCAATTGCTTTTTTAATGATTTCCGAAGTGTCTTGGAAAATAGCTTCATCTGTCATTTGTACTTTCTTTTCCATGAAGTAAGCAAAAACACGCGCCATACCACAATTAGAAATAAAGTCAGGAATTAAACTCACTTTATGATCTACATCTTCCATAATTGGACCAAAAAAGATTTCTTTGTCGGCAAAAGGAACATTCGCACCACAAGAAATTACTTCAAGACCGTTAGCAATTAAGCTGTCAATTTGAGATTGAGCTACTAATCTGGAAGCGGCACATGGAGTGAATATTTCAGCGCCAATTGTCCAGATTTTTTGATTGATTTCTTCAAAAGGAATCATATTTTCGGCAACCAGTTTGTTTCCGTCTTTTGCAAGGAATAAGGCTCTTATTTCTTCAAAAGTGAATCCATCTTCGTTGATTAATCCACCATCTCTGTCGATGATACCAATTACTTTAGCACCCATTTCGGCTAAGTAAAAAGCAGCAGCTGAACCTACATTTCCAAAACCTTGTACGATTGCTTTCTTCCCTTTTACGTCTCCACCATAAATAGTGTAATAATTACGAACGGCTTCGGCAACGCCATAACCGGTAATCATGTCAGCAATAGTATATTTTCTGGAAACATCAGGAGAGAATTTTGGATTTTCAATCACTTTCACCACACCTTGACGCAATTGTCCAATTCTGTTGATTTTGTCCGCTTCGGTTGGTTTGAAGTGACCGTTAAAAACACCTTCTTGCGGATGCCAAACGCCACATTCTTCCGTCATTGGAATCACTTCGTGAATTTCATCTACATTCAAATCACCGCCAGTTCCGTAGTAACTTTTCAATAAAGGAGAAACGGCTTTATACCAACGTTGTAAAACGCCTTTTTTTCTTGGATCATTTGGATCAAAATTAATTCCGGATTTAGCACCGCCAATAGCAGGTCCAGAAACCGAAAATTTCACTTCCATAGTTTTTGCCAAAGACAAAACTTCATTCATATCCAAGCCTTTTCTCATACGAGTTCCACCACCGGCTGCACCACCACGAAGGGAATTGATGACAGTCCATCCTTCAGCTTCGGTTTCGGCATCTTTCCAATGGAAAACTATCTCAGGTTCCTTATTTTCGAATTTCTTTAATAAATCTTTCATTTATTGCGATATGTTTATTTTTGACAAATATAAAAAATAGAATAATGCGAATTATGTGTTTCTGGAATAATTTCGGACAATAATTTTTACTGGCCTAATAAATTCTTTTTAAGATTTTCACCCACAGGATTGTCCGACAACCAAATTCCAAAGAATGCTTTTTTGAAATCAAATCCTGCTATTTTGCCTTTTAATTTATCGTTTTTGTAAACCCAAACAGAAGTGTCAGTAGGATTATAAATCAAATTAAAAACATCATTCTCTACAATTTCATCGCTTAACATACCTTTAAGTTGTTCCATTCTTGGTAATAATGTATCAAGAATATCTTTAGAAGACAGTTCAAAACCTTTATTTAAATTTCGGGTTAATTTACCTGATGAAACCATTGAAGAGGTGATTTGTATTCTGATAGCCATTTCAGTATCACTATCAATAATATCTTTTGCATCTTGAGAAAGTGTTGTTAAGTATAATGCTTGAACGTATACTTCGATCATCATTTTTGATCTGGTTCCAAATCCGTTAAGCTGAAGCGTTTTATTTTGGAATTTTATTTCTCTTGGAACAATAACACCATTAACATCAAATTGGGTTTGCGCTGTAGTGATATTGGATTGAATAAGTAAAAACAGTGTAAATAAGGGTAATAAGATCTTTCTCATGAGTTGTGTAGGTTTAAAATTTTTGGCAAAATTAGTCTTTTTAAGCGATGAGGAAAATATAGTTTAGTTAAAATGTTTCAATTATCATAAACGACTCCTGAACTGTGATCAGTTTTGGCACCAGTAACGCTTGATAAGACATTAATTTCACCTCTAAGTTTTAAAACGCCGAGTAAAGCAAAAATCAACGCTTCTTTGAATTCCAGGATTTTAGTTGACGGAATAATAATTGTCATTTCCGGTAAATGAAATTGAATGCGCTCCATAAGAAAATCATTGTAAGCGCCGCCGCCAGTGATAAAAAGGCTTCCGTTTTTATTTGGCAAAGCCAAAGCAATTTGCAATGCCACATGCTCCGTAAAAGTACATAATTTATCTTCAATTGGAATGGAATAGCTGCCGATAATTGGTAAAACTGTTTCTTTTACAAATTCAAAACCCAATGATTTAGGATGTTTCTTTTGATAAAAATCCAAAGCATTTAATTCATTCAATAGGTCTTCGTTACAAATTCCGGTTCTTGAAATACTGCCTTTGTCATCATAGTCCAAACCCAATTGATTCGCATAAAAATTCAAAACGGTATTTACAGGCGAAATGTCAAAGGCGATTCTTTTGTTGTTTTGTTCAAAAGAGACATTCGAAAAACCACCTAAATTCATACAGTAATCGTATTCAGAAAATAAAATTCGGTCGCCAATAGGAACCAAAGGAGCGCCCTGACCGCCAAGTTGTACATCCTGAACTCTGAAATCACAAACTACAGTTTGGTTAATTAAAGCCGCGATTTCGGGTAAGTTGCCAATTTGTAAAGTAAATCCGTTTTGTGGTTGGTGTAGAATAGTATGTCCGTGGGAACAAACGGCATCGAGATTTTTTATTTCGTGTTTTTCGATAAAACCAGAAATAATGGTAGCCAGAAGTTGGGTGTAGTCTTGATTTAATTTTTCGAGAGCAGCTTCAGAAAAACCTACCGCTATTTTCAATTTGTTTAACCAATCAATGCTATACGAAACGGTTTCGGATTCCAAGATTTGAAATTCCCATTTATTATTTTTTACAGTAAAGACAATATGCGCCAAATCTACTCCATCGAGAGAAGTTTCAGACATAACACCGATAATGGTATACTTTTTTTTAAACATTGGCTAAATTTACGAAATCGTTTGAAATCTGATTTTTAATAATTACTTTTGTCGACAAATTTAAGAACATTTAATTTACTATAAAAATATGGATTTTAATCTGACTGAAGAGCATTTAATGATTCAACAAGCGGCACGAGATTTCGCAAATGCTGAATTGTTAGCTGGAGTTATAGAAAGAGACGAACATTCAAAGTTTCCTACTGAACAAGTGAAAATGATGGCTGATTTGGGTTTCATGGGAATGATGGTCGATCCTAAATATGGCGGATCCGGTTTAGATAGTATTTCGTATGTTTTGGCTATGACCGAAATTTCAAAAGTTGATGCTTCTGCTGGAGTAATTATGTCTGTAAATAATTCATTAGTTTGTGCCGGTATAGAAAAATATTGCAATGAAGAGCAAAAAATGAAATATTTGGTTCCACTTGCAAAAGGGGAAGTGATTGGAGCATTTTGTCTATCAGAACCAGAAGCGGGTTCAGATGCCACTTCTCAAAAAACAACTGCAATAGATAAAGGAGATCATTACTTATTAAATGGTACTAAAAACTGGATAACCAATGGTTCTTCGGCATCTACCTATATTATAATTGCTCAAACGGATATTGAAAAAGGACACAAAGGAATCAATGCTTTTATCGTTGAAAAAGGTTGGGCCGGATTTGATATTGGACCAAAAGAAAAGAAAATGGGAATCCGTGGATCAGATACGCATTCTTTAATGTTCACTGATGTAAAAGTTCCAAAAGAAAACCGAATTGGAGCTGATGGATTTGGGTTTAATTTCGCAATGTCAGTTTTAAATGGCGGAAGAATCGGTATTGCATCTCAAGCATTGGGAATTGCAACCGGAGCTTTTGAATTGGCATTGAAATATTCACAAGAAAGAAAAGCTTTTGGGAAAGAAATTTTCAAACACCAAGCAATCGCTTTCAAATTAGCGGATATGGCTACTCAAATTATGGCTGCAAAAATGCTAGTTTTGAAAGCAGCTTCTGAAAAAGATGAAGGGAAAGATATTTCACAATCAGGCGCCATGGCTAAGTTGTTTGCTTCGCAAACCGCTATGGATACTACAATTGAAGCTGTTCAAATTCACGGTGGAAATGGATATGTAGCTGAATACCATGTGGAACGTATGATGCGTGATGCTAAAATTACTCAAATTTATGAAGGAACTTCTGAAATACAAAGAATTGTAATTTCAAGAACATTAGTTTCATAAATAAAATTCATAAGATTTTATAAACCCTTTCAAGTTCTGATTTGAAAGGGTTTTGTTTTTCTGCTTTGGGTGTAGAGCCTTATGGAAGAATTGGTACTGGAATAGCGGAGTTGATTACGGCAATTTTGATTTTAATACCAAAAACTTCACTTTTTGGAGCTATAATGGGTTGTGGCGTTATGGTTGGTGCGATTTTTGTTCATCTGTTCGTACTTGGGATTGAAGTGAAAAATGATGGTGGTACACTTTTTATTTTGGCACTAATTACCTTTCTTTGTTGTGCTACTTTAGTTTTTAAGGATAGAAATAAAGTAATGAATTTGTTGAATTAAAACTTAAATATGCTAATACCTTCTATAAATAATAGTTTAAACGAACTAATTGATTTGCTGAATCAATTGTCACAAAATGAATATTCAAATTCTTGTGCAGAATTAAGTAATGCAACTATAGGAGAGCATACAAGGCATATTATAGAGATGTTTCAGTGTTTAGAAAATCAATATGATTCAGGTCTTGTGAATTATGATAAAAGAGAACGAAATACTTGTATTCAAACGGATACCGATTTTGCTATTGAAAATATTGTGTTGATTCAACAAAATTTAGATAAAAAAAATAAAAACATCGAGTTGTTGCAAGTTATTGATGGAGAGGAAATTCGAATTGAAAGCAACTATTTCAGAGAATTACTGTATAATTTAGAACATTGTATTCATCATCAGGCGCTTATAAAAGTGGCTATTTTACAATGTGAAACAGTGACAATTGATTCTAATTTTGGTGTTGCACGATCTACAATAGAATATAGAAAACAATGTGCACAGTAAGTTTTGTAACAACGAATGATAAAATTATCATTACCTCCAATCGGGATGAAAAAACAGTAAGACCGAGTGCAATACCTCCAAGAAATTATACCGTAAACGGAAAAAATCTTATTTTTCCAAAAGATCCAAAAGCGGGAGGGACTTGGTTTGTTGCTAATACAGACGGAACAATTTTGGTGCTGTTAAATGGTGCCGACGAAAAGCATGAAGTGCAACTTCCCTATCGAAAAAGCCGTGGTTTGATTGTTTTAGATATGATCAGCAGCTTTTCGCCAAAGGATTTCTGGACCGAAATTGATTTGGAAAACATAGAACCTTTTACGTTAGTTTTATTTCAAAATAACGCTCTTTTTCAATTGCGCTGGAACGGAAAAGAAAAAGAAACAACTCCTTTGGATATTCGTGAAAATCATATTTGGTCTTCGTCAACATTGTATCCATCAGCGATTCGTGAAAAACGTGCCAATTGGTTTCATGCTTTTATGGATGACAATTCTGAAATTTCTGAATCAAAAATGCACGATTTTCATCGCTATACCGAAGAGGGGAATGATGAAAACGGTTTGGTTATCAATAGAAATGACGAGATGAAAACGTTAAGTATCACGCAATCGGTTATTGAAAAAAATAAAGTAGCTATATTGCATTACGATTTGATTGCACAGCAGGATTTTTCTACCTCATTTATCACCGTTTAAAAAAAAAATATATTGACCCGAGTTATGACGAACAGGCGAAGCAAACTATTTTTTCATAAAATTACGCATTGGGAATATTGGCCCTTCCAGATTGTTTATATTCCTATTTATTTTTTATGGTCCTATTATTCCATCAAGGCAAAATCCATTTTTTTCTTTAATGCCTCTAATCCAACCATAAAAAATGGCGGGTTTATAATGGAGTCCAAAAAAGAAATTTACGATTTGATTCCACAACAATATTATCCAAAAACGGAATTAATAAAAGAAGGAACTGTTCTTGAAGAAATTTTAAATTCTATTGAAGAAGCAAAAATAAAATACCCTTTGATTGCAAAGCCAGATATTGGACTGCGAGGATCGGGGGTTAAAAAAATTAATACGATTGCCGATTTAAAAGGATATGCTGACAAAGCAAATTTCGATTATGTAGTGCAGGATTTAATTCCTTACGAGAACGAAGTTGGAATTTTTTATGTGCGTTATCCTCATGAAAAAGCCGGCAGAATTACAGGAATCGTTTCTAAAGAATTTCTCATCATTACCGGAAATGGGTTCTCTACCGTAGAAGAATTGATCAAAGAAAATCCTCGATACGAACTGCAATTAAAGGTTTTGAAACAGGAATACGGAAGAAAACTACTCGATATTCTTCCAAAAGGAGAAAAATTGAATTTGGTGCCTTATGGAAATCATGCAAGAGGTGCAAAATTCATTGACGGAAGCCATTGGATAACATCAAAATTGACGCAAACCATTAACGAAATGTGTCTGCAAATTCCTGGTTTCTACTTTGGCAGATTGGATGTGATGTACAATACAATTGAAGAATTAGAACAAGGATTAAACTTTTCAGTCGTGGAGTTGAATGGCGCTGCAAGTGAACCCACACATATTTATGATCCAAAGCATTCTTTGCTTTTTGCATGGAAAGAACTCGCGCGTCACATTACGTATATGTATGAAATAAGTGTGGCAAACCATAAAAATGGAGCTCCGTATTTACTGCATAAAGATGGTATGAAGGAATATAGAATGCATTTGGAACAAAGCAATAAAATTGTAAATTTCTAAAATCATGAAGGCATTAAAGAACATTTTTGTTGGTTTTTTAGTGAGCTTTGTCGGTTCGATACCCTTAGGATATTTGAATGTTATTGGTTTTGAAATTTATTCAAAACTAGGGATGAACAGTTTGATTTTCTTTTTGTTAGGAGTGATTTTCGTGGAGATGTTTGTGATTTATTTTACTTTAATTTTCGCAAAGCAACTGGTCAATAATAAAAAATTAATGAAGATCATTGATTTTTTTTCCGTTTTCTTTCTGTTGATTTTAGGCTATTCTTTTTATGCTCATTCCAATCAAACAATAGAGCAACAAGGAATTTTAGAGAAATATGCGATGTATTCTCCTTTCCTGATTGGCGTGTTTTTGAATTGTATCAATTTCCTTCAATTGCCATTTTGGACAGGTTGGAATCTCTATTTGATGAATGGGAATTATATTTCCATTGTAAATAAGCTAAAACAGTATTATATTGCAGGGACTTTAATAGGTACATTTCTTGGAATGCTGACTTTAGTTTTGATATTAAATGCCTTATCTCAAAACACAACCGGCTTTTCTAAATATGTAATGCCAGTAATAATTCCGTCATTTTTTGTGGTTTTGGCTCTTGTCCAAATGGGTAAAGTCTACAAGAAATATTATCGAAAAAGAATCGAAACATAAAAGTTTAATGCTAATTCACATTTGTCTTTATCAACAATAATCCACTTTAATTATGAAAAAAATTTTTCTGTTACTTCCATTTCTTTTCTTGTGTTGTAAACCAATTACTTCGGTTGTAAATGAGACCGCAACAAGTTATCCGTCGTCAATTGCGTATAAAGTAAAAGAAAATGATGTTGCCGAAACATTGAAATATTTAGCTTCGGATGAATTGGAAGGCAGAGAAACCGGTACAATAGGAATGGTAAAAGCTGCGGATTATTTGGAGCAGTTTTTTAAGAATAACAATGTTAAGCCTTATTTCAAGTCGTATCGCGATACGTTATCAACTTTCAAGGAACCAGCTTTTAATATTGTAGGTTTTATTGAAGGAAGCGACCCAGTTCTTAAAGATGAATTTATAATTCTAAGCGCTCATTACGATCATATTGGTTTGGGTAAAAAAGGTGTAAATGGAGATTTCATAAACAATGGTGCGAATGATGATGCTTCAGGAACAACTGCAGTTGCTGAAATGGCGAAATATTTTAGCATCGCCAAAAATAATAAGCGAAGTATTCTTTTTGTGTTTTTTGCAGGAGAAGAAAAAGGGTTGTTAGGGTCTAAACATTTAGCCAAAAAACTGAAAGCACAAGATTTTAAATTGTACGTCCAGTTCAATATTGAAATGATTGGTGTGCCAATGAAAAGAGATTATCTAGCTTATATTACTGGTTTTGATAAATCCAATATGGCGGGTAAAATCAATGAATATACCGGAAAAAACACGATTGGTTTTCTTCCAAAAGAAGCTGAATTTCAATTGTTTTACAGATCAGATAACTTTTCTTTTTATGATGTTTTCAAAGTGCCTTGTCAATCTGTGAGTACGTTTGATTTTGAAAATTTTGAATTTTACCATCATGTTTCGGATGATTTCAAAGCGATGGATATTCCCCACATGACTTCCTTTATTCAGGAATTATTGCCTGCTGTAACGCAAATGGTAAACACGCCGACACAAGAAATCATAATGCTTAAATAGTTTAAGAAACGGCCTGTTTCATATCGTACGCCAAAATAAAATAGTCATTATTGTTGAATTGAAAATCCCCAATAATGGTCCATTTTAATTTTTCGGTATGCGCCTTGGTTGATGGGATATTAATTTTGTTGATGAAAGTCAAACTCAATGGGTATTTTTGCACCATGTGTGTTCTCATGAATTCAAACAGTGGCGTTATCAATCCTTTTCCTCGATATTCCTTGTGAATGCAAATAGGACCATATTGAAAACTATTGGTTGTGGTAATTTCAAAATCTAAAAAGGTCAGGTCGGAAAACAATGAACTCATGTAATTGAAAATGGGCCATTGTTTGAAAAAATCCCAACTTCCTGCAAAAATGTAAGCAATGATTTTGGTATTGTCTTTGGCAATAAATAAGTCGTTTTCATTGATAACTTCGGTTAGTTGCTGTATTGTAAATGGCGTGGTAACAAACCCGGAAGCTTTTTCTTCTTCGGATAAATTAGCTACAAGATACAATTCCTGTAATGCCAATACGCCATCAATGTCACTCATTTTTGCAGTTTCAAATTGTATGCTCTCTGTCATTTTTTTTTGGAATTCAGATGTTAATTTACTTTGTCAAAAATAAGTAAAATTATAGGGATTTTTAATTTTTATTGTGGCAACAATCCTTTGCGTAAAGCGCTACTTTTTTACTGTTTTTGTTTATTTTTGTTTCATGAAAAATATCATCATCACAGGAACGAGTAGGGGAATAGGATTTGAGTTGGCATTGCAATTTGCCAATGCAGGACACCAAGTATTAGCCATTTCCAGAAAAATCCCTCAAGCTTTATTAGGGAACGAAAATATCACGTGTCTTTCAGTTGATTTATCCAATGAATCTGAATTGGAAAAAGTAAGCGGTTTTCTTTCCAAGTCTTGGAAACAAATAGATGCAGTCATTCATAACGCAGGTAGTTTATTGTTGAAACCCTTTTCAGAAACCACTCAGGAAGATTTTGAAAATATCTATAAAGTCAATGTTTTTGGAGTCGCTAATTTAACTCGAATTTGCCTTCCTTATTTACAAAAAGGAAGCCACGTAGTAACGATAAGTTCTATGGGCGGGATTCAGGGAAGTTTGAAGTTTGCCGGATTGGCAGCTTATAGTTCCAGTAAAGGTGCTGTTATTACGTTGTCAGAGTTGTTAGCAGAAGAATACAAAGAGCGTGGGATTTCTTTCAATGTTTTAGCTTTGGGTTCTGTTCAAACAGAAATGCTGGCGGAAGCTTTTCCAGGTTACCAAGCACCAATATCAGCGGGTGAAATGGCCAATTATATTTATGATTTCACTTTGACTGGAAATAAATATTTCAATGGCAAAGTGCTGCAAGTTTCTTCTACTAATCCGTAATAGGTTATTCGTTACGTGTTGTTTGTTAGACGTTATACGTTAAACGGCTATTCCAACACAGAACTCTTAACTTTTAAGTCTAACTCCTAACCTCCAACTACTTTGAGCGAAACCTTAGCCAGATACATTCCAGAGCATGCGGTAAAACCCGTTTTCGAACTTATTGTTGCCAATCAAGTACATCTTAAGATTGTTAACGAAAGGCAGACGCGTCATGGAGATTATCGAAAAGGGTTGAATGGGAAGCATGAAATCACGGTAAATTCAAATCTGAATAAATACAAGTTCTTGATTACGTTGATTCATGAAATTTCTCATTTGGTGGCTTTTGAAAAATTTGGGCGACATATCAAACCTCATGGGAATGAGTGGAAATATTCTTTTCAAAGGTTGATGATTCCCTACATTCGACCAGAAATTTTCCCGAATCACTTGTTGCCTTTGTTGGCTCGACATTTCAAAAATCCAACAGCCAGCAGCGACACTGATGCTACTTTGGCTTTGGCACTGAAACAATTTGACCAACAAAATGATAAAAACTATGTATTCGAAATTCCGTATGGTAGTGTTTTTCGAATCCAAAACGGAAAGATTTTCAAGAAAGTAGCGATAAGAACCAAGCGTTTTGAGTGCCTCGAAATGAGTTCTGGAAGAACCTATTTATTCAACCCAAATGCTGAGGTGGAGTTATTGAAATCAAGCTAGCTTTACTCTTTCAGATACGCTTCCCGTACTTTTATGAATACATTAGAAGAA
Organism: Flavobacterium glycogeni; assembly: GCF_048286775.1. NCBI lineage: Bacteria > Pseudomonadati > Bacteroidota > Flavobacteriia > Flavobacteriales > Flavobacteriaceae > Flavobacterium > Flavobacterium glycogeni. Next base: position 55,590 of record NZ_JBLVPV010000018.1, read on the forward strand.
TAAACATATTCTATAATCACTTGGTTAATAGTTGCTTTTTCATGCATGTAAATGTGGAACAGGTGTTTTACGGTAATTTTATGTAAATTTTATCTTATATTTACAATATTGTCTCACCTTCATGTAAAACAATATAATCATGAAAAACCTACTATTCCTATTTGCAACTCTGCTCACATTCTTTAAAACTCCATCATTTTAAATAATAGAAATATGAAAAATACAATCATTTGTTTCGTATTTATCTTCCTCTCAAAATCGTTAGCAGCACAAGATCTTTTTTTTGATTACGGAGAATCGTATTATAAGGCAGTATCCAATATAGTTGTTGCTGACAGTGAAAAAGGAACCTTTAATTTGGGAGTTAATTATGAGTTTCAAAGCGTACAAGCACAGATGATTTATAATTTGACTAAAAAGTATTTTGCTTTTGGAACCTATAACTTTGATAATTCCAGTTTAAATTACACTCCACTATTGGGCTCTAATCGCACTCTTGAAAAACAAAATTCAGGATTTAGTTTAGGGGTTGGTATTCAAGAATTAGGAAGAATTGGCAATTACAAAAATTTAGAATTATTGGCGGGTTTTGAATCACAAAAAGTAAATAATTTTGATTTTTTCACCAACGATCTTCCAGAAGAAAAAGATCATTTGAAGCAAAAATATTTCAAGATTTTTACTCAATTTAATATGATGAAGTGTAGAGAAAATTTCGATTTTGGATATTCTTTAAAATTCTCCTATCTAAAGTTTACCCACTTTGAATATAATAATGAAAATTACTTTAACAATAAATCAGTCTTTTTATTAGATCCAACTTTGAATTTCAATTATAAATTTTTGCCTAAAAAGAATTTAGTATTAACCTCACAAATTGGAGTTTCAACCGCACTGAATAATCTGGAAAGTCAATCAGTCAATGGGAATTCTACCTATTACAACTCGGGGTATCTTATAAGCCCAATTCTGAGATTTGGAATTCAATATCGATTTAATATGCAGTAAAAAATATTTTTAAAAACTATTTTTTAAAAACCGAACTTATGAAAACTACAATTTTAACCCTGAATCTTAAAATTATGGAAATGATTTATTTGCAATAAAACAAAACAAATCAAAAAAAGTAGTTTAAAGGAGTATAGCATTAAACGTATTAGTTTACTCTTTCAGATACGCTTCCCGTACTTTTTTGAATAAATTCGAAGAATAAACAAAGGCCACAACAGCTTCGTTATCGGTTCTGAAAATTTCTTCTTTAGTTCCTTCCCAAGCTTTTAAACCATCTTTAAGAAACAAGATTTTCTCTCCAATTTCCATCACGGAGTTCATATCATGCGTATTTATTACTGTCGTGATATTGTATTCTTCGGTAATTTCTTTGATAAGATTATCAATCAAAATAGCCGTATTTGGATCTAAACCAGAGTTTGGTTCATCACAAAACAAGTATTTTGGATTGTTTACAATCGCGCGCGCAATAGCTACCCGTTTTTGCATTCCTCCTGAAATTTCCGAAGGTAGTTTTTTATGTGCATCAGTTAGGTTGACTCTTTTTAATACAAAGTCTACACGCTCCTGAATTTTTGAATTATTGTCTTTGGTGAACATTCTTAATGGAAAGCCTACGTTCTCGGCAACTGTCATGGAATCAAACAAGGCACTTCCTTGAAAAACCATTCCGATTTCAGTTCGTAAATCACGTTTTTCATCTGGAGCGAGCTCAGAATATATCCTCCCGTCAAATGAAATGGTTCCAGATTCAGGAGTATGAATTCCTAAAAGACTTTTTAGCATCACGGTTTTTCCGGATCCACTTTGTCCAATAATTAAATTCGTTTTTCCTGTTTCAAAAACAGTGGAAACGCCTTTAAGGATTTTGATACCGCCAAATGATTTTTCTATGTTTTTTACTTCTATCATGAGCCAAGTAACAATTGAGTTAATATGTAATTAAAAGTAATTATGGTAACTGATGTCCAAACAAAGGATACGGTACTTGCGCGCCCTACTTCAAGTGCGCCACCTTTCATATAATATCCGTGAAAAGAAGGAATAGTTGCTAATAACATGGCAAAAATCAATGTTTTAAGAAAAGCATAAACGATATGAAACGGAATGAAATCCAATTGTGCACCATTTATAAATTCGTCACTTGAAGTAAAACCGCCATAAACGCCAGCCATCCAGCCACCCAAAACACCTAGGAACATACTGATTCCAATAACAAATGGATAAAGTAATAAGGCAATTATTTTTGGAAAAACTAAATAGTTTAACGAATTAACTCCCATCACTTCCAGTGCGTCAATTTGTTCTGTCACTCTCATAGTTCCGATACTTGATGTAATAAAAGAACCCATTTTTCCAGCCATAATCACCGAGATGAACGTAGGCGCAAATTCTAATATTACAGATTGTCTTGTGGCAAAACCAATAAGATATTTTGGAATTAATGGATTGGTCAGGTTCAATGCAGTTTGTATGGCAACAACACCTCCAACAAAGAAAGAAATGAATGCTACAATACCAAGGGAACCAATAATTAAATCGTCTATTTCCTTAAAAATTAGATTTTTCATCACAGACCATTTTGTCTGTTTATTGAAAATTTCTTTTAGCATTAAGAAGTATCTTCCTATCTGCGTTATATATCGAATGAGCATCATAGTTTTGTGATTATGGGCTAAATTACAAAAATAGTTATGAGTTATAAGTTATGCGTTCGTAGTTTTCGTTAGAAAATTTTTTCTTTCATTTTCTTCAAACGATACTTACGAATGAATTTTGCTTGTTCTGCGGTAACCAATAATGGTGTTTTAGCTGCTTTAGCTTTCCAAAAACCTTTGATGTAATCTAAAAAGAGTAACGGTTTCTTTTTCATCATGGCCAGTTTTGCCGAAGCTATGGAAGTGATTAAAAATCCGTAACCTAAAGTGTAAAACGCTTCTCCCTGTTTATAGCGGGCCGTTTTGTTGTAATTTGCTCCAGTTGGTTTTAGGTGTTTTACGATTAAGGAAGCATCTGTAACGACTTTCCATCCGTAAAATTTTGACAATAATTCATCAACAGTATCCCAACCCATAGCAGGTTTTAAATTCCCTATTTGTTGAAAACATGCTTTTCTATAGGCTTTGAATGCACCACGAATATGGTCTTTATCCGTTAGGTTTTCCAGAATCCATTCGCCATTTTTTTCAATGTAGGCAAATCCGCCAGCCATTCCTATAGTTGCATCTTTTTCGAAAATATTTAGAATAGTTTCGAAATAATTGTTGGGTAAAATTAAGTCGGCATCCAGTTTTACGATTACGTCATATTCTTCGTCCAAAGTTTCGAAACCTTTGTGAAAAGCCTGAATGACTTTACTTCCCGGTAAATGTATGGCGCTGGAAGTTTTGTTTACCAATGAGATAAACGGATTTTCTTTGGCGAAAGCCGTTACGATTTCAGCCGTTTTATCCGTGGAATTGTCATTGACAATCACTGCTTTTTTGGGTAAAACAGTTTGAGAAATCAAAGAATCTAAAGTTAAAGCAATGAAAGCTTCTTCGTTATGAGCCGGAATAACAATATAATAATTCATTATTTTATTTTTTCAGCGTAAACGATATAATATCTATTGGTGAACTTTCTCAATAAGGGACGAAGACCAAATTTCTTTACTGGATTTGTCCATTTTTCACGGTCGATTATTTTCCAACCCGTTTTTTCCAATAGCCAGTCCAGTTGCCAATCTTCAAACTCGTGATAATGTCTGTCCCACATGTCGGTTTTACTTCGATATGCTGGTGAAAACCACAAACGCATTGGGATAGATATAAAAAGTTTATCCGATTTTATTTCGCTTAAAATCGTGTAAGGATTTAGTAAATGTTCAAAGATTTCGAAAGCGGTTACCACATCTTTTTTTTCTGTTGAAAATACGGATTGGTCTTTGTCTAAGTCTTCTCCTGTTGTATTTGTAACTGCAAATCCTTCGGATATCATGATTTTAGAGAAAGGATTTTCAACACCTAAATCTAATATGGTCTCTGAAGTTGAGACGTGTTTTTTTAGAAATTCTAAAGTATGTTTGAATCTTTTATTGGGAAACGTTTTTTCGTACATGTTTTTTTGATTTTGCCGCTAGGGCACGAAGGCACAAATATAGTAATAAATGTGTTTTTGGGCATTGTTTTTTAGCCCGGATGGGAATGAAAATCCCGGAGCTTCAAAATGTAGTTTTTCAAGGTGCAAAAAGCGACCGAAAGAAGCTTTCTTGCACCTTATAAAAACAAGTTTTGTAGTGAGTCCCGATAGCTATCGGGATTGTAGTGTACAGCCGTCCCGATGGTTATCGGGATAGCTCCTGATTGTTGCGTTCCTCGCAATTTTAATATCTGTAAACAAATGCGTTGATGTTCATTCCTGCTCCAACGGATGCAAAGATAAGAACATCGCCTTTTTGTATGGATTGGTTTTCAATTTTTCCGCGAATTAACAAGTCAAAAAGAGTTGGAACGGTGGCTACACTGCTATTTCCCAGTTCATGAATGCTCATCGGCATGATGTCTTTTGGAACGGGTCTGTCGTATAATTTGTAAAAACGGTTTATTATAGCTTCGTCCATTTTTTCATTGGCTTGATGAATAAGAATTTTTTTTACGTCATCAATTCCCAATCCGCTTTTGTCCAAACAACTTTTCATCGCCGCAGGAACTTGGCTTAATGCAAATTCATAGATTTTGCGTCCATACATTTTTATGTAACGAATGTCTGGGTCTAAATCAGGATTATAGGATTTTCCAAAAAACAAATATCCAGCCTCGTCATTTGCATAAGTCGCGCTTTCGTACGCTAACATTCCGGTTTCATCATCAGAAGCTTCAATGATAGAAGCACCTGCACCATCCGAATAAATCATGGAATCCCTGTCATGGGCATCAACCACTCTGGAAAGTGTTTCAGAACCTATTACCAGACAGCGTTTTGCCATACCAGATTTGATGAAAGCATTGGCTTGCATAACACCTTCTATCCAGCCCGGACATCCAAAAAGAATGTCGTAGGCTACGCATTTTGGATTTTTTATTTGTAGTTTGTGTTTGACACGGGTGGCCAAACTAGGAATCATATCGGATTGAGTTGTTCCGCATTTTACATCACCAAAATTATGTGCAAAGATGATATAGTCAATTGTTTCCGGATCAATTCCTGCATTTTCTATTGCTTTTTGAGAAGCAAAAAAAGCTAAATCAGAAGAGGTATATTGGTCTTCGGCATAACGTCTGTGTTCTATGCCGGTTATTCCTTTAAATTTATTAATGACTACTTCATTTGGGTAGCCAAAAGCGGTTCCGTCTTCATTCAAAAAAACATGTTCGCTAAAGTCAGTATTGCTTACTTTTTTCTCAGGAATATAACTTCCTATTCCAGTTATTTTTATTTTCATCGGGTTGTTTTTCCAAAAATTCAAGCTAATTTAATGATAAATAAATTAGTACACTCACAAAATTTACTATGCATGCATATAATTGTGAAATAATAATTTATTGGCAAAAATATTGATTATTTTATTACGAATCGCAAAAAACGATGTGATATTTATTTCCTAATTGTTGCGATTGATAAAATGGATATTTTGAGAAATTACATTAAACTATTTTCTAAAGTTTGTGTAATTTTAAAGAAAAAAAATGCCTCAATTTCTCGAGACATTTTTTTTTGAATTAATTTAAAAATTAGTTTTCCATGTACGCTTCAATTGGCGCACAAGAACAAACTAAATTTCTATCACCATACGCTTCATCTGCTCTACGAACGGTAGGCCAGAATTTATTTTCGGCAATGTATTCTAATGGGAATGCTGCTGCTTCACGAGTGTATGGGAAATTCCAGCTATCTGTAGTGACCATCATCAAAGTATGCGGCGCATTTTTCAACACATTATTTGGATTGTCTAATGTGGCTGCTTCAATTTCTTTTCTGATAGCAATCATCGCGTCACAAAAACGGTCTAATTCTTCTAAGTTTTCACTTTCAGTAGGTTCAATCATTAAAGTTCCGGCAACTGGGAAAGAAACGGTAGGAGCATGGAAACCATAATCCATCAAGCGTTTTGCAATATCAGTTACTTCAATTCCTTTTTCTTTAAATGGACGGCATTCCAAAATCATTTCGTGTGCCGCACGACCCATTTCTCCAGAATATAACGTGTCATAATGACCGTTTAATTTTTCTTTAATATAGTTCGCGTTTAAAATCGCATATTGAGTAGATTGTTTCAAACCTTCAGCGCCAAGCATACAGATATAGCCGTAAGAGATTAAGCAAACCAAAGCAGAACCCCAAGGGGCAGCAGAAATTGCTGTGATGGCAGTTGAACCTCCTGTTGGAATTACAGGATTTGTTGGTAAAAATGGCACTAATTGTGGTGCAACACATATTGGTCCTACACCAGGTCCACCACCTCCATGAGGAATAGCGAATGTTTTGTGTAAGTTCAAGTGACATACGTCAGCACCAATAGTTGCAGGGTTTGTCAATCCAACTTGAGCATTCATGTTGGCACCATCCATATAGACTTGCCCGCCGTTATCGTGGATCAATTGTGTAATTTCTTTAATCGCGCTTTCAAAAACACCGTGAGTTGAAGGATAGGTTACCATCAAACAAGAAAGATTGGCTGCGTGTAAAATAGCTTTTTCACGTAAATCTTCAACGTCAATATTTCCGTTTTCCAATGTTTTAGTAACCACAACTTTCATTCCGGCCATCGCTGCTGAAGCAGGATTTGTTCCGTGCGCTGATGATGGGATTAAAGCAATGTTTCTATGGTGATCTCCTCTTGATTGGTGGTACGCACGAATTACCATTAATCCGGCATATTCCCCTTGAGCACCAGAGTTAGGTTGTAAAGTAGTTCCGGCAAAACCAGTGATAACATTTAACTGTTGTTCTAATTTAGCCAACATTTCTTGGTATCCTTGCGCTTGATCAAGTGGTGCAAACGGGTGAATGTTATTCCATTGTGCCATGCTCAAAGGCAACATTTCTGAAGCGGCATTTAGTTTCATGGTACAAGAACCCAATGAAATCATAGAATGATTCAATGCTAAATCTTTTCTTTCCAGCATTTTGATGTAACGCATCAAAGCTGTTTCTGAATGGTGTTTATTGAAAACATCATGTTGTAAGAACGTTGATGTTCTGTTTACGTTTTCTGGAAAATGATTGGTTTCTGATAAACTGTCAATTGTAGTCGCTTGAGTGCCTTTTGCGGAAGCGAAAATCGAAACAATTTTATTTAAATCAGCAATACTTGTTGTTTCGTTTAAGGAAATTGAAACCGTATTCTCGTCGATGTAATAAAAGTTAACTTCATTTTGTTCGGCAATCACTTTTACTTTTTTGGCATCAGCGGTAACAACAATTGTGTCAAAGAAAGCAGTATTGGTTTGTTGTAACCCTAATTTTTCTAACTCATTTGCCAATGTTGCTGCCGAAGCATGCACTTTATTGGCAATATATTGCAATCCTTTTGGACCATGATAAACGGCATACATTCCTGCCATAACTGACAATAAAACTTGCGCGGTACAAATGTTTGAAGTTGCTTTATCACGTTTAATGTGTTGCTCGCGTGTTTGTAATGCCATACGCAAGGCACGATTTCCATCAGTATCAACAGTTACACCGATGATTCTTCCCGGCATACTTCTTTTGTACTCTTCTTTTGTAGCAAAGTAAGCAGCGTGTGGACCACCATAACCTAACGGAATTCCGAAACGTTGTGTTGTTCCTAGAACTACAGCAGCACCCATTTCTCCCGGAGGAGTCAATTTTGCCAAACTTAAAATATCTGCGGCAACGGCTACTTTTATTTCGTTTGTAGCTGCTTTAGCGATAAAAGTAGTATAATCATGAACTTGTCCAAATTTTCCGGGATATTGAAGGATTGCTCCAAAATAGTCCGACGAAAAATCGAATGTTTCATGGTTTCCAATTACTAATTCAACACCAATTGGCGTAGAACGTGTTTGTAAAACTGATAAAGTTTGTGGTAATATTTCTTCAGAAACGAAGAATTTATTAATGTTGTTTTTCTTTTGATCGCGAGAACGAACATCAAAAAGTAATGCCATTGCTTCAGCAGCGGCAGTTCCTTCATCAAGTAGCGAAGCATTAGCGATTTCCATTCCGGTTAATTCGATAACCATCGTTTGGAAATTCAAAATCGCTTCTAAACGACCTTGTGCAATTTCGGCTTGATACGGTGTGTAAGCAGTGTACCATCCTGGGTTTTCAAATACATTTCTTTGGATCACCGCAGGAATAATGGCTGCATTGTAGCCTAAACCAATGTACGATTGAAAAACTTTATTTTTATTCCCTAATTTCTGGATGTGATTTGCAAACTCATATTCAGTCATAGCAGGTTCCAAGTCCAAATCAGATTTTAAACGAATATCACTTGGGATAGTTTCTTGGATCAATTGGTCAAGTGTTGCTGCCCCAATTGTCTTCAACATGTGTTCTAGATCATTTTCTCTTGGGCCAATGTGTCTTAATGCAAAAGCGTCTGTTTTCATTATATATAAAATGGGTTGTGTGTTTCTTGTTTTAAAAGGCTGTAAAAATAAATATTAATCTGCTATTAAAAGACTTTTTTAACTTGATTTTCTGTGAATTTTTCAACTAAAAGTCATTCTTGTTAACACTTTGATTAATTTTGTACAATGAGATTTTTGAAACTTATATTTGATTTTTATATTAATAGTAGTATTCACGTGGGTTTGTCGTGTTTTGCCTTGGTGAGAATGACGCAATATATGTTCCAAATTTCTTTTGATGAACCCATAGCCAACTTTGCTTTTTTTGGAACAATTGTAGGATATAATTTTGTAAAATACGATGCTTTGGCTCGAGCCAAAAAAATTGAAATGCGTAAGGAGCTAAAAGCGATTACTTTGTTTAGTTTTTGTTCCCTTCTTTTTGTTGTATATTATTTTTTTCTGCTGGAACGAATAACCCAAATCGTAGCGATTGTTTTTTTGAGTATTACGTTGTTGTACACACTTCCCTTTTTTCCAAATAAGAAGAATGCCAGGAATTGGGCCGGTGTGAAAATTTATATTGTGGCTTTGTGTTGGGTAGGTGTGACGTTGGTATTGCCAGTTTTGAATGCGAATGTTTTAATTACTTCCGATTTCTATTTAAAATGCATGCAGAGATTTTTATTGATTTTTGTTTTGGTGTTGATATTTGAGATTATTGATTTAACAAATGATGATCCCAATTTGCAAACCGTACCGCAGCAAATAGGAGTGAAGCGCACTAAGATATTAGGATTGCTACTTTTACTTCCGTTTTATATTTTGGAATTTTTTAAAAATAATTTTGATAAAAATCAATTGATTATCAACTTGATTTTAGTAATTACCATTTCATTATTTATGCTTTTTGCGAATGAAAAACGAACTAAATATTACACTTCTTTTTGGGCGGAAAGCGTGCCGATTGTTTGGTGGTTATTGCTTTTACTGTTTTAAAAACACTGTTATTGGTGAATATATTCACCAATAACAGTGTTAATTTGGTGAATACGTTCACCAAAAACACTATAAAATTGGTGAATAGGATATAATTTTATACATTTGTATAAACTTATACGAGATGATTATTAGAGATTTAACTTCAAAATTAAAGGGTAAATTGCACAAAGGAAAAGTAATTGTGTTAATAGGCCCAAGACAAGTAGGGAAAACTACATTAATCAATTCGTTGTTGGATAACATTCCTTATTTATTTCTTGATGGTGATGATGCAGTAGTGGTTGATACTTTGGCTTCCGCAAATACCGAAACTTTAAAAAGCATCATCGGGAATTATAAATATGTTTTTATTGATGAGGTGCAACGTATTCCCAATATTGGGTTAAAATTAAAAATCATTGTAGATCAAATTGCAGCTGTGCAGGTTATTGTTAGTGGCTCTTCAGCTTTTGAAATAAATCATGTTACGCAAGAGCCATTAACGGGGCGCAAATTTGAATACCATTTGTATCCCATTTCCTGGAATGAATTTGAAGCTGATGTTGGATATATAAAGGCGCAGCAACAATTGGAATTGCGATTATTGTATGGGATGTATCCGGATGTGATCAATAATTTTGGAAATGAATACGAGATTTTGAAGAATTTAGTTTCCAGTTATTTATACAAAGATATTTTGAGTTTGGCAGGCATCAGAAAATCAGAAGTGTTGGAAAAAATTCTGCAAGCTTTGGCACTGCAAATTGGTAGTGAAGTAAGTTATAATGAAATTGCCCAATTAGTAGGAGTGGATAAAAATACAGTTAACAACTATATTGATTTATTAGAAAAAACCTTTGTGATTTTTAGGTTGAACAGTTACAGTAAAAACTTGAGAAACGAGATTAAGGCAAATAGAAAAATTTACTTTTATGACAATGGTGTTCGGAACATGCTGATTGGGAATTTTAATACTTTGGAATTCAGGCAAGATAAAGGGGCGCTTTGGGAGAATTTTCTAGTTTCGGAAAGGATAAAACAATTGTCGTATACAAATGGTTTGGCCAAACCTTACTTTTGGCGCACTACACAACAGCAAGAAATTGACTATGTTGAAATTGAAGCCGATACCGTGAGTGCCTATGAATTCAAATGGTCTTCCGCTAAAAAAACGAAGTTGCCTAAATCATTTCAAGAAGCATATCAACCTAGTTTTTTGGTGGTAAGCAAGGAAAATTTCAGGGAGTTTTTGAAGTAAATTTAAATAGTATCGTCTTTTTGACTAGAAAGCGTGCCGATTGTTTGGTGGTTATTGCTTCTCATTTTCTGATAAAGCTTTCAGTGTTTTATTTCTTTCGATAATAAAATTAATCAAATGATTTTTTAAAAACAGTAAATCAAATAATTTTCCAAAAAATCCATAAGGAACTTCGTAATATAATTTATCCTTCATTATGGTAACCCCGTCTTTTTCATTAAATAGATGTTCATGTCGGAATGATTTGAATTTTCCTTCTTCCATTTCATCAACAAAATAGTCGTATAAGATTATTGCTGTGATTCGGCTTTTATGATTCAAATAAACACCAAAATGTTTGCCTCGCCAAGTCACCGTTTCATTGTAGTTGATTAATCCGGAAGTTATTCCGTCAATGGCGGTTTCTTTTGTGAAATTAGCAGATTTTTGATGTGTATCAACATTTCTGGATAAATCAAAAACAGTTTGTATTGGGGCGTTTATTTTTGTTAATACCTTTATAGTTGTCATCATATTTAGATTTTTTAGTTTGTCTTTAATGATAATTTTTGAACCAACAGAAAAAGAAGTGGTATTTAAAATACTTGATAAAAGCGAACTATTTCTATATTGTAGTTTAATCGTATTTCGCACAAAATCAAAGGTTTACTTATTCAAAAGTAATATAAAAAAGTATTTTAATTTCAAATACACAGACGTTTTTTTTTTAAATGCAATAAAACTAATATTACATTTAATTTTGTGAATAAAAATCTTTTAAAAAACCGAAGCTCTCACTCCGGTTTCTAATTCTCTAAAAATTTTATTATCCAATAATCTAAACCAATCCTGCTCTTCTCAACAATGCTTCCGGTTTTGGTTCTTGTCCTCTAAAGCGTTTGTATAAAATCATCGGATGTTCTGTTCCGCCTTTTGAAAGTACGTTTTCTTTGAATTTTGTAGCTACTTCTTTATTGAAAATACCTTTTTCCTGAAAATATTCAAAAGCATCAGCATCCAGAACTTCGGCCCATTTATAACTGTAATAACCCGAAGAATAGCCACCTTGAAAAATATGGGAGAAAGAGGTGCTCATCGCATTTGCTGCCACTTCAGGATACAATTGTGTAGCTGCAAATTGTTCGGTTTCAAAAGCTTTGATGTCTTTGATGTTCGAAGGATCTTGTGCGTGCCATCCCATGTCTAACAATCCAAAACTCAATTGACGCATCGTTGCCATTCCTTCCTGAAAACTTGCACTTTCTTTAATTTTGTGCACTAATTCCATCGGAATCATTTCGCCAGTTTCATAATGATACGCAAATAAAGCCAATGCTTCCGGTTCGTAACACCAGTTTTCCAGAATCTGGCTTGGTAGTTCCACAAAATCCCAATACACTGAAGTTCCGGATAAACTCGGATACGTGGTGTTGGCTAACATTCCGTGTAAAGCGTGACCAAATTCATGAAACAAAGTCGTGACTTCGTTGAAAGTTAATAACGATGGTTTCGTTTCGGTGGGTTTCGTGAAATTACACACAATAGAAATATGTGGTCTTTCGTTGATCCCTTTTTTGATGTATTGTGATTTAAAAGACGTCATCCAAGCGCCGTTGCGTTTGCCTTTTCTTGGAAAGAAATCAGCATAAAAAACAGCAACCAATTGATCTTCTTCATCTTTTACTGCGTATGTTTTTACTTCTTCATGGTATTTATCAACTTCGAAAATTTCTTCGAAAGTGATTCCGTATAATTTTTGCGCTACTGCAAAAGCACCGTCCAAAACTTTTTCCAATTGGAAATACGGTTTTAATATTTCATCATCCAAATTGAATAATTGCTGCTTCAGTTTCTCGGAGTAATACGCGCCATCCCACTTTTCAAGTTGTTCAATACCGTCTAGCTCTTTTGCGAAAGCGGTCAATTGCGTAAATTGTTTCAAAGCTGCCGGTTTGGCTTTTTCCAATAAATCATTTGAGAATGTTTTTACTTTTCCCGGACTTTCTGCCATTCGTTCTTCAAGAACAAAATGAGCGTGAGTGGCATACCCTAAAACTTGCGCTCGTTCAAAACGTAATTTTGCAATTTTCAGCACGATTTCCTGATTGTCAAATTCATTGTTTTGAAAACCTTTGGCGCCAAAAGCAATTGCCATTTTCTTACGCAATTCGCGATTATCGGCATACGTCACAAACGGAACATAACTAGGATAATCCAATGTGAAAATCCAGCCTTCTTTTTCTTTGCTTTTAGCCAAAGAATGAGCGGCTTCGATAGTTCCTTCCGGTAAGCCGGCTAAATCTTCTTTGTTTGTAATGTGTAATTGATAGGCTTGCGTTTCGGCCAAAACATTTTCGCCAAACTGCAAACTCAATTTCGATAATTCTTTGTCGATTTCTCGTAATTGAGTTTTTTTATCTTCCGGCAAATTGGCTCCGTTTCTGGAAAAACTTTTATATTTTTTATCTAAAAGCGTGGTTTGTTCCGGATTTAGATTCAGTTTTTCTCTTTGCTCATAAACCGTTTTTACTCTAGCAAATAAATCTGGATTAAGGCGAACATCATTTCCAAATTCAGATAATAAAGGAGAAACTTCCTGAGCTATTTTTTGAATTTCGTCATTTGTTTCTGCCGAATTCAAGTTGAAAAAGATGCTTGAAATTCTGTCCAAAACATCTCCGCTGAACGCTAATGCTTCAATGGTGTTTTCGAAAGTGGGTTGTATAGGATTTCGTACGATGGCGTCAATTTCGGCTTTTGCTAATTCGATCCCTTTTTGAAAAGCAGGAAGAAAATCTTCATTTTTAATTTTCGAAAAAGGCGCAGTATTGTACTTTGTATTGAAATGGTGGGTTAAGATGCTCATTTGTATTTTTTAATAAAAATAAATCGATGTTTAAAGATAACAAATGTACGGATTTAATAAAAAAAATGAAGTTGATAAAGCAATTGATTTGCTTCAAAATGGCGCTGTTGATTGTGTTATTTAAATGTTATTTATTTCGTTTGGCAGTAATAAAGCCCTAAATTGTAAAAAAAGATTGGTTTCTGAAGAAACAAATCAAAATAAGAAATAAATATTCAAAGAAAATATGAACTATCAAATTACAATAAATAGAGCCAATACTGTAGATGAAATTGAAGAATATTGGACAAATGATGATTACATTAAATTGCTTGAAAAATTCGATTATCCGGATGCTTCCGATGCGGATGCTTCCAGTTTAAGAGAATTATTGTTTATGGCGATAAGTGATTTTGAACCCAAAGAGGCTGCCGTAATCGTATTGGAATATAAATTATCAGAAGATTTGAATGAGGGTCAAATCCAACAAATATCAAACGATATGTTTTTGGACAAAGTGTGTGAAGAATATCCTGAGATAGGTTTGCATTCGACTTTATTTCATATCAATCAATTGCTTTTTAAAGCCTATAATGGTAAATTTCCGAACGCAAAAGCAACAATTATAGCGGTTACAATTGCACCATTAGAAAGTGAAAATGAGATGCAGTTGACCAAAGAGAATGTGCTTAAATTATTAAGTAATGGCTTGTCAAATAGTAATCTTATCAAAAGATTGTTCGATCACGCGATGAATGAAAATGCTCCTTTTCCAGAAGCGGAGGATGTTTTATGGGATTTGACAACTAGGGATAATCTGAATTATACAATTACCACTTCGGAGTATTGGTTGAATAAAGAAGATATAATCGCTTCGGAATTTGAAGGGGTTTTAGAAATAGCAGAAAATGTGGAGTAAATAATTCATGATATAAAACAAGAAAGCTCCGTTATGGAGCTTTTCTTTATTTTTTTAGGCTTTCGGAAGCTATGTTAACCGCTTCTTTCAATCCTGTTTTATACTTAATTATTTTTTCCATCACACTTTTGTCGTGGCTTCCTATGATTTGAGCGGCAAGAATCCCCGCATTTTTGGAGCCATTTAAAGCTACTGTTGCTACAGGAACTCCGCCTGGCATTTGTAGAATAGACAAAACACTATCCCAGCCATCGATTGAGTTACTGGATTTTACAGGAACCCCAATAACCGGTAATGGTGACATCGAAGCAACCATTCCTGGTAAATGTGCGGCACCGCCAGCGCCGGCAATAATTACCGAAATGCCACGAGTGTGCGCATTTTTGCTGAAATCAAACAATTTTTCGGGTGTTCTGTGTGCCGATACAATATCGACTTCTATTTCTATATCGAATGCTTTTAGGATGTCTATGGCTTCTTGCATTACGGGCATGTCAGAAATGCTTCCCATGATTACGGCTACTTTCATATTTTTGTTTAAAGTTTAAGGTTTAAAGTTTAAAAAAAAACTTCAATCCCGACGCTTCGGGACAAAATTCGTTATTCAATATTCAAAAATATATATTTAATCGGACAATTTATAATCTAATTATTATCCAGAATTATCATAATATTCTGTTTTACTTTTTCGGATAGATTTTCAGGTAAAACACCTGTTTTTTTGATTAGTCTTTTGTTGTCAATTGACCGAATTTGGTCAATCATTACATCACAATCTTCGTGCATATTAGCAACTCCTTTTTTGATATGTACACGTAAAATTTCTGAACTTTGCTTAACATTTGTTGTTAATGGGCAAATTATCGTTGACGGATGCGGAATTTTATTGAGTAAGTTGGTTTGAACGACAAGAACAGGTCTTGTTTTTCCTGCTTCTGTTCCAATTTGAGGATTTAAATCGGCTATCCAAATTTCATATTGTTTAATCTGCATAGCCCAATTCTTCAAATTCTTTTAAAATGGCAAGCGAATCCTCTTTTACCAATTCGGACTCCAATTTAAGTTGCTTTTCAAGAATGTTTTTTTTTTGCATTTTATTATAATACTCAATTGCCTCATTAATGTATCTGTTACGAGGTTTTTTCATAACATTGAGGATACTTTCGGTTTCTCCAAATATAGAGTCATCAATTTTTAAGGAAATGGTTTTCATACTGAATAATTTACATTACAAAAGTATATGTTTTTTGTATACACTAAAGGGAATTTAATAAATATTTAAGATGATAATAGTCTGAACACTATTTACTGACCACTGATTACTCTAATGGTATTCTTTACATCTTCAGCTATTCTTCGCGCTTCGTTGATGTCTTGATTTACTATCGTTACATGTCCCATTTTTCTAAAAGGACGTGTTTGTTTTTTACCATAAATGTGAGGTGTAACACCATTCCAACCTAATATTTTTTCAATATTTTGATACACTACATCTCCGGAATAACCTGCTGAACCCGAGAGATTAACCATAATTCCAGCTACTTTGCTGTCAGTATTTCCCAAAGGTAAATTAAGAATCGCACGCAAATGATTTTCGAATTGCGAAGTATAACTGGCTTCTATAGAATAATGTCCTGAATTGTGCGGGCGAGGAGCGACTTCGTTCACGAGGATTTCATCATCTTCAGTTTGAAACATTTCTACTGCCAGTAATCCAACATGATTGAACATTTTTGAAACATTCAGGGCGATTGCTCTTGCTTTTTCAGCAACTTTTTCGTCAATTCGAGCAGGACAGATCACATATTCTACTTGGTTGGCTTCCGGATGAAACTCCATTTCTACTACAGGGTACGTTTTTATTTCACCTGATGGATTGCGACAAACGATAACGGCCAATTCATTTTTGAAAGGAACCATTTCTTCAGCAATACATTCTACATTGGCTAAATTGTCTAAATCCGAGATTTGTCGAATGACTTTAACGCCATTTCCGTCATAACCAAATTCCGTACATTTCCATACAAACGGTAGTTTTGTTTTAGAATCCAAAATATCAACAATTAGACTTTTTAGATTTTCAAATCGCTTGTAATTAGCTGTTGGTATAGCATGTTGAATATAAAAATCTTTCTGAATTCCTTTATTTTGAATCAATTTCAAAGTTTTAGGGGAAGGATACACTTTCAATCCTTCTTCCTCGAGTTTTACTAAAGCTTCAAGATTTACCAATTCGATTTCGAAAGTTAAAACATCAACCTTTTTGCCAAAGTTATACACCGTTTCAAAATCCATTAAATCACCTTTGAAGAATTGATTGCAGGCTATCTTGCATGGTGCTTCATCACTTGGATCAAGAACATAAGTTTGTATGTCGAATTTTCGGGTGTCAAACAACAGCATTTTGCCCAGTTGTCCGCCGCCGAGAATTCCCAATTTAAAATCAGAAGAAAAATAATTCATTGTGTTGTAGTTTACTTCGTCTGTTCGGCTTATTGCCTCGAGTGTGCAAAGATAATTGATTAAAAAACAAATGTCAATTTATTGTTTGTTGATTTGAGTTGGTTAGTGGTATTTTTCAAATTTGAAGGTAATAATGATATATTCGTATCTATTTTATGTATTAATGGATAAACAGGTATTTTTACCTGCTTTAGGTTGTTAATTTTCTTTTAGTTTAGCAGACTGATTTGAGCCAGTTATTGGGTAAAATAAGTCGATTGTTACTTATTGTATTTGTTAAAGCTTGGTTTTAAAACAAATTTAAAATTAGAAACCAATTAAAAAAGAGCAAGAAAAGTATTTGTTGCTGCTTCAATCTTGAAAATCGGAAATAAAGACATGTCTAAGTTGGTTTGTTTTGCTAAGTTTTTGATTTTAGTGTGATTCACTTTTAGTGGGTGGATTTTATATTGATGAATAATTTTTACATTTGATTTTTTTTTAAAATAACTAAATCGTTACATGCATGACCTTAAATAATTGGCCTAAACACATTCAAAAATATCTATTCCTTCTGAAGGATGGCTTTCTTGAATTACCCTATTTATCCAATTCCCCGCAAGCCATGTTGGATAGTTTAGTGAAATTACCGGTAACCCATCATAAAACTTTGCAACAGTCTATTTATTTGAACAATGCTTTCTGTAAAGGGGTCATGCGCTATCGCGAAATGGAAGACGGTTTTTGGCTTTTGGCAACAGATATAAACATCAAAGAAAATATCATCGCTAAAGCAGTTTATGATGAAAATCAATTAAGGGATTATTATTTCCTGTCCTTTTCTGTATTTGAATATAAATATCCTTTTAAAAATTCAAAGGATAGTACGCTTCTAAGTACGTGTTGGACTTTTTACAAACCCGGAACCGAAGTGGCTACCTATTTTTATAAGGGTACGACAGGTACGTTTTTTAATCTTGCCATTAGTAAAGAATGGGCTGATAACAATATTTCGTCTAAAAAATTTCCTCAAAAAGAGGCTGTTGAAGATTTTTTCAACACTAAAATAGGTTTTTATACTTGGTTAGATATCGCTCCAAAAGCGCATGGTTTGGTCAAAAAAATATCAAAAATTTTAGAAACCGAAAGTGAGGATTCATTTAATACTGTTGATTTAAAAAAACAGTGTATGAAATTGATTGCTGCATTTTTTTATAATTCTTTTGAAGACAACCGCATTTTAGATAATGTTTCGTTAAGCAATTTAGACTATTATAATGTTGCCAAAGCCGAGAAGATGATTTTACACCATTTGCATCTTCCGTTCTTGGGCATCGAGAGTATTGCCGCTCATGTAGAGATTTCGCCCACAAAATTAAAGTCTGATTTCAAAACGGTGTTTGGGTTTTCCATGTTGAAATATCACAAAGAAAAAAACATGTTGCTGGCGATGCAACTGATTATAAATTCGGACATTCCAATTCAAGATATTGCAGCCGTGACGGGTCATGAATGCGGCAGTAAATTTGCGGCCAATTTTAAAAAACGCTTTGGTAAACTTCCGTCTGAAACGCGACTTTTTTCAGAAGTAAAAGAAGCGGTGTAATGCCTTTTTTTGTCTTTTTTTAGGACTATTTCTCTGGTTTTAATCAATTTTTTTAATTTTTCTCGAATTTAAAAGCTATAAGTAATTGATTTCTATTGTTTTAAATGGTAGAATAAAGTTTTGATGCGCTTTTTTTTAAGAAAAAACATGCTCTGTCCTAATGGGCTATTCAATCCTTTTTTTTCCTTTTATTTTTGCTTCCAAATAAATCTAAACAAACCAGTATGAAATTAAAATTACTCTTTTTTATGAGTGTATTTTGTGTTTTTTTTAATACAATGTATGCTCAAAGTGTACTAATCATCTATGATGATTCGCCTACAAACGTTAATACTCTAAGTTTGAAATCGGCATTAGAGAATAAGGGTTACACGGTGACAATAAGTAGTGTAAGTGAAAATCTTTGGACTAACCCAGGTGACGAACTGAGCGGTAAAGATGTCGTTATTCATCTAAATGGTACAACATACGGCACGCCTATGCCTGTTGCAGGACAAAATGCTTTAGTGGATTTTGTTCAAAATAAAAAAGGGCTGTATGTGGGTACCGAATGGAATGCATATGAGGCATCAGGTATGGTAGCCATGCGTGATCTTATTCTTTTTGATAGAGCGGGTGGAAATACTGGTTCAGTTACTTATACTGATGCCGTCGGGCAGTCCGGTCATCTGGTACTGGCAAATGTGCCTTCTTCATTTTCTTTTACAGCCGGTTTTAACGTTGGGTCAATACACACATTTGCTGTTCAGCCTGCTCTTGTTTTAATGACAGCAGGAACGGATGATGCTCTTGCAATAAGAGATTTTGGTACCGGTAAGGTGCTGAACTTTAATCATGCGGGTAATTACAATAATCATACTGCATGGTCTAATGTCAATATTCAGCAAATTATTATCGATTTTATCTTGCTGTACCTGACCCCAGATGTTACTGCTCCAATTGCGGTAGCCAGAAATATCACGGCTCAACTTGATGCCACAGGAAGCGTTACCGTAAATGCGGCTCAAGTAAATAATGGAAGTACAGATAATAGAGAGATTTCAAGTTATAAGCTTACGACTGCAACAACAGGAACCGTTTGTGCCACTATAGGTGAAGGAGGGGATTTAGTGATTACTGCACCGGTTGGCTCTGAGTTTACCGGAGTGACTTTCGCCAGTTACGGAACTCCTGATGGAAGCTGTGGTAGTTTTACCCAAGGTTCTTGTCATGCCAGTAATAGTGCGAGCATTGTGTCGTCGTATCTTATTGGGCAAAATACAGTAACTATTCCTGCTACCAATACTGTTTTTGGAGATCCTTGTGGAGGAACGCCTAAAAGGCTGTATGTTGAGGCTACTTATGGGCCTTCTGCTGCATCAATGGCAGCTTCTAAAACATATAGTTGCGCAGACATTGGCGATCATAATGTTATATTAATGGTTACAGATAATAATGGGAATTCTGCTTTTGCAAATGCCATAATTACTGTAGAAGATAAAGTTTCTGCGGTTGTTCTTACAAAAGATATTACGGTTCAACTTGATGCTTTAGGTGATGTTTCAATCGTTGCCGCTGACGTAAACAATGGTTCGACTGATGCTTGCGGAATTGATTTATTGGAATTAGACAAAACTTCATTTACTTGTGCCAATGTCGGAGCGAATACAGTTACTTTGACCGCTACTGATGTAAACGGAAACGTTTCTTCTCAAACAGCGACGGTAACGGTTGAAGATAAAGTTGCGGCAGTTGTTGCTACAAAAGATATTACAGTTCAATTGGATGCTACAGGAAATGCGACAATTGCTCCCGCTGACGTAAACAATGGTTCAACTGATGCTTGCGGAATTGATTTATTGGAATTAGACAAAACTTCATTTACTTGCGCCAATGTCGGAGCGAACACAGTTACTTTGACCGCTACTGATGTAAACGGAAACGTTTCTTCTCAAACGGCGACGGTAACGGTTGAAGATAAAGTTGTGGCAGTTGTTGCTACAAAAGATATTACAGTTCAATTGGATGCTACAGGAAATGCGACAATTGCTCCTGCTGATGTAGACAATGGTTCGACTGACGCTTGCGGAATTGATTTATTGGAATTAGACAAAACTTCATTTACTTGTGCCAATGTCGGAGCGAACACAGTTACTTTGACCGCTACTGATGTAAACGGAAACGTTTCTTCTCAAACGGCGACGGTAACGGTTGAAGATAAAGTTGCGGCAGTTGTTGCTACAAAAGATATTACAGTTCAATTGGATGCTACAGGAAATGCGACAATTGCTCCTGCTGATGTAGACAATGGTTTGACTGATGCTTGCGGAATTGATTTATTGGAACTGGACAAAACTTCATTTACTTGCGCCAATGTCGGAGCCAACACAGTTACTTTGACCGCTACTGATGTAAACGGAAACGTTTCTTCTCAAACGGCGACGGTAACAGTTGAAGATAAAGTTGCGGTAGTTGTTGCTACAAAAGATATTACAGTCCAACTTAATACTACAGGAAATGCATCGATTGTTGCTGCTGATGTAGACAATGGTTCAACTGACGCTTGCGGAATTGATTTATTGGAATTAGACAAAACTTCATTTACTTGCGCCAATGTCGGAGCGAACACAGTTACTTTGACCGCTACTGATGTAAACGGAAACATTTCTTCTCAAACGGCGACGGTAACGGTTGAAGATAAAGTTGCGGCAGTTGTTGCTACAAAAGATATTACAGTTCAATTGGATGCTACAGGAAATGCATCGATTGTTGCTGCTGATGTAGACAATGGTTCAACTGACGCTTGCGGAATTGATTTATTGGAATTAGACAAAACTTCATTTACTTGCGCCAATGTCGGAGCGAACACAGTTACTTTGACCGCTACTGATGTAAACGGAAACATTTCTTCTCAAACGGCGACGGTAACGGTTGAAGATAAAGTTGCGGCAGTTGTTGCTACAAAAGATATTACAGTTCAATTGGATGCTACAGGAAATGC
>NZ_JBLVPV010000019.1:0-74340 GCF_048286775.1 Flavobacterium glycogeni
TAGGAGGTTCAGGCTTAGCGCGAGGTTATTTGAATCGAGCAGAATTGACTGTGGAGAAATTTGTGGATAATCCATTCAAAGAAGGCGAACGCATTTATAAAACAGGTGATTTAGGTAGATGGTTACCCGATGGAAACATTGAGTATTTAGGAAGAATAGACGATCAAGTAAAGATAAGAGGATATAGAATTGAGTTGGGAGAAATACAATCAACCCTTTTTCAATATTCAGAGTCTATAAGACAAGTAGTTGTAGATGTAAAAGAAATTAACAATGAGAAAGTCATTGTAGCCTATTATGTTTCAGAAGCAGAAATAGATAAATCAGAATTGAGAGGATATTTAGTAAAAAATCTTCCAGAATATATGGTTCCTAGTTTTTATGTAGAACTAGATTCTATGCCATTAACTTCAAACGGGAAAGTAGACAGAAAGGCATTGCCAAGTGTGACAGGTGAGGATGTAATTAAAAAAGAATATGTAGCTCCAAGAAATGCAACGGAGCAAAAAATGGTGGAAATATGGCAAGAAGTATTAGGAGTTAAAAGAGTAGGAATCACCGATACTTTTTTTGAATTAGGAGGACATAGTTTATTGGCTTTTCAATTATTTAATAGAATAAATAAAGAGCTTGGTAGAAAAGTA
Source organism: Flavobacterium glycogeni (assembly GCF_048286775.1). Lineage (NCBI taxonomy): Bacteria > Pseudomonadati > Bacteroidota > Flavobacteriia > Flavobacteriales > Flavobacteriaceae > Flavobacterium > Flavobacterium glycogeni. The sequence continues at coordinate 645 of NZ_JBLVPV010000019.1, forward strand.
AATTTTGGATTATTTTTTGAAAATCCAACCATAAAAGATTTATGTACTCATCTGCAAGAGTCAGAATATGTAGCCATTCCAAATGCATTAGAATCAGAATCATATCCATTAACAGCTTCACAAAATAGGATGTGGATTTTAAATCAATCGGATAGTAGTTCTTCAACTTATAATATGTCAACATTAATTAAATTTAAAGGATATATTGATGTGCTCAAATTTGAGGAAGCATTTATATTGTTAATTCATCGTCATGAGATATTAAGGACTTTTTTTAAAATTAATAAAGAAGGAGATATTAGGCAGTATATTATGCCTCAAGATCAAATAAACTTTACGATTTTAAAATTAGATTACAGTTTTTTAGAAAATAAAGAGGATAAAGCTCTAGATTATTTGAAAATGAAAGATGTTGAAACCTTTGATTTAGGAAAGGGGCCATTACTGCATTCTACTATAATTAAATTAGAGCAAGAATCTATTTTGTTTTATTTATCTATCCATCATATTATTGGAGATGGATGGTCTATGGAATTATTGAGATCAGAAGTGGTGAAAATTTACAATGCTTTAATTTACAATCAGAAAATAAATTTGCCTGATTTAAAATTACAGTATAAAGATTATGCAGCATGGCTCAATGAAGAAAATCAAAAAGAAAAATTTATCTTAGCAGAGAAATATTGGTTGAAACAATTTACTGGAGAATTACCAGTATTAGATTTACCAAGTTTTAAAACACGACCATTAATTAAAACTCATAATGGAGCTAGTTTCAATCATGAATTTTCAAAAGAATTTCTAGAGATTTTGAAAATGTTTTCAAACGAGCAAGGGATTACTTTATTTATGACTTTAATGGCAGGTATAAATATTTTGTTACATATCTATACCAATCAAGACGATATTATAATAGGAACACCTATAGCAGGAAGAGGACATCCTGATTTAGAAAATCAAATAGGCTTGTATATGAATACACTAGCTATTCGAACGAAATTTGAGGAGGGGGATACTTTTCTAAATTTTGTAATGAAACAAAAAGAAATCTTGTTAGGTGCTTATGAACATCAAATTTATCCATTTGATTCATTAATTGATAAGTTAAATTTAAAGAGAGATCGGAGTAGATCTGTTTTGTTTGATGTTTTAATTATTTTACAAAGTCAGGTAGATATGCATAATGTTAGTGATAATGGATCTTTACTAGGTTTAACAGTTGAAGGCTATGGTTTGGAATTGAAAACTTCAAAATTTGATATTGAGTTTGAATTCACTGAGACCTTAAGGGGTTTATCTTTTAGGATTGTTTACAACACAGATATTTATGATTCGTATTTGATTGAAAGGATCTTTCCACATTTTGAGAATTTGCTGACTAAATTTATAAATGAACCTAAAACTAGTATAGAATGATAGAATTTATAAGTAATGAAAAAAATTATCAATTATTAATAGAATTTAATGATACAAAAGTTGATTATCCTAAGAATAAAACAATAATAGATTTATTTGAAGAACAAGTTGAAAAAAAACCAGATGATATTGCAGTTGTCTTTAAAAATACTGAGCTTACGTATAAAGAGCTTAACGGTAAGGCGAATCAATTGGCGGGATATTTACGTAATAATTACGCAATTGAGCCTGATGATTTGGTAGGAATAAAACTAGATAGAAGTGAGTATATGATCATTGCTCTTTTAGGAGTATTAAAATCAGGAGCGGCTTATATTCCGATAGATCCAAGTTATCCAGAAGAACGAATAGCTTATATTGAAAGCGATAGTAATGCCAATATTATTGTTGACAATAAAGAGTTATCTAAATTCTTAGAAACTCGTAACGATTATTCTAATGAAAATCTTGAATATGTTAATCAATCTAGTAATTTAATTTGTTGTATTTATACCTTTGGTAGTACAGGCCTTCCAAAAGGTGTTAAGATTTCAAATGATAATTTAAATAATAGATTAAATTGGATGTGGCAAAAATTTCCATTTGAGAGAAACGAAGTTGGATGCATTACGACATCTATTGGGTTTGTGGATCATTTATGGGAGTTGTTTGGACCTCTTTTAAAAGGGATTAAAACAGTAATTTACAGTAAAGAAACATTACTAAATTTTAATGTGTTATTGGAAAAACTGATCCAAGATAAGATAACCAGAATTGTATTGGTTCCAACGTTATTGAAAAATATATTAGAATATATTGATGAAAACAATATTCAGTTGATTCATTTAAAATATTGGACTAGTAGTGGTGAAAAATTATCAATGTCATTAGTACATCAATTTTATAAAATATTTAAAAAGCATAAACTATTAAATATTTATGGATCAACTGAAGTGACTGCTGATGTGTTATGCTATGATACCTCAAAACTTTTAGTAAAAAATATTGAAGAAGATATATTTGTTCCAAAATTGTTTTCTAATCTACCTGTTGATTCAAAATATTATCAACTAATGATTGAGGATGTGTTTGAGAAAAAGATTATAACAAATAATATATATGATGTATGTCTTGGTTCTGACGATTTTGAAGAATCAATTTTAGAAAAAACAGTCTCACTTTCAGAGTATAATGATTTTTTAGCGAATCAATTAAATCCGAATTTAGTTAATGTTTATTCAAAAAAATTTATTGGTCATATGACAGGTCCGGTACCTCCAATAATGCAATATTTACAAGAAAATGTTACAAAAAAGAACCTAAATCTTGTTAAATACGAAACTGCTGGCGCTGGAATTCACATTGAAAGACAAGTGATAAAGTGTTTTCATCAATTAATTTTTAACAATTCCGATGATTTTTATTCTAAGTCAACACATGATCCAAATTTATCCTTAGGGATATTCACTAATGGAGGAACTTTATCAAATATAACGGCACTTAGTTTTGCACTTTCAAAAAAATTAAACGGTAATGAAACTGAAGGCATAAATAATATTGGTTTGATAAAAGCTTTACAAAAATCAAATTATTCTGATATTGTTATTTTGGCTCCTTCACTTTGCCATTATAGTATTCAAAAAGCAGCAAAAATATTAGGGCTTGGTATGAATTCAGTTGTCAAATTTGAATTGAGTTCGGATAATTCAGAGCAAAACAAAGCTGAAATGATCGAGGAAATTGAAAGTCTTCAAGATCAAAATATTTTAATTCTTGCTATTATTGGTGTAGCTGGAGCTACTGAGTCTGGTGAGATCGATGATTTGAGTTTACTTGCTGAAATTGCTCATAAATATGAAATACATTTTCATGTCGACGCTGCATTTGGTGGAGCATTTGTGTTTTCAGATACTGTGTCCAAAAAAATTAAAGGAATCGAGAAAGCTGATACAGTTACTATTTGTGGGCATAAGCAATTATACGTTCCAATTGGTAATAGTATGTTACTTTTTAACAATCCTGAATTTGGAAAATTTTCAGAAAATAATTCGGATTATCAGGCAAGGAAAGGCAGTAATGATTTGGGTAAATATACTATCGAAGGGACCAGGTCATTTTCAACATTGCTTTTACATGGTGCAATAAAAATTGTTGGAAAGAAAGGCTATGAAGAAATTTTAGATGATAATATAAGAAGAGCAGAATTATTTTATGATCTTTTATTTGAAAGACCTGAATTCCAAGTTTACAAAAAACCGGAGTTAAATATTTTATTATACCGTTACATCCCCGTTAGTTTAAGGCAGAAATTAATTCAAGGAGAAATTTCAGAATCAGATGAAATGGAAATTAATGAAATTAATGAAAAAATTCAGAGCACTCAATTTCAAAACGGAAATTCATTTGTTTCTTATACGAAACTTAAAAGAAAAAGAGATATTATAAAAAAGGTTTGGCTGAGAACAGTTTTTATGAATCCATTTACGACCGAGGAAGACCTTAAATCGATTTTAGATGAACAAGTTGAAATCATCGAAGAAAATAAAAATAGTAGTTCTGTTTTACTTATAGATTCAAGTATAAAAGAGATACCTATTGGCACTCCAATTTCGAACACAAAGGTTTACATTTTAGATGAGAATTTAATTTTATTACCTATAGGAGTGCCAGGGAAAATTTATATATCGGGATTAAGTTTGTCATCTGGTTATTTGAACCAACCCGAATTGACGAAAGAGAAGTTCTTGAAAAATCCTTTTGAAGAAGGCCAAAAAATGTATGATACGGGTGATTTGGGCAGATGGTTGCCTGATGGTAATATAGAATTTTTAGGCAGGAAAGATCAGGTTAAGATTAGAGGATTCAGAACAGAGTTGGGAGAAATAGAAAATACAATTCTGCAGTTCTCTGATTTTTTAAAACAAGTTGTTGTTGAAGTAAAAGAAATCAACAACGATAAAGTATTGGTTGCTTATTTTGTTTCTACTTTAATTATAGACAAATCACAGTTACGAAGTTTTATAGAAACTAAGCTTCCTGATTATATGATTCCTAGTTTTTATGTGGAATTAGAAGAATTACCCTTAACACCCAATGGAAAAATAGATAGGAAAGCATTACCGAGTGTAGATGGAGAAGATCTTATCAGAAAAGAATACGTGGCTCCAAGAAATGAAACAGAAGAAAGTTTAGTTGCTATATGGAATGAAGTGTTAGCAATCGAAAAAATAGGTATAACCGATAATTTCTTTGAGTTAGGTGGTCATAGTTTAATTTTGGTTCAGGTCGTTAATAGAGTTTATAAGCAACTAGGAAAAACAATTTCTTTTCAAGTGTTTTTTGCTAATCCAACCATTAAAGAATTAAGCAAACAATTAAAAGAAAATGAATATCTACCCATACCCAAAGCAACCCAGGCGCTCAGCTATCCATTGACAGCTTCACAAAACAGATTCTGGATAATGAGTCAATTACAAGGAGGTTCTTTGGCTTATAATATGCCAGCTGCTGTCAAACTTACAGGGGTCGTTGATTTTAATAAATTTGACGAATCCTTCAAATTATTAATTCATCGTCACGAAATTTTAAGAACCTATTTTAAATCCAATGAAGAAGGGGAAATCCAACAATATATTTTACCTTCTGAACAAGTTGACTTCAAGATAGTAACGAAAGATTTTAGCATAAAAGAGAATCCAGAAGATGAAACTACTCATTATTTAGAAGAAATAAACAACATACCCTTTGATTTAGAGCAAGCACCTCTTGTTAGAAATTCGCTAATCAAATTAAAAGAAGAAGAATATGTTTTTTTCTTATCCCTACACCATATTATTAGCGATGGATGGTCAATAAGGTTATTGATATCAGAAGTCGTAAAAACATACAACAATTTAATTGCAGGACGAACAATAGATCTACCCGAACTAAGTATCCAATACAAAGATTATGCAGTTTGGCTTAATACATCAGAACAGCATCAGAAGAATCAGAAATCTGAACAGTACTGGCTGCAACAATTCGAAGGAGAACTACCGGTATTAGACTTGCCGAGTTCAAAGGCACGACCATTAATCAAAACCTATAATGGTGATAGCCTTCCTTATCAATTCCCGAAAGCATTTCTTGATAAGTTAAAATCTTTTTCAAAAGACCATGATGTTACCTTGTTTATGACCTTGATGGCGGGAATTAATGGATTATTGTATAGATACACAGGTCAGGATGATATTATACTTGGAACACCAATAGCAGGTAGGGAACATCCTGATTTAGAAAATCAACTTGGTTTATATCTTAATAAATTGGCAATCCGAACTAGTATCAAGAGAGGAGGTACCTTTTCGGATCTAATAAACAGTCAAAAAGAGAATTTATTAGCAGCTTACGACCATCAAAATTATCCTTTTGATGAATTAGTCGGTAAGTTGAATTTGAAAAGGGATATGAGCCGTTCGGCTTTATTTGATGTTTTAGTTGTTTTACAAAATCGGAGTCAGTTAAACAATCTCAATAGTGAGGAACTCATAGGTCTTGAAGTAAGTGGATATAATTTTTCCAGAAAAAAGTCTCAATTTGATGTTGGCTTTACCTTTGTTGAGACTGAAGGACTGGGCCTCGTTATAGAATACAATACAGATATTTATGACAAATATCTAATACAAAGAATGTTTGTTCATTTTGAAAATCTGTTACAAGAATTAATAAAAAACCCTGAAAGAAAAATTCAAGAAATTGATTACTTAACAGAACAGGAGAGGCAGCAGCTTTTGGTAGAATTCAACGATACAAAAGTTGATTATCCTCAGGATAAGATGATAATAGATTTATTTGAGGAGCAAGTTGCCAAAACTCCAGATAATATTGCAGTTGTCTACAAGAATACAGAGCTTACATATGAAGAGCTTAATAGTAAGGCGAATCAATTGGCGGGATGTTTACGTGAAAATTACGCAATTGAGCCTGATGATCTAGTAGGAATAAAATTGGATAGAAGTGAGGATATGATCATTACTATTTTAGGGATATTAAAATCAGGAGCAGCATATGTTCCAATTGATCCTGCTTATCCTAAAGAAAGGATTGCCTATATAGAGAATGACAGTAATAGTAAGATTGTCATAGATAAATCTTTTTTAGATTTATTTGTAGCTGTTCAGGATATGTATTCCAAGGAGAATATAGAGAAGATCAATAGAGCTTCTGATTTGGCATATGTGATTTATACCTCTGGAACAACTGGGAACCCTAAAGGGGTTATGATTGAGAATAGAAGCTTGTGTAACTATATAAATTGGTGTTCTAACTTTTATTTTGAAAAAGAAGGACATGGAAGTTTTGGTTTGTTTAGTTCATTATCTTTTGATTTGACCATCACAAGTATTTTTTTACCATTAATCAGAGGGAATAAGATTAAGGTGTTTGAAAATAATTTGAACGCACATGAAGTTTTACTTGATTATACATTAGATTCGAATACTTTGGATATAATAAAATTAACTCCATCTCATTTGGAGTTATTAAAGGTTTTAGATTTAAAAGGAATAGCCCTTAAAAAAATTATAGTTGGAGGAGAATCTTTGGTAAAGAGACAAGTAGATGAAATTTTTAAACAGAGTAATGAAACTAATATCTACAACGAATATGGTCCGACAGAGAGTACAGTCGGTTGTATTGTGAAAAAAATATCTGAGAATACTCAAATAACCATAGGCAAACCTATTTCGAATACTCAGATTTACATACTAGATGAATCATTGCAATTGTTGCCAATGGGAGTTTCTGGTAAGATCTACGTGTCTGGATCAGGAGTTGCAAGAGGTTACTTAAACAAGCCTGAATTAACAGCTGAAAAGTTCATTTCAAATCCATTTATAGAAGGCTCTAAAATGTATGACACAGGTGATTTAGCGAGATGGCTGCCTAATGGAGAGATAGAATTTTTAGGCAGAAAAGACCATCAGGTTAAGATTAGAGGATTCAGGATAGAGTTGGGAGAAATAGAAAATACAATTCTGCAGTTCTCTAATGTTTTAAAACAAGTTGTTGTTGAAGTAAAAGAAATCAACAACGATAAAGTATTGGTTGCTTATTTTGTTTCTACTTTAATTATAGACAAATCACAATTACGAAGTTTTCTAGAAACCAAGCTTCCTGATTATATGGTTCCTAGTTTTTATGTAGCATTAGAAGAATTACCCTTAACGCCCAATGGAAAAATAGATCGAAAAGCATTACCGAGTGTAGATGGCAAAGATCTTATCAGAAATGAATATGTGGCACCAAGAAATAAAACGGAAGAAAGTTTAGCAGTAATATGGCAGGAAGTGTTAGCAATCGAAAAAATAGGTATTACCGATAATTTATTCGAATTAGGTGGACATAGTCTTATTGTGGCACAAGTAATTAATAGAACTTATAAAATATTAGGTAAAAGCATTTCATTTAGGGATTTATTTTATAATCCTACGATTGAAGGATTGATCAAACTGCTTGCAAATTCGAGTTATGTTACTATTCCAACAGCTCCCGAATCAGATTCATATCCATTAACACCTTCACAAAATACGATGTGGATTATGAATCAGTTTGATAAAACTAAAACTCATAGAATGTCAACATCAATTAATTTTAAAGGATATATTGACGTGCCAAAATTTGAGGAAGCATTTAGATTATTAATTCATCGTCATGAGATATTAAGGACTTTTTTTAAAATTAATAAAGAAGGAGATATTAGGCAGTATATTATGCCTCAAGATCAAGTAAACTTTACGATTTTAAAATTAGATTACAGTTTTTTAGAAAATAAAGAGGATAAAGCTCTAGATTATTTGAAAATGAAAGATGTTGAAACCTTTGATTTAGGAAAAGGGCCATTACTGCATGCTACTATAATTAAATTAGAGCAAGAATCTATTTTGTTTTATTTATCTATCCATCATATTATTGGAGATGGATGGTCTATGAAATTATTAACCTCAGAAGCGATGAGAATTTACAATGCTTTAATTAATAATCAGAAAATAAATTTACCTGATTTAAAAATACAGTATAAAGATTATGCAGTATGGCTCAATGAAGATACGCAACAAGAAAAACTTCTGTTGTCAGAGAAGTATTGGTTAAATCAATTTGCGGTAGAATTACCTGTATTAGATTTGCCAAGTTTTAAAACACGACCATCAATTAAAACTCATAACGGAGCTACTTTCAATCATCAATTTTCAGAAGAATTTCTAGAGATGTTGAAAACATTTTCAAACGAGCAAGGGATTACATTATTTATGACTTTAATGGCAGGTATAAATATTTTGTTACATTTTTATACCGATCAAGATGATATTATAATTGGAACAGGTATAGCAGGAAGAGAACATCCTGATTTAGAAAATCAAATAGGCTTGTATATGAATACATTAGCTATTCGCACGAAATTTGAGGAAGGAGATTCTTTCCTAGATTTTATAATGAAACAAAAAGAAATCTTATTAAATGCTTATGAACATCAAATCTATCCTTTCGATTCATTAATAGATAAATTAAATTTAAAAAGAGATTTAAGCAGATCGGTACTGTTTGATGTTTTTGTTCATTTAAAGAGTCAGGTAGAAATGATAAATCTTAATAATAAAGAATACTTAACAGGAGTTTATATAGAACCCAATGAGTTGGAGTTGACGATTTCATTATTTGATATTTTGTTTGAATTCTATGAGACACCAAAAAATTTATCTTTAAGACTTATATACAATACAGATATTTATGATTCGTATTTTATAGAAAGAATCTTTACCCATTTTGAAAATTTAATGACCAAATTAATAAATGAACCTGAAAAAAATATATTATGATTGACTTAATAAGCAGTGAAGAGAGGAATCAATTAATAGTTGAATTTAACGATACAAAAGTTGATTATCCTAAGAATAAAACAATAATAGATTTATTTGAAGAACAAGTTGAAAAAACACCAGATAATATTGCTATAGTATTCAAAGATGTAAAATTAACATACAATGAACTTAACGAAAAGACAAATCAGTTAGGATCCTACCTCAGAGAGAATTATTTGGTTGCTCCTGATGATTTAATTGGAATTAAGTTAGAAAGGAATGAGGATTTGATTATTGCTATTTTAGGAATAATCAAATCAGGAGCAGCATATGTTCCAATAGATATTAGCTATCCTCAAGAAAGAATAAATTACATTGAGAAAGATAGTAATTGCAAAGTTGTTATCGATGAACTTGAATTAAAACAATTTAAAGCTGTTCAAGACAAGTATGGGAAAGAAAACATAGCAAAAATTAATTCTCCAAATGATTTAGCATATATTATCTATACATCTGGAACGACAGGGAATCCTAAGGGAGTGATGGTAGAGCATAGGAATATTGCGGGATTTTGTTTTAATATATTAAACAAATTTATTGATGTTGAGAATGATTAGTACTTTAAATCCAATGCTTGAGAATTTGAAAGAAGATGTCATGGGGTTTCTGAATGAAATTCAGCTAAATTACCCCAATGCATTATCTCTGGCTTCAGGTAGACCAGATCGGAATTTTTTTGACTTTGCGGATATATCTAAATATATTGATATTTATTTAAAATATGTTTCGAATAATAATCTGCTGAATGATATAAATGATTTAGGACAGTATAATAAGGCTAAAGGAATTATTAATGATTTTGTTTCTAAATATTTAGAAAAAGAATACACAATTAAAGCGAATCCTGAAAGTATACTTATCAATGTTGGAACGCAAGAAAGCTTATTAATTGCGGTAATGACTTTATGTGATAAAGAAAACGATATCATAGTTGTAGAAAATCCGGCATATATAGGATTAACTCATTATTCATTATTAGAGGGATATAAGTTGGAACCAGTTGATGTAAAATCGGATGGAATATGTTTAGATAGTTTAAGACAAAAAATTACACAAGTTGAGTCCAATGGTAAAAAAGTCAAAATTGTATATGTTACTCCTGATTTTCAAAATCCTACAGGGGTAAGTATGTCAATAGAAAATAGACTAAAACTTTTAAAGATGGCAGAAGAGCATGACTTCTATATATTAGAAGATAATGCTTACGGTGATTTTATTTTAGAAGGAGAAAAAAAACCGACTTTAAAATCATTAGATGAGATGAAACGTGTTATTTATCTCCATTCATTATCGAAAATAATTTATCCAGCACTTAGAATTGGTATTATGGTGGCAGATCAAGTAATTAATGGTTTCATTATTAGTGATTTAATGGCTAAGGTTAAAGGATATACGACTGTTAATACACCATCCTTAACACAAATTGCATTTGCAGGAATTTTGATTGAAAATAAATTTAGTCTTCAAAATTATAATGATAAAAAATTAAAAAATTTATTTTTAAGAAGAGCCCTAGTTCTTCAGGCATTGGATAAATATTTTATTCAAAATGACGAAGATTGGTCTAGAAAAATCATCTGGAATAAACCTAAAGGAGGATTTTTTCTAACTCTAAAGCTACCAATAAAAATTTTGAAAGAAGATGTAATTGAATGTGCAAAAAGGTTCAATGTTATTTGCACTCCCATGTCTTTTTTCTATTTAAGTGAAGGTGGTGAAAATGAGATCAGATTAGCTTATAGTTATGTTGAAATCGAGAAAATAGATACAGCAATTTGTAACTTATCTGAATATTTAAAATTTAAAATAAACAAAGAAAAATGAAAGTCAAAAATAAATTAATAGAGTCAGATTTTTTAGATATTGGTTATGATTTTGTGGAATATTATGTTGGTATGGCGAAAATGGTTGTTTACTGGCACGTTAAAGCTTTAGGGTTTAGAGTAGTTGCATATAGTGGTCCAGAAACTGGATGCCCTGATAAATGTTCATATTACATTGTAAAGAATAATATAAAATTAGTTATTACTTCTGCATCACAACCTAGTTCGTATAAAATAGTTTCTTTTGTAGACTTACATGGAAATGGAATAAAAAAAATAGGAGTAAAAGTGCAAGATGTAGAACAATATTTTAATAATGCACTAGAAAAAGGTGCTATTCCGATAAGTTTTCCTCAAATTATCTCTAATGGTGAAGGAAGTGTTGAAATGGCATCTATAAAAATATTTGATGATAATGAAATTGTTTTAATTGATTATAAAGACTACAAAGGTGATTTTATACCAGGTTATGAAAATATTGAAGGCGAATGGTTTGTTAATGAAGAAGATTCGGAATTGTTAAATATAGATCATATTGCTTGTGCATTGAGAATTAATGAAATAAAGTTATGGGAAGAGTATTTCAATAATATTTTTAAATCTAAGACAGTTAAATGTTTTGATGAAAGACAGTCGAATCATGAGGAAAAAATAGGAATATTTTTAAAAGTTCTTCAAAGTGGGAATAAACAAGTAAATAATGTTTTAGTAGAGCCAGATATAAATAAAAAAACTCAAGTGCAATTGTTTATTGATGAAAATTATGGCTCTGGAATTCAACACATAGCGTTTGAATCGTCTAATATATTTAAGACTGTTGAATTATTAAGGAAAAACGGGGTGAAATTTACTTCATATCCAAATTCTTATTATACTAGTTTAAAGGAAAAGTATGCTAATTTAGATGTTGAATTGCTTAAAAAACATGGAGTGATTTGTGATGTAATGGAAGATTCATTGCTCTTTCAAATATTTACAACACCAATAGGGGATAGATCTACTTTTTTCTATGAAATTATACAGCGAGTAAATAAATATGAAGGTTTTGGATTAGATAATATTCGTACATTATTTGAGGCTATGGAGAGTGAAATAAATTTAGCAAATAACTAATAGATGAACTATAGTAATAAAATAATTCAAGATATAATATCTATCGTTGGAGAAAAATATCTAATAACGCAATTAGACAAAATGTATAATTATTCTTTTGATATTACTTCAAATGAATGCATTCATCCTTTGGGTGTGATATTGCCTAAAAACACTGAAGAGGTGTCTGAGATATTGAAATATTGTTATAAGAATGATATTAAAATCACTATTAGAGGTGGAGGAAGTAGTGTAAGTGGAGGTAGTATTCCCCGTGGGAACGATTTCGTCTTGTCGATGGAAAGATTAAATAACATTATAGAAATTAATAAAATTAATAGAACAGTAACTTTAGAATCAGGAGTAATAACAGAGACTTTAAAAGAAGAGGTCTCAAAACACGGATTATGTTTTCCACAAAATATGAGTAGTGCATCTCAAAGTTTTATAGGAGGAAATATTGCAATTTCAAGTGGCAGTCCAAAATCTCTTAAATATGGAAATATTAAGAATTCGGTTTTAAATTTAGAAGTTGTTCTTGCAGACGGTCAAATATTATGGACAGGTAAAAATGTTAGTAAGAATGCGACTGGTTATAATTTAACCCAATTGTTTATTGGCAGTGAAGGTACATTAGGTATTATAACAAAAGCAGTGCTTAAATTAGAGATACCTAAAAAAGAAGTATTGTTTCTAATTCCTTTTAAATCTTTGCAACGATTATTTGAGTTTACAAATGAGTTTTTCTATCAAGGTTTTAGTGCTTCATGTATAGAGTTTTTAGATAAGAAGGGTTACGAATTAGTATCTGATTTTTTAAATAATAAAAAAGAATTTGGTGATAATATTGAAGGATTATTATGGATCGAATATGAAATAGATTCTGATAATCAAATAGGAATTATTGCAGACTTTATTTCTGATTACATTGATGAAGAAGATGTTTTATTTGCCGATACCAAGAATGAAATGGATAAGTTATGGGCTTATCGAAAAAAAATAGGTTTGGCTTGTATCAATTATTCGACTTTTAAAGATATTGATATTGTAGTGCCTCGATCCAGTTCTTCTGAAATTTATAATGAAATAGTGATAGCCTGTTCAAAATATAATTTTGAGTATATAGTAGTCGGTCATATTGGAGATGGCAATTATCATATAAATATTTTCAATAATACGTCCAATGGGCTTGAGTGGGAAAAAAATATTGAATTGTGTTTTAATCAAATTTTTAATAAAGTAAATCAATTGGGAGGAACCTTGTCTGGTGAGCATGGCGTAGGAAGTTTATATAATTCGTATTTAAATATAGTAATGCCACAAAACCAAATTGATTTGATGAAAAATATCAAAAGTATTTTTGATAAAAAGCAAATATTAAATTCAAACCTTATATTTTAAATATGAAAAATAATATAAATATGCCTTTATTGGCTAATAGTAGTTTTGACATTTCGTTATTCGAACTTTTTTTACCGTTATTATCTGGCGGCCAAGCGACATTATTAGATAATAATGATATTAAAGATATTGATAATTTAAAAAAGCAATTGAAGGTAAATAATGCATTTCATGCCGTTCCAGCTTTAATGAATCAAATAACAGATAATATTATATCGTCAAATGATAAAGAAATAGCTTCTCATATTGAAGAAGTTTTTGTAGGAGGAGATAAAGTGCCTACTGAAACATTAAGAAAAATAAACCAAGTGTTTTCTAATGCAAGAATTAATATTTTATATGGTCCAACTGAAAGCACAGTATTTACTACAGTAAATCAATATTTGACTGGTAATAAAGGGTCAATGTCTGGCTCTATTATTGGGAATCCAATCTCAAACACTCAAATTTATATATTGAGTAAATCATTTGAGCCGTCGCCAATAGGAGTGAGTGGGAAAATATTCATATCTGGAATTGGAGTCTCAAAAGGATATCTAAATAAACCAGAGCTTACGGAAGAGAAGTTTATTGCAAATCCTTTTATTGAAGGGGAAAGAATGTATGACACAGGAGATTTAGGTAGGTGGTTACCAGATGGTACTGTAGAGTTTATGGGCAGAAAAGATAATCAAGTAAAAATTAGAGGATTTAGGATAGAGTTAGAGGAAATTGAGGCTGTTTTGTTGCGATACTCTAAAGAATTGCTTGATGTTATAGTAGAGGCTAAAGATATTAATGGGGAGAAGAACCTGATTGCTTATTTTGTAGCAAACACAATAATAGATAAATCAACGATTCGTAGTTATCTACAAGAAAAACTTCCAGAATACATGATTCCAAGTTTTTATATAGAACTTGAAAGTATTCCTTTAACAGCTAACGGTAAGGTTGATCGAAAAGCTCTTCCAAATGTAACAGGAGACGATTTAATAAGAAAAGAATATGTAGCTCCAAGTAGTGACATAGAAGCAAAATTAGTATTAATTTGGGAGGAAGTATTAGGCATAGAAAAAGTTGGTATTACGGATGATTTTTTTGAATTAGGAGGGCAGAGTATTAAGGTTATAAAAATTATTGCTCAGATTAAAAAAGTATTTAACATTAACATAGACATGGAAAAAGTATTTAAATACACTACTATTAAAATTTTTGCACAAGAGATTGCAAATCAGATTTGGTATAAAGAGGATGTGTCAAATGATGATATTGAAGATAAAATAATTATATAAAAGAGAGTAATAATTTAATGCTCTTACTAAAATATTATACATAAGTATAGTCAATTTCGATTAGGCTTAGAGTTTAAATTTTATAAAAAATAAAGTTTAAATGGTAACTAAAAAAATAACTTAAAATTAAAAGAAGCGATGGACACAAAAAAAGAATTGTATTATTTAAAATTAAATGTAGCTATTGAAGCTTTAATAGATAGATGGTATGCATGGTCTCATTTAGTATCTCCTGCGACAGCAGCAATGAATATAAAAGATAGACATTTAAAAATTATGGATTCATATATTAAAAATCCTAAAATACATGCAGCAGCAATAAAAAACCCTAAAATGTTAGGAGGACCATTTATTGATTACGAAGGAGGTCGAGTTGAAGATATTAAAGCATTATATGATAGTACACTAAACAAACGTTCGGATTTACTCGAATTTGGAGAAGCAATTTTTGAATTAAATAAATTGCTACAAAATGAAGCAAAAGGTTATTCTTTAGATTCATTATATGAGAAAGTTCCTGAAACTTTAAAAGGATTTGTTGAGTTGTACTATGATTTAAATAATCAACCAAATTTTAGATTTTTCGAATTTTTATTATATAAAAGTAAATATTATGATGAAACGACTCAGTCTATTTCTCTGCAGTTAGTAGAGGCTGATGATTCGAGGTCCTTTGTATTGAGTACACCAAGACTTAATGACAACCATTTAATACATTTAGATATCCCATTCAAATCAGAAGTAATAGATGAATTGTTCAAAATGAAAAAAGTTCCTTCTGAGTACAATAAGATAAAAAATCTTTTAGGAATTACTCCTAATCAGGAAGAATTATTTCAAAATTTTTTCACCAAAGAGGCTCCAGTAGAATTCAAAAACTATAATGGAAATGGAGTTAGAACCAGATATTTTGGACATGCCTGTGTTTTAGTTGAAACAAGTGAAATATCAATTTTAGTTGATCCAGTAATTAGTTATGATGGTTATGAGAAAGAGGTAAATAGATATACAATCAATGACTTGCCAGAACAAATAGATTATGTCATAATTACACACAACCATCAGGATCATGTATTACTTGAAACATTACTACAATTAAGACATCGTATAAATAATATTATAGTGCCTAGTAGTGGTAAAGGAAATTTGCAAGATCCTAGTCTAAAATTAATGTTTAATGCAATTGGATTCAACAATGTAATTCAGTTGGATGAAATGGAATCTTTAGAATTGGAAGGTTGTATAATAACAGGTTTGCCATTTTTAGGAGAGCATTCGGATATTGATGTGAGAAGCAAATTATGTTTTAATATAGAACTTCATAATAATCTAAGAATTTTATTTCTTGCTGATTCGTGTAATATTGAACCTAGAATATATGAAAAAGTTAAGAAAATAATTGGAAATGCTGATATTCTCTTCTTAGGCATGGAATGTGATGGAGCACCGTTATCTTGGCTTTATGGACCTATAATGAGCGAAAAATTAGAAAGAGATAAAGACATATCACGCCGTTTAGCAGGATGTAATTTTGAACAAGGAATATCTCTAATTGACATTTTCAACCCTAAAAATGTATTTGTTTATGCTATGGGACTGGAACCATGGCTACAATTTATAAGCTCAATAAAATACACTGATGAATCTAGGCCTATTATAG
Source organism: Flavobacterium glycogeni (assembly GCF_048286775.1). Lineage (NCBI taxonomy): Bacteria > Pseudomonadati > Bacteroidota > Flavobacteriia > Flavobacteriales > Flavobacteriaceae > Flavobacterium > Flavobacterium glycogeni. The sequence goes on from NZ_JBLVPV010000019.1 coordinate 17,182, forward strand.
AATCTAATAAACTTGTTAATGAATGTATTAAAAGGGGAATTGATGCTGAACGTTTATTTGGAGAAAAAACTATTGAATATTAGTTAAAAGTATATTAGAAAATGATAAAATTGGTTAAAGATTTACTTACAGAGTTAAGAGCCCAAAATATAAATTTAGTACTAAACGGAGAAAATGATTTAGAAATTATATCCTATAAGGGAAAAATTTCTTCCAATTTAGTGCAAGAAATTAAAGAACAGAAAGAGGGTATAATAGACTATTTAAAAACGTATAAGGAGGAATCAATTCCGAGACTCCAGTTAGTTGAAAAATCTGAAAGTTACGTAGTGTCTTCTGCTCAAAGAAGTTTATGGATCGTAAGTCAATCTGAGAGTGCTTCAATAGCCTATAATATGCCTTCAAGTAATAAATTAGAAGGCATTTATAATGTTTCTTTCTTGGAAAAAGCAATAGAATCAGTAATTGATAGGCATGAAATATTAAGAACGGTATTTAAACAAGATCTTGCAGGAGAGATAAAACAAGTTGTACTGGATAGAAGTGAATTAGGATTTAAAATTGATTTTCAAGATTTTCGTAATGAAGAAGATACGAGAATTACTAATTTTATTGGGCAGGATTCAATAAAGCCTTTTGATTTAGCAAAAGGGCCATTATTAAGAGTTAGTCTTTTACAGACTTCTGATGATTGTTATGTCCTCTATTTTAATTTGCATCATATAATTGGTGATGGATGGTCAATGGAGGTTTTGAATAAGGAAGTTCTTTCCTTTTATCAAGCATACGAATCAAATACCAATTCAGATTTGCCAGAGCTACGTATCCAGTATAAAGATTATGCTGCATGGGAATATAATCAATTTGAGACAGGTAAAATGCAAGCGCATAAAGAATTTTGGCTAGAAAGTTTCTCTGGGAAATTACCTGCCTTAAATTTGCCAAGTTATCATGTAAGACCTAAATTAAAGACTTACAATGGACACTATCTCCTTAGTTATATTCCTTCTATGGAGGTGCAACGTTTAAAAAAAATGGTGCAATCTGAAGGAGGAAGTTTATTTATGGGAGTTGTTGCAGTGCTAAAAATACTAATATATAAATACACTTCTGAACGTGATATAATAATTGGTTTTCCAATTGTTGATAGAACAGATTTAGAATTAAAAAACCAGATTGGGTTTTATATTAAAATATTAGCGCTACGAAATCAATTGGAAGCAGAAGATAGTTTTTTAACCTTTTTTAAAAAGGTGAAACAAAATATTTTTTCTGCATTTAAATATCAGGATTATCCGTTTGAAAAACTGGTTGGCAACTTAAAAATAGCTAGGGATGTTAGCAGAAGTCCTCTTTTCGATATCTCAGTTACATTTCATAATATAACTTCAGGTGATAATGGAATAATTTGTGATGCTGATTGTCATAAAATTGAAAGTGGTAGTTATGGGAATTGTAAAAATGATATAGAATTTCATTTTCAAGAAGTTGGAGATTTTATGTCTTTTAATGTAAACTATAATAGGGATGTTTATGATGAGCAGATGATTAGGAGATTTATGTTGAATTACAAATATCTTTTCTCAGAAATAATAAACAATCCAAACGAAAACATAAACAATATAAATTATTTGTCAGGAGAAGAGAAGGGACAATTATTATTAGAATTTAATGATACCAAGGTTGACAATCCAAAAGATAAAACTGTTATTGATTTATTTGAGAATCAGGTTGAGAAAACACCAGATGCTATTGCAGTAATTTTTGAGGATAGAGAACTTAGTTACAAAGAGCTTAATGATTTATCTAATCAACTTTCTTATAGCCTACAAAACGACTATGGTATAGAGAAAGGAGATATGGTAGGTGTTCAGTTAAATAGAAGCGAATGGTATATTATTTCTATTCTGGGTATTATGAAATCAGGAGGAGTTTATGTACCAATTGATCAGGAACTACCAAGTAAGCGTAAAGCATTTATGGCAGAAGATACCCGATTGAAGCTTTTGATAACGGAGACTTCTTTCATATTAGAGTTGGATTTTTACGAAGGCAATGTATTTTCTATTGATGTTGAGTTTTTGCCTTCATCAGATTTTCAGAGCTTAAAAAGTGATCTAAAAACGAGTGATTTAGCCTATATTATCTATACATCGGGTTCAACAGGAAATCCAAAAGGGGTAATGATTGAGCATTCAGGTGTTTTAAATACGGTATTGTCTCAAGTTCAACTTTTCAAAAGTTATAAAAACAGTTTACAATTTGCATCCTTTTCTTTTGATGCCTCTATTTGGGAGGTTTTTATTACTCTTTTATCAGGAGGTAGTCTATATGTAATAAATGAGAATGTTCGTAAGGATATAAAACTCTTCGAAAGCTATATTAAGGATAACAATATAGAAATCGCAACACTGCCACCAGCCTATTTGAAGTTGTTGAATGTTGACAGTCTTCAAGGCTTAAAGGTCTTGATTACTGCTGGGGAATCGGCTGTGTATGATAAGGTTTCAGAATATTTAAAATTTGGAACTTATTACAATGCTTATGGGCCAACGGAGACAAGTATCTGTGGAACGATATTAAAGGTAGAAAAGGGAAGTAAATTAAATTCTTTGATTATACCAATTGGTACTCCAATATCAAATACATCAATTTATATTTTGGATAATTTCAACAATTTACAGTCAGAAGGTGTTATAGGGGAGATTCATATAGGAGGTTCTGGATTGGCTCGGGGCTATTTGAATCAACCGGAGTTAACATCAGAAAAATTCATCTCTAATCCATTTGTAGAAGGAGAGCGGATCTACAAGACAGGGGATTTGGGGAGATGGTTACCGGATGGTAATATAGAGTATCATGGAAGGATCGATGATCAGGTTAAAATACGAGGATATCGAATAGAGTTAGGCGAAATAGAGGAGTTAATTTCTAATCAGGACTTTATTAGTCAATCCGTAGTAATTGTAAAAGAAAAAGAAAAAGAAAAGTATATTGTGGCTTATTATGTTTCAGAGCATGATATTGATAAAAAAGAGCTGCAAAATAGCCTGAGTAAAGTTTTACCGGAGTACATGCTTCCTAGTTATTACATACAATTGGAATTGATTCCATTAACCATCAACGGTAAGATTGACCGAAAAGTATTGCCTAATCTGAAAGATGAAGATTTAATCAAGGAAGAGTTTGTAGCTGCAAGAACTAAAGAAGAAGAGATTTTAGTTTCAGTCTTGTCAGATGTTTTAAAACACAATCAAGTTAGTGTGAGAGACAATCTTTATAACTTGGGTGTTCATTCAATTATAATTATTCAATTAGTTTCCCGATTAAAACAATTAGGCTATACAATATCGGTTGAGGAGTTCTTAAATTATCCTGTTATTGAAGATCTGGCCGAATTTATCAAATACAAATCTAATAGTGAAACGCAATCAGAATCAATAGAAGAAACATTTTTAATTGATCAAGATCTTGAAAGTGAAGTTGTACTAGAAGAGAATAATTATCTTAAAGAATGGAAATATGGTGATGTAATATCACTTTCTCCAAATCAATATCGCTTTTTTAAGCTGCCACATTTAAAATCAATATTTAATTTCGAAATGTTGGATTTTAGTGAAGAAATATTTGAAAGAGAGTTTAGATTATTTCTTTCGCAATTTCCAATTTTAACATTAAAATATGAGGAATTCAATGGTCAAATATTTCAACGTTATATTTCGGCTGATGAGATAAAATTTAAATTACTTGTTCAAGATGCATCTTTAAAAAATTATGATGAGCTCGAACAAATCGGGCAATCATTTATTTATGAATCTAGTGATTTACTTTATGCAGAACTTATTAGAGTTTTTGTAGTAATGGATAAGATAAGTAATAAAGCAAAAATTTATGTGTCAATTCCATATTCGATTTCGGATGGATATTCAAGTAATGTAATTCATAATGAATTAATGATTTTTTTTCAAGGTAATAAAAAAGACATAAATTACTATCATCCATTTACTATTATTAGTCATCAAAAAGAGTTTTTAGCGTCTAAAAAGGGGCTTGAAGAAAGAAAGTACTGGGTTGAAACATTAAAAAAAGTACCAATGACTAATAGTGCCATAAATATTATGGATTGTGTGTCAGAACCTGTAATGATTCAGAATACATTTATTTCAGGAGATGATTTTGAAAAAATTAAAAAGTTTGCTGTAAAATATAATCTCCCTATAAGTGCTATTTTGAATAGCTTCTTTGAAATGATTGTTAGCGATTTTAATAGTAGTGATAAAAAAATATATGGTGTTTTAGTTGATGGGAGAGAATTGGAAATTAAAAGTTTTGATGTTTCTAAAATTATAGGAGTGATAAACAATATGATGCCATTAACTTATATTGATTATTCGGGTTTTAATATTGATGGTATACTTAAATGCTACTCTAAATATCTTAATGCAAGAAAATACCAAAGTATACCTTACGAAACTATTTGCGACGATTTATTAAAAGTTTCAGGTGATGAGTTGAACAAAAATGTAATCGGTTATTTTAATTTTAAGATAATTGAGAATTTTAAGACTGTAATTAATTCAGGGATTATAAATACAACAATTATGGATACTAATCCAAGTACATACGATATATGCCTATCTTGTGATTTACATCCAAACGGAATTGATGTGAGATTATTTACCTTAAATAAAATATATGAAAAAAATAAAGAGGTTTTGTCTTTAAAAAGATATATTTATAAATTTTTAAAAATAATCAATACTCAATAATATTTATTTTAGCACAAGTAAACAAAAAAACAATAATTAAAAATTTAATACAATTAATGCTTTTAATCCCTTTTTTTAGTTATTCTCAAATAAAAATAGAAGAGAATGTAAAAGATAATAAACTATCCCTTTTACAAATGTTTTTTTATATGATCTGTCAAATTAGATTGTTATAAGTTGCAGTTAACGATGTAGATGGATTATTTGAATTAAATGCTCAAGATGGAATTTATAAATTAATAATAAGTAATGCTATTTATGAAACTGTTTAGAAAGAGATTATATTAAAGGATTTAGTAGTTGGTCATATCATTTTAATTGAAAATAAAATAAGCTCGTTATTAAGTTTAGATTACAATTTTGGTTGTTTAGAGACAGATTAAAAAATTAATATAGATTTCACAAGCGTTAAAGAACTACAAGAAATAGAAATAATTAATTAAAAAATTAAAAAATTGAGGCTACAATTATTTTTACTACATTTTGCTGGAGGAAGTGTGTATTCTTTTGAATTTTTAAAAAGGCATTTAGTTTCTGACATAGAATTTATACCATTAGAATTGCCTGGGAGAGGTAAGAGACATATTGAAAAACTTTTGAAAACCCTAGATGAATGTGTTGAAGATTATTTTAACCAAATTAAAAATTTAAGAAACGAGAAGCCCTTTATTATATATGGACATAGTATGGGAGCACCTTTAGGATTATATTTAACATCTAAATTTGAAGTCATTGGTGATTCACCAAGTCAACTAATAGTATCAGGAAACGCTGGATTAGGAATAAAAAAAGAGGGAGAGATTGTTTGTTATCATAAATTGGATGATTTACAGTTTAAGGAAAAATTGAAGAAATTAGGAGGAATGCCCAATGAGGTATTTGATAACGAAGAACTTTATAATCATTTTGCGCCTATTATTCGATCAGATTTTGAATGCGTAGATAATCTCAATGATATTCAAGACAATATTCAAATTAACACGGATATCTACGCAATTATGGGAAATGGTGAGGAAACTAGTTCTAAAATAGATAATTGGAAAAGATTTACCAAGGGAAATTTTCAGAATAAAATAGTATCTGGAAATCACTTTTTTATATATGATCATCCTAAAGAAATAGTTAATGCAGTTGTTGAAACTATTGATAAACTTAAAAATATATAGAAGCTATCAGTTAACTAGTTCAACACGCAGCGAAATATTTTTTAAAATCTAATTATAAGACGATGTATAAAAACAAATTGGTTTAAACAGAATTAAAATAAGTGCATAACTTTACTCCTCTAAAAATATATTTAATCAATGTTCAAACTTAAAACAAAGTATATAACCAATCTTTTTTTCTACGCCTTTCAAAATACCATTCTTAGTTTCGGAATAATATATATTATTAACAGTGTAATATCGGGTAAGGAAAATTTTTTAAACGGTTATATGGGAATTGTATTCGTATCTGTTGTAATTTATACCTATTTACTAAATATTATATTCCAAAAAAGAATCAATAGGTATTCATTTGAAATGTTGTATGAAAATGAAAAAAAGATATTTGATAAAATATTAAAAACACCGCTGATTATGCTCGAAAAAATGGGTACTCAACGGTTTTATACCGTTATTGAGGATATAAGAACATTTTCATCTTTTCCTGAGGTGGTTACCCAATCCATTAATTCTTTGTTGATGTTGGTACTTTCTATGATATATTTGTTTACACTATCAATAGCAGCTGCTTTGGTAGTTATTGTTTTAATTATTTTAATAGTAGTTGTTTATTTTATTGTAATCAATGCGATGTCACACAAAGTCGATAGAATTAGAGAATACAATGAATATTATTATATGTACGTTGATGATGTCATTAAAGGATTTAAAGATTTTAAACTTAGTGGGCAAAGGAGGGAAAATCTAATGGTTAAGCACTTATCTCCCAATCGAGATGATGCCAAAGAATTGGATTTTAAAATTAATAGTGTATTTCTGTTAATCAATTTGATAAATCAATACGGTTTATATTTAGTAATAGGTGCTATACTCTTTTTATTACCAGAATTAGGGATTCTTAAAAGAGAAGACGTTATTTCCTATGTAGTTATTTTGTTGTTTATGGCTGGGCCAGTAAACAATTTAATTAATATGCAAAATATCTATACCCGCTTGATGGTTGCCAATACCAGAATTGAAAAATTCTTAAAAGATTTTAATGCAGATGAAATAGGTTTAGAAATTGAAAACATAACTTCCGATAATTTTAGTCAATTAAAGTTTGATAATGTAGCATTTACTTATGAAAGTGATACTATTGAGGAATCTTTCGCTTTAGGCCCTATAAATGTTTCTGTGGAAAAAGGAGAAACAATATTCATTATCGGTGGAAACGGTAGTGGTAAAAGTACATTTATCAATATTTTAACTGGTTTGTACCAACCATCTGAAGGCGAAATAATTTTAAATGGAGTTACCGCAAATCAAATGACAGCTACACAAAATCTAGTAGCAGCTGTGTTTACAGACAACCACATCTTTTCGCATAATTACGATAATTATTCGTTGGAACAAAATAAAGAATATCAAGAATTATTAAAAATTATGGAACTCGATAAAATCGTTACAGATGACAAAGAAGAATCGGCAAGGCGCTCATTTTCTAAAGGCCAAAGTAAACGAATGTCAATGATTTTTGCGCTTTTAGAAAACAAACCGATTTTAGTTTTAGATGAGTGGGCTGCCGACCAAGATCCGCATTTTCGTAAATATTTTTATCAAAACCTATTGCCGAAACTGAAAAAAGAAGGTAAAACAATCATTGCGGTTACACACGACGATGCGTATTTTAAGTATGCCGATAGAATAATAAAATTTGATTATGGTAAAATAATTATGGATAAAAAAGTAATAGATAATGTACCACTCGACTCAATATGGAATTAGTTTAAAATGAATTTTATGAAATTAACCTTACCGCAACAAGACATTTATTTCGAGCAATTAATATTTCCTGATGAGCCTTTATATAATGTTGGGGCAAAAACCGAAATTAAAGGGCCAGTAAACATTGACATATTCAAAAAAGCGTACAGTGCATTAATCAATCAGCACGATGTGTTCAGAAGTGTTATTAAAAAAAATGAGGGAGAAGTAAGTATCGGGTTTCTTGAAGACCATCAATCTGAATTGGGATTTATTGATTTTTCTGATTTTATGGATCCAATTGAACAAGCAAACCAATATATGCAAAAGGGATTATTGAAACCTTTTGATTTAATAGAAGGAAATCCTCTTCAGATATTCACTCTGCTAAAAATCCGGGAAGATTATCATTATTTATTTTCAGTTCATCATCATATTATAACGGATGGTTGGGGAACCTCTTTAATGTTTCAGAGATTAGTTCAAAATTATAACGAGATTTTTGAATTTGGGTCAATTACATCCACTTACCCGTTCAGTTATAAAGACTTTGCAGAAGATGACTCTCAATATCAAAATTCAGAATCATTTGATAAGGATTTAGAGTATTGGTCTCAAAAATTCAAATCACTACCGGAGAATTTATTTGAAAAACTAAACGATAAAGTTGAGATAAATGAAAGCAGCCGAAAAGAATTAATTATAAAAAGAGATGTCTATAACCAATTAAACGAATTAGCCGCAAGTAATAAATGTTCTACTTTTCATTTGATTTTAGGGATTCTTTATACCTATTTTGGAAGAAAACACGAAAACAGTGACTTTGTTATTGGCATGCCTGTTTTAAACAGAAGTAAATTCCTTTATAAAAAAACGGTGGGGCTTTTTATGAGCGTAACCCTTCTAAGAATGTTACTGGATTTTGAAGCTACTTTTCAGGACTTAATAATAGAAATAAAAAATCAATTGAGACAGGATTATCGTCATCAGCGGTTACCATTGGGAAAGTTAATCAAGGAGCTTCAGATATACAGTCAAAAAGACAGATTATTCAATATCATGATTTCCTATGCAAAACAAGATTATTCCCCTCATTTTAAAAATACACAAACTAAAGTAATCCCCTTAAGTCATCATTCAGAAAGGGTAGCTTTAACTATACATGTAAGGGAGTTTGATGAATCGGACGATGTACAGATTGATTTTGATTATAATTTGAATTATTTTGATAATGAAAGTATAACCCAAGTGGTTAATCATTTTGAAAAGTTAGTTGGTGAGGTTTTAACTAATTCTAACAAAAAACTAAAAGAGCTAGATTATTTAACAAAAGAAGAAAAGCAACAATTACTATTTGATTTTAACTATACAAAAGCTTATTACCCAAAAGATAAGACTGTTTTAGATTTATTTCAAGAGCAAGTTAGAAAAAGACCTCACAAACTTGTATTAAAAGATGATGTTAAATCTTATTCTTACTACGAATTGGACAAACTATCAAGCCAAATAGCAGCCTATCTTATCGTAAAATGTGGTCAAGAAGATAAATCGCCAATTGCAGTTTTATTAGGTCGGTCGACTAATATAATTGCTGTTTTATTAGGTATTTTGAAAGCAGGTAAGGCTTATATTCCGTTAGACCCTGCTTTTCCCAAAGATCGTTTAAGTTATATTGTTGCCAATAGCCAACCCAAAATAATTATTAAAGAAAATCAATATGAAATTGAAGGAATTGAGCAAGTAACAATAATATCATTAGAAAATATTTTTGATGAAATTGATGAATTGCAAGTAACCGAATTTGAAATCGTGTCTCCAAAAGATACCGCCTATATTATTTATACATCAGGATCAACAGGAAATCCAAAAGGAGTTGAAATAGGGCATCAATCACTGCTTAATTTCTTAACTAGTATTCAACAAGTACCAGGCGTTAATGTAAATGACACCATATTTTCAATAGCAACTTATTCTTTTGATATTTCCATATTAGATTTTTTTGTGCCCTTAATTTCAGGAGCAGTTTTATATATTGCTAATAAAAATGTGTTATCCGACCCCAATTTAATCATTAAAAAGTTAGAAGAAGTTAAACCAACTATTATCCAAGCGACGCCTAGTTTTTACCAAATGTTATTTAATGCCCATTGGCAAGGAGATAAAAAGTTGAAAGTATTATGTGGTGGCGAATTATTAAACGAATCATTGGCAGAGAAATTAATTGCCAATTGTTTAGAGTTATGGAATATGTATGGTCCAACTGAGACTACCGTTTGGTCAAGTTTAAAAAAAATAGAACAACTTACAGATAGGTCTAACGTAGGTAAACCAATAAATAATGCACAATTTTATATTCTAGACGAATTTTTAAGTCCAAAGCCAATAGGGACACACGGAGCTATTTATATTGCTGGTGACGGATTAGCAAAAAGTTATTATAGAAACGAAAAATTGACCAAAGAAAAATTCATTCAAAATCCTTTTGATTCAAATAGCTTATGTTATGATACAGGAGATGTCGGAAAATGGAATACTGTTGGTGAAATAGAATTTTTAGGGCGAAATGACAATCAAGTAAAAATAAGAGGTTATACAATTGAATTGGGAGATATTGAATCGCAATTAAATAAAATAGAGCAGATTAAAGGCTCAGTCGTCATTGCTAAAAAAGGAGAACAACAAGAGGCTTTTTTAGTAGCTTATGTTTTAAAAAATGAGGAATTTATAGATGCAGTTAAATCTGACACGAAGAGTTTTTCTTCCAATAAAAATGAAAATGCGGTTCTAGACAACCAAAATTCAAATACTTTTTCGGAAGAAATTATGAATCAATTAAAATTGACACTTCCGTACTATATGATTCCGAATACAATCATTCCGATACAAGAAATTCCACTTACACCCAATCAAAAAATAGATCGTAAATCTTTGTCGCTAAGGAATATTGAATATAATACGAATAATGATAATTTTAAAGAACCTATATCAGATTTAGAAATAAATCTATTACAATATTGGAAGGAAGTATTAAATACAAAAGAAGCTATAAGTGTAAACGATAATTTCTTTGCACTTGGGGGTCATTCCTTAAATGCAGTAAAATTGATTGGATTAATTTCTCGAAATCTTTTTTTAGAGATTACTTTAAAAACAATTTTTGATTATCCTTCTATTGAGTCCCTATCGATTTATTTAGAAGGACTAAAGCCAACTAGATCGAAGATTATACCATTATCTGAAATCAAAGATTTATACAATTTAACTCCAGCTCAATATACAATTTGGTTAGCCTCACAACAGACAAAAAGTTCTATAGCCTACAATATGTCTGCAGGTTATGCTATTGAGGGTATTGTAGATACCGTAAAAATTAATAAATCAATAAATCAAGTAATTGAGAAGTATGAAATCCTAAAAACTAATTTTATTGAAATTAACGGAATACCTTATCAAAAAATAAATATCTCTGAGAAAATTAGGTTTGAAATCGCTGTACAACAGTTAGAAGATGAAAACATTGAAGAGGCCATCAATCGATTAATCAATACTGAATTTGATATAGAAAAAGAGGTTTTAATAAGAGTTCAACTGATACAGATTGAAACTAATCAACACCTACTACTATTTTCTACACATCACATCATAATGGATGGTTTATCGCTGGAAATTTTTATTAAAGATTTTATTCGAAATTATAATGAAAATGCTCAAGACGTAGTAAAAGAAGATACTTTAAAATTCCAATTTAAAGATTATTCGGAATGGCTTAAGAAAACGTTAGAAGAAAATCAATCTAAGAATGAATTATTTTGGAAAAATTATCTTCAAAATTATAAACCTAAAGATTTATTTATTAGAGATTTTAGTATTCAAAATAATAAACAAAATGGAAGTAAATTATTGTTTGAACTCACAGAAGAAGTTACGTTCCATTTGAAGAAATTTGCTACTGAAAAACAAGTTACTTTCTACACTCTTTTAGTTACTTCAATCAATGTTTTAATTTATAAACTAACCAAACATTCTGACATATGTGTTGGAACGGTAAATTCAGGAAGAGATGTTGCTGAATTAAGTGATCAAATAGGGATGTTTGCTAAAACTCTTGTGTTAAGAACTCAAGTAGAATCAGAACAAACTTTTGTTAATTTATTAGAGTCTGTTAGTGCCAACATATTAGAAATAAATGATTATTTAGATATACCGTTTGATAAAATAGCACCAAATATTATCGATGTGATGCTAGTCTATCAAAACCCAGATTTTACTTTTGAGAATAGTATTGAATTGAATGAATTGAAATTTAAGCCTTATCCTGTTGATAATAAATTCAGTAGAATGCCTATCGTGTTTAACTTATTTGAAAGTAATCATTTGTTAAAAGGGGGTGTAGATTATAATTGTGATTTATTTGATGAAGATACAATACAAATGATTGTATCAAAATTTAGTGAAATTTTAAATGAAATCGCTATTAATCCTTTAATTCAAATCGGAAAAATAGAAGCTAGATTGGAACAGGAAATGAATACAGCCTTAGATTTTGATTTTAATTTTTAAAAAAAAAAAACATATAAAAAAGTTTAGTATTAAAGAATCTAATGAAGTATTTCGAAAAAAATTAAAAGACTGTATAATATAAAAATAAGAAGTTATAAAAAAATGAAAATAATTCAAAGTTTATGGGTAAAACCTAGTTTAAAAAAAGAAAATATTAATGTTTCTGATAGAAATAGAGGAGGTTGGGTAGATAAAAAATACAACTATATGAGTTGGGCACTTAGTTGTCTCCAATTTAATAAATATTATAATAAAGTTGAGTTAGTTACAGATTCATTAGGTTATGATTTATTAATAAACAAATTAGAGTTGCCATATACAAATGTAGACGTAAGTTTGGATCTTCTAAATGATTATCATCCTGATTTATGGGCCTTGGGGAAGATTTATGCTTATAGCATACAAAAAGAACCTTTTATTCATGCCGATGGGGATATTTTTGTTTATAAAAAATTTGAAGATAGTTTTGAAAATAATCCATTAATATGTCAAAATATAGAAAAGGGATTTGATTATTATAATGATGTATTTAAATTAATTGAAGAAAATTTTGATTATATCCCCGATTGTTTAATTGAGTCAAAGATTAAAAATAATCAAATTATAGCCGTTAATGCTGGACTTTTAGGTGGGTCAGATTTAGATTTTTTTAAAGAGTATACTGATGAGGTTTTCAGGTTTGTAGATAGAAATGTCGCTAATTTAGATAAAATAGATATAGGAATGTTTAATACAGTTTTTGAACAATTTTTATTTAAAGCAATAGCAGAAAAGAAAAAAGTTGATATTAGTTGCTACTTAGAAAATGTTAATCATGCGTTTGATGGTCTTGCAGATTTTACATCTTTACCTGAAAAAGGTAAATATATACATACTGTTGGGTTTTATAAAAGAATTGAATACATCGGAGATTTATTAGCACACAGATTACTTACAGATTATCCTGATTATTATTATAAAATAATCAATCTCATTCGTACCAACCAAATTTAATTTTTTAATTTATGGAATCATTGCAAGAAAATAAAATTAATATCCTATCAAGAGTTGAAGATTTCTCAAATTTAATATTGGATTTAACTTTTGAACAGCTTATTGAAGTTTCAGAAAAAAACAATACAAAATTAAATCAGTATTTACTTTCAAATAATATAGAGAATATTGAAACTGGAGTTTCTGGTTTTTTACTTTTTTTATTAGAAATGTATAAGTTTACTAAGAAAGATATTTATTTGGAAAAAGCTGAATTATTGTCTAAGAATACTATTTCTTATTGTGAAAAAACAGCAACTAATAATTATTCTCTTTATCGTGGAAGAGCTGGACTAATTTATGTATTGATACAACTGTATGATATAAATAAAAATGTAGACCTATTACAAGTTAGCGAAGATTTAATTATCCAATCTGAAAATGAGTATTTAGAGTCCAAATACACATCTGATTATTTATATGATGGAAGATCGGGAACATTATTGGTTTTAAACGAGTTATTTCAACGATCTAAATCTGAAAGAATATTAGGAATTTTAAATAAATTTATATATAAAATTGTTAACAATGCATTATTTACTGAAAAAGGTATTTCCTGGAAAGCAACTGAAGAAATCAATCTTAAGAATTCTTGTGGATTTGCCTTAGGGTCATCAGGAATTCAATATGTTTTTAAAAATTTGAATATAGATTTTCCAAATAATCATTTAGACTATATTATTAAATATATTGATAAACACAAACTCTCTTGTTGGGATGAACAACATCAATCATGGCTCAATTTTGAAAAAGACATTACTAATAGTATTGTTTTAAATCAGTTTAAACTACAGTATTTAGATAATGATTCGATGTTATATAATCCAACAAATGAACTAAACTGGTCTAAAGGGAGCATAGGCATATTATTGTCTGAAAATCAAAATAAAAAAATATTTTTTGAATTAGATAATTATAAAATAAATAATCTTCCTAGTAATATTTATGATGGTCTTTCAGGAATTGGATTGTCCTTGTTAGAAAATCATTCTATGGACAATAGAGAGAGATATCTTTCGTTAATTAAAGACGAAATATTAGGTCAACAAAATCAAACTACACTAAACGGTGGCTTGTTTTTTGGGGATCTAGGAGAATCCTATTTTTTATTAAAAACTCTTACATATATTGAATATCCGGATAACATTATAAAACCATTTAAAATCAAAAATCAAACGGTTAATAAATGCGACTTAAGCATTGATATCAGATATATTAAGAAGAGTTTATTGTCAAAAGTTTATGATAAAACTTTGCTTTTAATAGAAAATATATTTGATCTCGAGTTATGTAGTTTTTTAGATAATTTAGAGTATGACATAAATAAATCTGAAATTAGAAATTTTGAGGATTTTGTATTTAAAACATTTATAAAAGTTGATTCCAATATAAATAGAGTAATAGAAGATGTCTTCATTTTTGAAAAAAGAAAAAAAAAGTATGTCAATCAGGAGTTAAAAACCAATTTGCAAATTTTTCTAGATAAATTACATCATAATGAAAAAATAGTTAGAATTCTCAATAATTCTGATGAATGGATTTTAAACCAAGAATTAAAAATCTCAGAGCATATAAAGATAGTAAATACTAAATGGGATTGGGAGTTTAGAGAAAAGCATAGTTTTGTTCATAATTTTTATAATGAACCTAGCAATAATGAATTTATATTTATTAATACATTTAAAAATTTTGCTATTGAATATCCGCTAAGAATTGATGGTTTGGTTTTGCATCGATTTGATTCACAAAAAAAAGTTAAAGATGCATTATTTGAAATTAAAGAATACTGTAAATCTCAATCTGAAGAAATGATAAAGGATTTTTTAGAAACTTCAGGATCAAAAGATATTGAAGATTTTATTAAAAGATTAGATTTTTTAATTCTTCATAATATAAAACAGTTATTGTACGATAATATTTTAAAGTTAGTTTAGATGTTGTTGTTGTATTCAAAGATATCTGAACATTTTCATGAGAATATTATTGAGAAATATTTAAATTATTTTGATAAAGATTTTCAAAGAAAAATTTTAAGTTACAGAAGATGGCAAGATGCTCAATTATCCTTAATCGGAAGGGTTTTGCTTTTAAAACTTTTTGAAGAGAATGGAATTTCAAGTGATGAAATTAATAATATTCACTATAATAAATTTGGTAAACCATTTTTAAAAGGTAATTCCTTATTCTTTAATATATCTCATTCAAGTGATATAGTGGTTTGTGTGATAAGTAATAAATGTGAAATAGGTATTGATATTGAAGTAATATCAGATATTGAAATATCCGATTTTGAATCACAATTCACCGAAAAAGAATGGAATAAAATTATTTCTTCCAACAATAAGAAAGATACTTTTTTTGATTATTGGACACAAAAGGAGGCAGTTGTAAAAGCAAATGGAAATGGATTGATGCTATCATTAAAATCATTTGATATTTTAGAAAATAAGGCGGTTATCAATGGGGAAAATTACTATTTAAAAGAAATAAAAATAGATGAGCAATATAAATGTTACATCTCAAAAAAAATGAATATTTTTGAAATTTCAATAAAAGAAATTTCAATTGGTTAATTTTTTTTCAATCAATTAATATAAAAAAATGAAAAGTATTGGAATTTTTTTTTATTTCTATCATTGTTGCCATGTTGTTTATTTGCCCAAGCAGAGTCTTTTAAATTTGAAAAAACAACAACTTTTTTTTCAGAATGGAAAGAATTAAAAAAAGAAAAATTAAGTTGGTATTATTTATCAGTACCAGAAGTCTGGGATATTCCTGAGGATAAAAAAAATTAAAATTGCAGTAGCGGTTTTAAAAAGTAAATTAAAAAATCCAAATTCAAATGCGACAATTTATATTGAAGGAGGTTCGGGTATTGGTGGAATAGTAGGGGTATGGAAATGGTTTGAGCACCCAATAAGGCAAAATAATGATATAGTTCTTGAGATGTTTGGATTACTGGTTTTTCGTTTCCTAAATTTTGTCCAGACTTAGGGAAAAATTCTTAGAAATACTATCAAAAAATCAGAGTAGCACAGAAGATGAACAGCAAAAAACTATTGCTTCAATAGCTTGTAAACAAGATTTAAATAATAGGGATATTGATTTAAATTCATTTAATAGGAAATCAATTGCCAAAGATTTAAACTCTTTAAAAACTGTATTAAAGTATTATAATTGGATTTTTTTTTAAAGAATGAGTTTTTAATATTGTGAAACACGAATTGTTAAAAATAAATATTATGAAAGAGTTATTAGAGCAATTTGTAAATAAAGAGCCTGAAATTGTTTTTAATTGGAAAGATTCTGAAACTTATGCTGAAGGTTGGATTGTAATTAACTCGCTTCGAGGTGGTGCAGCTGGAGGTGGAACTCGAATGAGAAAAGGTTTAGACATGAATGAAGTGTTGTCATTGGCCAAAACTATGGAAATCAAGTTTTCAGTATCTGGACCAGCTATTGGTGGTGCAAAATCTGGAATAAATTTTGAACCTAGTGACCCTCGTAAAAAAGGTGTTTTAGAACGATGGTATAAGGCAGTTTTGCCTTTATTGAAAAGTTATTATGGAACTGGTGGGGATTTGAATGTCGACCAGATTCATGAAGTAATTCCGATAACTGAAGAATGTGGGTTATTACATCCGCAAGAAGGTATTCTTAATGGGCATTTTAGTCTTATTAAATCAGAAAAAATTAACCGATTAGAACAATTGCGCCATGGTGTTGTTAAAGTAATAAACCGTTTCTGTCTCTTGTTCGTTTTGAAAAAGGATTATAAAGCTATTGGTGAAGGTGACTTTTTGAGATTTACCACTGTTCATTCCTTTGTTCAGGATATAGAGTTGGTTTTCGCTGTGGGTAGTATCTTTTCTTTGGATTTTGATGATAAAATTTGATATAACTTCGGATTTAAAATGATTTCCGCACTGCTCTCGGCACCATATATTTTTAAAAGAAAAAGAAAAAAAAGAAAGTCGTCGCTGCAGTGTAGGTTTCAAAAAGGCACGTTTTTTTAATAAAATACTACCCGATTCCTTCCCGTAAACAGCCTTCAGAGGCAGCTTGTCTTTTGATATGTTTCACTTTTTTCAGAATGATAAATACAGGGTGGAGATTTTACTAAAAACCCAGAAGGCTTGAACGTTCCTTTTTAAGAAATCGGAACTACCTTTACTTTCTTTTATTTATTTTTAATAAGAGCAGAGTCGTTCTGGCGTATAGTCTGTTTTAAAGCGTAGCTGCTTATAAAAGGGTAATCGAACCCTATAAGAATTACAGAAAAAAGGAGTAGAACTTATGAAGTAAGCAGAGGAAGAAAGGACATGGAAATAAGTATTGTATCCTTTGCCTTCCCTGATTTGGGGCAAAGAGGAGCGGAGCCAAACCAGAAGGCGTTAAGAAGGAGCAAAGCAAAAAACACAAAGGGCGGCAGACACGATACGGCTGGAATGCAGTGAAACGTAGCCTGCGGAGTGTAGCGGAATGAAGCGGTATTGTGGTTGTAGTAGCCCTGCCGAAAGTAGGGTAGAGAACGTGTGAAGATGAGGAATGAAACGGCACAAAAAAAGCAGCTGTCCAGCCTTTTGGGTGGACTGCTGTTTTTTTTATTGCGGTGTAATAGCTGCGGAAGGGAGGAAGGAGGTCTTTTGTGTGGACGACCGACTAGAGCTACCGAACGTAATAAAGAGAACTCCAGAAGAGAGACCATATACTACTTAGCAGAACTCTACTTGGGGTAGTTTATTCAAGTTTTCTGAATTCTCTTTATTCATTATTTATTGTTAATCAGATTAATTATTACCTTAACCATCATATCTTTATCATCGGATTTCGACTCCGCTATCATTAGTGTTAATGCTACTAAGGCATTATCGTCTATTACTTTTTTTCCTTCGTGATACAGCAATGCGTTTCGCTCTAAAAACCAAACAAAGAGAAAAGCGGCAATTCTTTTATTCCCATCAGAAAAGGAATGATTTTTGGTGACAAAATATAGCAAATGACCTGCTTTTTCTTGGACTGAAGGATATAAATCGATTCCGTCAAAAGTTTGGTAAATCGTTGCCAAAGAGCTTTTGAACGAATCATCTTTCTCATTGCCAAACAAATTAGAGCCTCCAAATTTAGTTTTTAATCCTTCAATAGCTTTCTTTGCTTCAGGATAAGATATTTTGAAGACTTCTTTCGTATCGGTTTCTTCTATTTTTAAAGTTTGGTGGTCGTACTGATCTAAAATATCCAAAGCAAAAGCATAATCGCTCAATACTTTTAGTAAACCTTGTGCTTCATCACCTGTTACTATTTTAGTTTTTACAATGTTGTCCAGTAAACGTACTGCTTGTTTCAATTCTTGAAACTTGTTTTCAGTTTCTTTTAATCGTTTTTCGTTAATAGCGTACCCTTTGACTAAATAGTCTTTTAAACGTTGGGTTGCCCATTGGCGGAATTGGGTACCTTGTTTAGAATTTACACGATAACCTACAGAAATTATAGCATCTAGATTATAAAATTTAATGGTTCTAGATACATTTCTTTTACCCTCTTTTTGAACTACCGTAAAAAACTCGGTAGTTGCCATTTCATCCAATTCACCTTCGGAGTAAATGTTTTTTAAATGCAATCCAATAGTATCGCTATCTTTATCAAATAGCTCTGCCATTCTCTTTTGAGAAAGCCATAAAGTTTCTTGCTCAAATTGAACATCAATTTGAACTTGATTGTCCGTGTTCTTGTATATAATTATCTCGCTCATTATGCTGCTACTTTATTATTTTCATCCAATTGTTGTGTTGCCCATTGGCGAAACCGTGTTTCTTCTTTAGATTTTACATGATAACCAAATGAAATGGTTACATGGAGATTATAAAAATCAACAGATTTATCTGCATTTGCACTGTGCATTTTTTGCACAGTGTTATTTTTATCCAATTCACCTTCTTTAAAAACAGTGTTGATGTGCTTGGTTATTACTGATTTATCCCGCTGAAAAAGTTGGGTTATCTGACTTTTTGATAGCCAAACAGTTTCCTTTTCAAATTGAACTTCAATTTGTGTTTCGTTGTTAGCAGAAGTGAATAGTATTATATCTTTCATACTGAGGACATTTTTAGTAATTCAAAAATAATACTTTAATAATTGGTTTAGCTATTGGCGGAATTATAATACCAGTTTAAAATTTATAGAATAAGATTATATTAGTTTATATTTCTTAGTAAACCGATTTAAACATGTAAATAAAATTTTCAAAATCATACAAATAAACGAAACTCTTTTCGTTATTAGGCTTTTATGCCAAATGTGATGAGTTAAGTTTGTGTAGCAATTTCTCTTTAATAATCACTTGATTATTGAGGATGTATGATATTAATGAAATGTAGATAAGTGTTTTAATTATGTTTTTAAAACCCTTTAAGTAAACTAATAATTCATTTTTAAGAAATTAATATCTCACTTCTTCAATACCAAATAAGCCAGCCCTGAATCATTCAGTAGCCGCTCGATTTCAGATTGCATGATCTCTTGAATATCCTGTTTTACCTGCAGATAATTTCGTTGTACCATCGTGGAATCAATCTTCCTAATTACGGCAATATCTTTATAATTATCTTCTTCTTTTTTTAGCGCATCATGGTCATTGACTATTTCACAATGAAATGTTTTTAATTCAATTTTACAATCAGGATCATCGGCAACCATACCGACAAATTCACCTGAACTTAAGGAAGAAATCTTGGAAGGAGGGACGGCCGACTCTAATTGTTTGGAACGGCTGATGGAGGTGTCACCGCTATTGATAGATAGTGATTCTCTGTCTTGCATAATTTTTCCAAAACGTTCAGACAATTGCTTGGCAGTGTCACCGGTTACTTGACCGCTAACGATGTTTCCGGTGATGTTCATAATCACATCAGCCTGTTCACGACCGTAATCTTTGCGAAGCTGGCTGAAGTCTTGAATCCCCAAACAAGTAGCTACTTTATTGCTTCGGGCGGTAGCGATTAGGCTGTCCATATTGTTGAGATAAATAGTCGGGAATTCATCGAAAATCAGACTGCTTTTCAGTTTTCCTTTTTGATTCACCAATTTTACCAAACGGGAGACATACAAGGATAATACAGCACCATAAATTTGTATTTTCTGAGGGTTATTACCCATGCAGACAATCTTTGGTTCATCCGGATTATTGATGTCTAAAGTAAAATCATTTCCTGATAATACATAATACAATTGGGGAGAAGAAAGTCTGGCCATGGCAATTTTGGCGGAAGCAATTTGTCCTTCCAATTGCTCCATGGCATCATTGAGATAGGCATTTATAAAAGGATTAATGAGCACCTCAATTTCCTTCTCTGTGCGCAATATCGTAAACAGACTGTCATAGTCCAGTTGCATGAGTTCAATCACATGCGGCAGCGTACAGAATTGACCCTCCTTATACTTCCTTAAGTACCATATAATAGCGGTGAGGAAATTGATAGGCGATTCGACAAAAAAGTCTCCCTGTCTTTTTATCCATTCTTTGTTTAGTCCCAATAAAATCGTTCGGGCTGATTCCGCTGCATCAGTGATGTCTGTCATAGCAGAAGGCTCTAGGGGATTGCATCGGTGTGTGCGGGTCAAGTCATCAAAATTGATTACATAAAACTGAGGTGGGATAGGATAGAGGTGCTTGTATTTAAGCCATGTATTGTACGTGATTTTAGAAAGGTCATCAAATTTAAAATCATAAATAAACATGGTAAACCCTTTGCGGATATGCTGGGTAATTACATGCCGAATTACAAAATAAGACTTACCCGATCCGGGTGTACCCAAAACCATTAAAGCCCGAAAAGGATTGATAATGTTGATCCAGCTGTTTCGGACTTTATCTTTCAAATGATAGCGTGCCGGAAGATTGATTGAATATTCATTTTCCAGCAATCGTTCTTCCTGCGGAAAAGTTTCATTCTCTTTATTGAAAATATCGTTGTTATTCAACCTGTTTTTTATAATTCGGGATAGTAAGGTACCGCCGGAAAGTACCAATAGAAATCCGATAGTGGTACTACTGATATAGACTATTGCTACTGTAGTACTATTTGTTTTTACTAAAAGTGATAGATAGCTTAGAAAGTAAATTAATACACCTGTTATGATGTAGGCAAAGGCTGTTTTATGATTCAATTTCTCCTCTTTACGCCCTTTTGCTCCAAGTAAAGAAATCAATAAAAATCCCAAAGTAAAAATCTTGGATTTATGAAAATAACTGAACAATCCAGTACGCTGTATGTTACCTAAAATAGAATCACTGAACTCACTAACAAAACCCCATTCTTGGAAGGCGGTATAGCAGTAATAATAAAAATGGAGTAGTAAAATTGCGATACTGATGAGTCGGGTCATATCGAGTATTTTCCGCAATGCCTGTTCGTTTTCTCCGGTTTGCATAGCCATAATGATATCTTTTATTGGTTATCAGATTGCCCTTTTCGTTTCTTCTTTTTCCTCTTCCCTTTGAGTTGATTCGGCAGGAAGGAGGAATCGTGTTCCGACTGTGTGAGTGCGTTTACTAATTTCCCAATCTCGCTAGTATTATTAGGTGGTATATTTTTTTTGGAATCATAACCGATTAATGTATGACTAATTTCTTTGGAATTTACTTGCAATACAGCTTCATGGGATTTTTCAATTTTAGAAACTGCTGTTTTTTGCTGCGCCACTTCATTTAAACCACAACGTTCCTGAATGGCTTTTGCACTATATAATTTTCCCAAAGCACTACCATTAAAAACACATTGAGTTTGGTGGTCTACATAGGTAATACCATACAGTAAACCTTCCGTGTTTTGTCTAAATACCATATTGATTCCGGACAGTTCCACTACTTTTGCTAATTCCTGAATCGGCATTTTTTTGTTATCCAGTAATGCAATATCAATCGCATTTTTTATTCTGGACCTGTAGGGCGTTCGTGCCTTTTCATTTTGAATAAATCGTTCTTCTAAAAATTTTAGAGTGGGATTACTGTAAAAATCACTGGCTTTAATCGGAACACCTATCTTATTGCCACCTTCATCCAGTATGCGATACACCAATCCTCTATTTATAAAAATCCTGGAGTTTTCGCTGCCTCTGTCCGCTACAACATTATACTGCTGGAGTACCGCATTTAATTCGGGCAGGCTAGTGTATTTATAATTTTGAAGTACTTTATCCAATACGTTGGTTATGGCTCGTTTGGTGTCGGTACGTCCGTATTCCACTTTGCTGGCATCAACTGGTTTTAAACCTAAATCCTTTTCTCTTTTATGCTTTTCAGCTGGAACCAATCCATACGTTATTTCAATTTCTTTTCTGGCTTTTTCAGATTGGTTCCGACCAATATTCTGCATGTCAATCCGGCTACCGTCATCCCTGACTTTTAAGGATATGATATGAATATGAGGATGTCCGGCATCATGATGCTGGTAGACCAGATAGGGCTGTTCCCTAAAACCAATTTTATCCATATAGGTATCTGCTATTTCCATTAGTTTCTCTTTTGAAATTCCTTTTTCAGTCACATCAAAATTGAGCGAAATATGCACACTGTTTCGTTTCACATTTTCATTTAAATCAGCCTGTTTCAAGAACCGGTTTAGTTTCATGGTAAAGATCATTTTTTCGATATCGACAGGGTAATTTCCTGCACCGATACACTCGGCCACACCTTGCTGAACTTTATTTTCATTGTAGTTTAAAATCCGATGGATGGAGTGCCCGGTTTTGATTATTGCAACCATGATTCCGCAAATTTTTGAATGTGTTTTTTTATTTCATCCACCTTATTAAAAAGAATCTTTTTTTCCAATTCATAACTGATCAGCCAGTGCTTAAATTCGGTAATCTGATGTAGCGTGTGCAACTTTTTTACAGCCTGATTAAAGTTGTTCCCAATAGCATTAAGTTCACCTCTCAGTCGTATCATTTCTGCCATAAAATCGTCTAAAGATTCATTTCTATATTTGTTTACTATAGGTTTCTGTAATAGGTTTTTCCTGGCGTAATCGCTTAGTTTTCGGCAGGTCGATTTGCTGAATGCTGCAACTATTTTTTGGTATTCATCAGGGGTTAAGCGCAGATGAAGCCACTTTGTTCGGTTGTTGTTTTGCTCTTCCATCATCTATCATTTTCATGTTTACAAACTCTTTTATTCTTTCAGTGTCACTGCCCACGAGTTCCGAGTGACCAGGCAGCAAGATATCGGTTGTGATACAACCGGACATCTTGCCGATTGCAGGAACGTGGCAATCTTCGGGATACTTTAAACGTCTATTAGACTTTTCAATATTTCTAGAATGCTCAAAAAGCAGATTTCTGATTTATGGCCTCTTTTTAAAATCCGATATAGGAAAATCGGTATTTCGAAGAGTAAGAAGTACTACAGATAGAATCATTAAAATTGTATAGTTTTTATAAAGCGTATCTTCATCTCTGTACTTAGTACTCAAGGAAAGGGCACGCTACCTATAATTTTGTACTGGTACAGCCTAGTAATCACATAGCCGGTTTGGTTCACAATTTTCGATTAAAGGGGCGTGCTCTTTCAAAGCAAAAAATCGATTTTAAAGTAACAAAGTCCTGACTGTTTTCAGGAAGGTTTTTGGTACTTTCTTTAAAGGGAAAAAGTGTCTATAACAATTTGCTTTTAAGTTCATTAGTATAATCAAATGCGAAGTTAAGTAAGCGTTAGGAATCTCACCCATCATAGGTATATTTTGCCCATGATAATTCAGAGCCGCCTTTATACCTTTGTAATAGTAAATTATTAATTAAAACGTGAAAATTATGCTTACAACAAATGATGTGGCCAAAGTGTTTGATACAATATTGAGCACGCCTGGGATGAATGAGATAGTGAAAATTGATTTGAAAATTTCACGAAAAAATGTACTGTTACTAAACCATGTTATTGAGCGTGGTTTGTCTGCTAAAGAGGATGACAAATCGTTGTCATTATTAGGGAATGTTACTGAAGAGAGTTTACAGGAATTAAAAGTGGTAGCAGACGAATGTTTGCAGAAAGCCGGGCTTATAGAATTAAGCGAGAAACTCAATACATTGGGCGACGGGAAGTAAAAAAAGTCGCCAGTCAATTATTGAGTAGTGATAAAAATTTGTTACTCAGAATAATGATTGGCGATTTTATAGAACATTTATAAATCGTAGTATTATAAATCCGGATTTTGAACTAGCACTCCGCTAAAAAAAAATATAAGATAAATTGACATTATATTTCTAAACGAAATACATTTTATTTGGTCTGCATGGTATCCATAAATTCCATCGAAAAATTATCTTTTGCCTGAATGTAAGCTACTTTTGGAATCACTTTGGCTCCCAGCTTTCTCTTCTCAAATGTGGCCGTAATTCCAAAATCAATTCTTTTATAACTCAGTTCCCGAGCCCGTTTAATTCCCTGAAATAAAAGTTGACGGTATAAGCTTAACTTTTTGGGAACGGCATAGTCCATACCAATTAAAGAGGGTACATACGTTTGACCTGAGTTTTTGTAGCAGAAAAGGATCCCCACAAGAGGATTTACATTTTGTGAATCTTCAGTATCTTTTAGATGCAGCAGTATAAATTCCCAATGAGGATGATCAGCCATTTTTTTAAAGACTTCGATCGAATACGTAAATGTATTAACGGCATAATTATTTTTTTTTACATTCTTGTATAAATTATACCCTTGCGTAATTTCATCGGCTGTTAATTGTTCTTTTATGATGATATCGAACGCTTTCTCATAAGGTAAAATCTCTTTCATAAAGTGCTTTTTGGAACGAGCGGAAAGGGTAGAGGCAAACTCCTCAATAGTGTTCCAAGAGACATTTTCTATGATGCAGGTTTCAGGCATGTTTATTTTTATAAAGCCTTGATTGTGGAAGATACGATTCAGTTGTACATCTTCGTCAAAATCACGTAACACCAACATGTCTGCGCTCAAATTCTGATTTAAAATTTCAACCTGTTCTAAAAGTAATAGCACTGCATTTTCAGACAAAGGATGTGCCCTGTTTATGTAGCAATGGTTCCCTTCCGTGAAAAGTGAACCCATGCCTAAAACTTTTGAGGTCAGATAGAAAGGATCTCGGATTCTTTTTTCTTCAAGCTGCTGCGAAACGGATTCAGGGGCAAGCATATCGTCTTTCCATAGTCCAAAGGTGAAAAAAGTGGCCAGTATCGGGACGTGATTTGTATCACTAATTAGGTAATAGTGAAAACTCCAATTATTTTCAGCATCAGTTGAGTTTTTAAAAGTATCTTCCAGAAAACAAAGTCCATCCCAATCAAATGTACTTTGCCCGCCAAGAAGCGTATTCCAAGTCTGCTTATCAATTTCTTTTATCGATGTTTTATAGTGAAGAATGAGCGATGATTGCGGAATCAATTTTTCTTTTTTCTCTGTAATTTCAGGAGTGCCAAATGCCATTGAAATTTTATGCATCGAGTTGGAGGTTTCTTCCAGCGCTTTTGGGAAATGGTATTCCAGCGCTTGGACAAGTCCCCTTATATCTTCTTCTTGATTGTTGCGGGAAACGGTAATACGGATTCCCGAATTTTTTACGGGGACAGCCGGATACAGCCCTGGATTAACAAAATATCCTTCATTGAAAAGCCGTTGCACTAATCGATAGGCGGTCAGTGGCATTGCGGTCCCAAGGAAAAAAACGGGAGAACTATTGGGGGCGATCATCGGAAGCGATGTTGCTTTAATCAGCGAATTGAAATACCCAATCTTTTGCGCGAGTTCTTCCTGTAAAATAGTAATTTCAGCAGAAAGATGGATATCCGCTGAAGCCGCTGCTGCCGCCACCGCTGCAGGTTCCAATTGAGCTGAAAAAGTGAGCGGTCCTCCAAAATTCTTAATTCGATTTCGCAACTTAGTATCAGAGGTGATGAAGACCGCTCCGCTGGCCCCAAATGTCTTGCTTAGGGTACCTACAATCATAATATTTTCCGGCAGTTCTTTTAGACTATCAAGAACATAGCCTGTACCATTTTTCCCCTTCCAGCTCATGCCATGTACATCATCAAAATAGAGTTGCAACTGAGCATATTTTCTGCATAGTTCCAGTAGATCTGTTATGGGTGCAAAATCGCCAAACATGGAATAAACACCATCGGCCATATACCATATCTTTTTGCATTTGGAGGACAACTCTTTTATCTTGTCTTCCAACATTTGCAGATTGTTGTGACGAATCATCTCAACAGGAATCCCCCTTAATTTTAAAAGCTGGCAGGCGTTTTGGACACTCCAGTGTACCTGATGATCGAGCAGGACTCCATCTTCATCTCGTATCGCAGTTGGTATGACAGCGAAATGTCCAAGGGTACTGTTCTTGGTTACAATTCCCGGTACATCATACATAGCCTCAATTTTGGTTTCGAGTTCATGATATAATGGATGCGAAATGTACGTTTTAGAAAGCGGGAATTGAGTACCATATTTCGTAATAGCGGAAATGGCAGCATCTTTCAGCCTAGGATAGTATTCAAGTCCAAGATAGCTGGTAGTGGCAAAATGAAATAACTCTTTTCCGTTAATTTGAAGGGTCCGCCCATTTAGGATTTTGTCCTCAGCATAGAGATGAATAGCCCCTTCATTTTTTGCTGCGGATAACATTTCATCTACCGTATCGATAAAATTGTTGTGTTTTATTTTTGCCATTTGTATCCTAATATTTTAGTTAGTGGATATTGTTTCTTTTAAAGCTATAGTGTTAGATTTTAAACTGTTAAAGTTCTGAATTTAAAAGGGTAGAATGGAAGCCACTTTGTAGATAATCCCGATTTGATAAGTAATAATCCCGAATTGCTATGTGTATAATAAAATGATTGATTACTATTACATTTTACCTTTTTTTGGTAACTAATCTCAGAAAAGGAATAGCTAATTTGCCAGGTTCTAATAAAAGATCAGATACTATGGAGGACTATTTTGAAAATGAATTTGCCCAATTCTGGATTAGCGGGAACATACTTTTTGTTGAGTATAAGCCGGATGTGGTCATTAATTTAGTAGCAGCACAGCGTATTGTAACAGATAGAATGCAAATGCAAAATGAAAAGGCATATCCAGTTTTATGTGATGTTAGAGGCATTGCCGATTCTGACAAAGCTGCCAGAGATTATTTGGCGCAACATGGCTCTGTTCTGACTAAAGCCGTCAGTATATTGGCAAACCAAACGATATCGATTGTAATGATTTCATTTTATCTTAAAATTAGTAAGCCTCAAGTACCAACCAAGGTATTTAATGATAAGGCTAAAGCGCTAGAATTTTTGAAAGCATTTGTCTAGGATTATAATTTTTAACAATTTAATTAATAGGTTATGGAGCAGGAAATAGACCAACAGCGTATCAATAATATTTGTCAAATGCTTCTGGAAATGGCGGAAGGGAATTTTGCGTACCGCATACCAAGAACTGCAAATGATGACGAACTGGAAGCACTGATAATCTTGGTAAATTGGATGGCGGAAGAAATGAAAGAATCTGTATTTCATTACGGTTATATTAATCCGCATCACAGCTATCAGTATGTAGCTCAAAGTACATTCATGATAGATAATAGATTCACTGTAAAAGACTTTAGTGTAGATGTTCCACTTCTTTTGGGATATACCTCCAATGAACTAGTAGAATTGGATTTTACTGCGCTTCTTGCAAAAGAATCAGTTCCTTTATTTAAAACGGTATGGAATGATGTAGTAGAGAATAAATCCCATAGCACAATTATTTCACTGGAACTCGTTAGTGTTGAAAAATTAATTATTCCAGTTCCTTGTACTATTTCCAAGCTCTTCGGAAGCACAGAAATGATGATTACTTTCTTTTCTGCCAATAGTAAAAACTCCATCGAAAAAACAGCGGGGCCAAGAGAAATTTTGACAGCTGAAGAACGAAAAATTCACAACTATTTAGATGTAAAATCAACACAAGCGGTTTATGATTACATATTGGCCAATATGGATGCAGCGATGCCAACATTAAAAGAGCTCTCCCGCATTTTTGGTACTAATGAATACAAATTAAAGAATGGCTTTAAGCATGTATTTAATACAACAATACAACAATTTTATAATAGTGAAAGACTCAAGCGGGCACAACTTCTGATTCAATACACCAAAATACCATTAAAAACGATTGCTATTATGACTGGTTTTTCTACGTATCCAAATTTTTCAAGAGCTTTCAAAATCAAGTTTGGGTATTCCCCATCAGACCTTGAAAGGCAAACGACAACTATATAAACGCCAGTTTTTATGTAGCGGTAGGGATGTTCATGAAACAAACGGAGGTCTTTCATAAAATAAAAAATCCTGATTTGATATTTCAATATCCTGATTTGATAATACTTATGTGAGTAGGTTTTGAGAATTTTACATAATAAACCTAACACAAGTACTGAAATGAAAACTATTATCCATTGGCAAAATAAAGTAGTAAGAGTAATTTGTTACCTGTACATGTTACTATTTACTTATGCAGCATTTGGTAAACTGCTTGATTTTGTCAACTTCAAAGTTCAACTAGGACAATCTCCATTGTTAAGCGCTTTCGTCGAATATATTTCTTGGGCTGTACCTGTAACAGAACTGTTAATAGTCGTGTTACTCGCTATTCCTAGATTCCGTCTCATAGGATTATTTGCTTCTTTTAGTCTCATGGTAATGTTCACTGCATACATATATATCATTTTAAATTACAGTTCATTTATTCCTTGTTCCTGTGGTGGAATTCTTGAAAAACTGGGTTGGAAAGAGCATCTGCTATTTAATGTGGTATTCGTCCTGCTAGCTGTAATAGGTATATTGATTTTGAGGAAGCGTGAGCAAGAAATTTATAGTTCCTTAAGTTCGAAGGTGACAGTGGCTAGTCTTTTTATTGCTACATTTTGTAGTATTGGGTTGGTAGTTGGACTATTTCTGATGTCCGAAAATATTACCCACTACAGTAACAATTTTATAAGGCGTTTTCCACACTTTCCAGCTGTAAAAACACATGATACGAATCTTCAGTTTAATTCATTCTATATCGCTGGGACCGATACCGACAAGGTTTATCTGGGAAGTTCAACAGCACAATTACTGGTTACTGTATTTGACTCTACTTTGCAGAAAAAAACAGAATTTCATATTGAATTAGACCGTAAAGACCTTCCTTTCAGGGCAGTCACCTTACGAGTAGAACCACCCTATTTTTATGTTTCTGACGGAACAGTACCTTGTGTATTTAAGGGCAATATAAGTGATTGGAAAGCGCGTCTGATAAAAACGGGCAGCGAATACTTTACTCTTGCAGAGCCGATCGATTCTACAACAATGATAGTACGCACACAGAAGCGTGGTAGCGCGGAAAGTATAATCGGGAGGATGAATCTCCAAGATGATTCGGAGACAATCTTAAACCCCAAGATTTTGGAGAAACAAATTGACGGACTTTTTGATACAGATGGACATCTCGTATATAGCAAACAGTTAAAGCGTTTTGTCTATTTATATGCCTATCGCAATCAATTTACTGTTGCTGACCGTAATCTTACTATAGACTTCAGAGGTAATACTATAGACACAATGAGTCATGCTAAACTGGAGATTGTTACTATAGACAACCACGGTGTAAAAAAATTGGGTAAGCCTGCATTAATTGTAAACAAAGGATGTTCGATATTTAATAATCTGCTTTTCATTAACTCAGGAATACCTGGTCGTTACGAAAGTTTAAAAATGTGGAAGCAAGCCAGTATCATAGATTTATACAGCATTCCCGAAAACAGTTATCTGCTTAGTTTTTACATTTATGATGAGGACGAGAAGAAAATGAAAAATTTTGTAGTACAGGATAATCTATTATATGCATTAATCGGCAATCGGTTGGTGAGTTATAAGTTTAGAACATCAATAGCTACCAACTATCATAAAATTGCTCAAAATATAAAGTAACTTATACTAAAATCTATTGGCCAAATAGCAGGGACTAGATCGAAAACCTGTAAAAAAGAGTAGATCATAAACTATAAATAGAATTATTATGAAAACTGAAATTTTAAAATTAGCATTGCCAATGGCAGTAATTGCATTAGGATTGGCAGGAGCATTGAAAACCAGTGCAATGGACAAAAGCGATAGTAAATTAGCGCCTGTATGGGGTTACAAACACGTAAGTGCCCCTCAGAATTGTCAAAAGATCCAAAAGTGTGACAACACCGGAAACTTTATTTGTACATCAGACATAGATGGATCTACCCTTTATGCATTGACCTCTGAAAATCCGGCATCTTGTCCAAACGTGCTTAAAAGAACTGTTCAATAACTAAAGAACTGTTTTTTAAAATGCCGTCCGGAATACTCCAGACGGCATTTTTTTAATAAAAAAAACTTATGTAAACTCTTATGGATGGTTTGCTTCCATCCAGATTTCACGTTTTTCATTTTTAAGATAGTAACCAAACCATTCACTGATACGCTTTGTCAGGTCCTTTTGATTAGAGCCATCCATCAACGCATGGTCTTCATTAGGATAAATTAGCAGAGTATGCCTTTTTTTTAGCTTTCTTAAAGCAAGATAAAATTCAATACTTTGGTAGGGATTAATAGTGCGATCTTTTGCGCCGACCCATGCCAACAATGGAGTACGAACATTCGCGGCTTGTAGTATAGGAGAGTTCTTGATATAACTGAAGGGATCTTCAAATAATGATTTTCCAATACGCAACTGATGATCTTCAAACCTCCAAAATTCTGGTTTAAGATAACTTTCCCCAATATAAAAATAAGTACTTATTAAATCTGTCCACGCTGCACCAGAAACTGCAGCAGCAAATTTATCCGTTTGTGTAATAATGAAGTCAGTTTCATATCCTCCGAAAGAATGTCCAATTAAGCCAATCTTCGAAGGGTTTGCAAAGCCTCTGTTGATCATATTGTCAGTTGCGGCTATTACACATGCTGTAGCCGATGCTCCAGTATCACCAAACTGATAATCAATATCAGGAAGCAAGACAAAATAGCCCTGTGTGGTAAAATTAGTAATATTAAATCCTCCCTGTTCATATACAGAAGGATTTACGTAATCATTTACATAGTGCGATTGCCGCTCGTAAATTTGAACTACCATGGGGTACTGTTTTCCTTTTTTGTATTCTGCTGGATAAAAAAGCGCACCGAATAATTGTTTCCCATTAACCATATAACTTACCAGTTCTGATTTTCCCCAATAGAAATTTTCTTGCTGTTGATTACTTTGCACGAGTTCTTTCTGTTTATTCTTATAGTTTGATTGAAAAACTAATCGCGGTGCCTGTTGATAGTTTTGTTCGAGATAAACAAATGCTTCACTTCTTGCAGCTTTTGTAAAATGACTGGTTTTCATTCCGGTTTGCACTAATGGCCTTTCTCCATTTTTCCTGTTCCATAAATAATAGCCACTTGTTTCCGTGTGTTTATCATAGGCTTGCAAGATAAGTGTATCATTACTATGGAATCTGCGTGTTGCAAAGTCAAGGAAACTGTCGCTAAATTGTTGTTCAGGAGGCAAGGGATTAATCCTGAAGCGCAAGTGTTTTTCCCTGCCATGTGTCAACTTTAAACTTGAAGTGCCGTCAGGCGATATTTCCCAAATATCAAACTGGTCGTATAAATAAATGGCTTTGTCATTTTCAGTCCAACCCGGATTCCCATACATCTGGGCTTCTCCTGGCGTATTATTATCCTCTCTGAAAAAATAAACATCCTTCTTGCCGGTAATATTGGTATGGCTCTCTTTGCTTACATCATAAATCCACCAATTCCCTCCTTTGGGATAGGATATATATTTTCCGTTGGGAGACATAATTAAAGTCAGGATATCACCAGAATGTTTTTCAAGAAGCAGTTTTCGTTTTCCTGTTGAGAGATCAGTAATATAAATATCACGTTCGCTGTTAAACTTAGATTGAGGTTCATATCCTAAAGGATCAAAAGTAAGGGCATATTTATAATCACCATTGAGCATGGCTGACGGTAATTCTTTGCTTGTTATCTGTAGAATTCGGTTATTCTGTGGCCACCAAACTGCGAGCTTGTCACGAAGTGACGAAAACCCATAATTTTTTCTGTTTTCGTATAGTTGCTTGTCCTCTGCGTTCCATATCTGTACCGTTGTTTCGGATTTTTCAGAAACAATATTATTTTCCTTAAGTAAAAAGAACACGCGCTGACCATCGGCTGACAACGTAAGAGAACCATATGCATCAGAAATTCTCATATCGATCGGAAAATCTTCACGTCCCTCAGGATTGTATGAAAGCAGCTTTTTTGTACTGGTGTTATAGCAAAATAATTTTGTCGTAAGGGTGTCTTTTTGCGTAAAAGCAACGATATTGCCACGCCACGCAAGGTTTTGAAATCCTGCAATGGTATCATGTGTTATTGATTCTTTAATTATTTGCTTTGCGAAATTAATCTTACCAACTGAATATTGTTTGCCTAGATCAGTACAATAGACAATCGAATTCCCTGAGGAATCTATTTTCCAGCTACTAATATTCGGGATACTTTCCACGATTTGTCCTTGCATATTCTTTATAACGATCCGCTTCTTGTCTTCAGGTTCGTTGAAAAAAATCAGTAGAAATTTACCGTTGGTGGTAAAAGTGAAACTACTGACATTTGGGGTGTACTGTATAGTGCCTTTAACTAAATTTTGAAGCGCAAGCGTATCATGCATCTGGCAGGCAAACCACTCTTCCTTGTTAAATATCCCGTCATGACCATTCGGAAACACATATTTTATATCTCCTTCTGTCTTCTTTACAAACAGGGTATCCCGATGCAATTCATACTGTAACGCATAGCTTGCCCATTCTCCTTTATCTGAAATCTTTTTAGGCCAAAGCGTACTCCACTTATCGTAATTATCTGAGGTAAGTTGCCTTTTTTGTTTAATCTGTCCATTTATAAGGGAGGGAATTAGTAAAAAATAAAAACTGACTAACCGCAGAATTCTACCCATATTTGAAACATTCTTTTTTTTCATGGAAAACAGTTTAATACCCTGCATTTTGAGGCAAGAGATTATCATTTAACAAAAGTTCAGATTCAGGAAGCGGAAAAAGTCTGTCCGTACTATTCCATCCTGTTTTAATTGGTGTTAGAACAGTGTCAAGCATTCCTGTCCTTTTAAGATCAAAGAATCGATGACCAAACTCAGTAAAAAGTTCCAGTCTTCTTTCTTCTAAAACAGCATTAATGATCTCAGCAGCGCTAATGGCTGAAGTATCAGCAAGTCCTGCGGTATGCCTAACCACATTAAGATCTTCATTTGCCCCAATGAGATCGCCTTGGTGAGCCCGTGCTTCCGCACGGATTAGATATTGTTCCGCAAGCCTGAACACAATCGAATGTTCTTTGGAGCTTCCTGTAGTATAGGGCTCTTTATATTTGGAAGCATGGTACCATGTCTCAGTACTATTTGTCACAGCAGTAATCCAGTGTGTTTTTCTAAGGTCATCAGCTGAGAAAGCAGCAAGTAGTTCAGCAGAAATCGCTGACGCTGGTGGTGGTCCCGAAATAAAACTAAAGGTTGCAGCTTCAATGGTATTTCCACCTTCTAGGTCAGGCATCAATTGCCAGATTGTTGTCGTAGCATCTTTAAGGAATATTTTATCAATGTTCGGCTCTTGGATATAAAGCCCTGTTTGGTTGAGTACTGTTGATGCGGCTTCAGATGCCTCATCCCATGCTTGCAAATATAAATTGACTCTTGCCAGAAATGCCTCCACAGTCCATTTATTGGGTCTTACCCGTTCTGCCGTGATATAATCTTCTGGCAATAATGCCTTAGCATCATTTAAGTCTGTTTTGATAAGTTGATACACTTCACTTTCAGGCATGCGGTGAACACTTCGGTTTTGCTCATAATTAGTGGTGCGGATATAGGGAATGTCCCCAAACACATTTAATAGAGAAAAATGTAGCAGTGCACGCACAAATAGCGCTTCTCCTTTCAATTCATTTTTGTCTGCTTCAGCAAGAGCAGTGCTGTTTTGAACTCCTTCTATTACTGAATTTGTGGCATAAATTTGGCTGTAGCTGCTGTTCCATAACTCAGAAATTTCATAACCTGACGGCAAAATCGCATTGTTGTAAAAATTTACTTCACCACCGTATAAAGTGAGCTCGTCAGCATACAATCCAAGCTGACTCGAAAGCCCAGTCGGATTTCCTGTGAGTAGTCCGTTATCGCGGATTTTCGCATAAATATCTACCATTGCTGCCGTTGCAGTGGCTTTGTCTTTAAAAACTGCCGTTGCTGGTAACTGTGAAGCAGGAAGGTCAACTTCGGTGAAACTGTCGCAGCTTACCATTATATTGGAAATAATTCCCAAAAACAGTAAAGACATTAATGAGGTCACTTTATAATTTCGGACGGTGGTGTCCTGTCGTAAAAAAATAGTATTCTTTTTCATGTTTATGATCTTTAGGTTAAAAAGTAAGTTGCAAGCTTGTTGTATAGATCCGAAGTGGAGGCAAGGAACCTGCCGTTTTAAATTCGGGGTCTGCACCTTTGTAGGAAGTAATAGTCAGCATATTCTGTCCCTGTATACTAAGCCTGCACTTTATTTTTTTTGTCCATCGCTCCGGCAGGTCAAACGAAAGCGAGATATTCTTAAGCCTGATGTACGAAGCATCACTAATTCCAGCATCACTTTGTGCATGTCTTGTGTTGGCTACCTGTATAGTATAATTATTGCCACTACTGTAAATCTGGTATGGACCAGGATCCCCGGAATTTTGCCAGCGCTCAGTAGCTGCCGCAGGCTGATTAAGCATTCGTCCTGGCATCATGGATCTAAAAGTTTGGTTAAAGTTGAGTTGTTTCACAAACTGAAAAAGGAAATCAAGCTGTACAGGTCCATATTGAAATTGATTCTGTAATCCACCGTAGTACTTAGGATTAAGGTCCACTATATATTTTCTGTCAGCACCTGAAGAAATTATCCCATCGCTGTTCACATCTTCGAATTGGTAGATGCCACTCTGAGGGGCTAAACCCAAATAATGATAAACTTTTGTAATATTTAATGGTTTCCCGATTTCAAATTGGTATTTGTATGGAGAGCCTTCCAGATTGGGAAAAGACAAAAGTTTGTTGCGTGCTTGAGTAAAATTAAGATTTGTTACCCAGCTGAATTTAGAAGTTTTTATGTTCATAGTTCGAAGACTAATCTCTAAACCTGTATTTTCAACTGTAGCATTTAAATTTGCTTGTACTTCAGTAAATCCGGTCGTCCCGGGTAGCGGTATACCCACGAGTTGGCTTGACGAACGATTGCGATACCAGCCTATAGTAGTAAAAATTCGGTCATTTAGAAAACCTGTTTCCAGAGCCACTTCAAACTTTTTATTGGTTTCCCATCCAAAATCTGGATTGTAGAGTCTGGTTGGGCTGAGCCCATTAATTCCCTGATAATGGCTTCCCGAAGTACTGTAAGTGTCAAGGTACTGGTAATCGCCTATCTGATCATTTCCAGTAGTTCCGTAACTTGCCCGTAGTTTTCCAAAACTTAAAAAAGATGCATTGTCTTTTATAATTTTCTCATTCCCGAAAAGCCATGCAGCACCTACTGCCCCAAAAACTGCAAATTGTTTTCCTGCACCAAAACGACTCGAACCATCCCGTCGTCCGGTAAAATTGATAATATACCGCTCCTGCCACTTCAAGTTTAGCCTTCCGAAAAAAGCCTGGTATTTATAAACGGATTGATTACTGCTCCTGATTGAATAGTGATAAGCTGCTCCTGGATCATTGATCAGACTGTTACTTGCAAATCCATATCCCAAATTGACGATCTGATTTCCAGTCTGCTGCTGAAAAGTTGCTCCCGCAAGAACATCCGTTTTTAAATTCCCAAACTGATAGTCAAAGTGTAGCTGCGGTTCAATTATCCACGACTGCCTATTTGTTTTGTTCTTAAAAATGGAAGAGGCTTCACTACCAATCCCATAACTTGGATTGTATATTGTTGATGGCAATGTTTGTGTCTCTTCATGTCGAAGGTCGCTGAATCCAAAACTCGATTTGAGCTCCAGTCCTTTGATTAGTTGATACGATAAGAGCGAATTAGCAATTAGGTCATACGTATTGCTGTCAAATTTTCCGGCAAGACTGGCAAGTGGATTGTTGAAAGTGTTATTCTCCCAGTTAAGATTTCCCGTTGCGTCATAAAGTGCAGGTGCATTAGGCGCAAGTTTAATGGCTTCCCGAGTAAAATCAACAGGAGGAAGTAAATTATCCTGAATAGTATAACCACCTGTAAAATTAATCCTGAATTTCTTATTGTCAGATTGATGATTAATATTCAGGTGTACATTGGCTTTATTATATTTAAAATCGCCAGGGAAAACAGTAGTTTCTTTACTATAATTGCCACTTAGTATAAACTGCGTCTGTTCTGATCCACCTGATAAAGAGGATTGCAACGTGGTAAAGCTGGCTGTCCCGCCTATAAGTTCTTTTTGCCAATCTGTATACCGGTTTTGGTCCCATGTTCCGTTAACATCATAAGCATCTTGGGGATAATCCGTAATGCCGTCATTAGCATAAGCCTCTCTTCGCATTTGCAGATATTGCGGAGTATTCATCAGTTTAAGAAAGCGTGTTACTTGGCCAAACCCACTTGAATAGTTTGCAGTGAAGCGGGTTTTTCCTTCCTTGCCTCTTTTGGTCGTAATTAGTACAACACCATTGGAACCGCGTGAGCCGTAAATAGCGGTAGCATCCGCATCTTTAAGTATTTCAATACTTTGAATATCACCAGGATTAATACTGTTAAGTGGGCTAGTTAGTTGTGGCGTAGTGCTTGACGTAAAGGAACTTCCGATAGCATCAGAGGCATAAGGTACACCATCAATAATATATAAAGGGCGGTTGCCGTCCGCGCGTAAACTGTTCTGCCCGCGAATTTCAATTTCAAAACCACCGCCAGCCACTCCTGTGGTTTGGGTAATACTCACGCCAGCCATACGTCCTTGCATAGCAGCAAGTACATTGGTAACAGGTTGTTTTTCGATGTCCTTTGCCGTGATTTTAGCAATACTTCCGGTGCGCTCGCTTTCTTTTACAGAATAGTAACCGGCATTTACCACTACTTCTTTAAGTGTGGTTGTATCTTCCTGTAATTGTAGGTGTATTGTTTTTCGACCGTTTACAGGTTCTAAAACAGTTTTAAATCCCATGAAAGTAACCACTAAAGTATCGTCAGGCAATGCTGTTATAGTAAATTTCCCATCGAAGTCAGAGATAGCAGCAGTTGTTGCTTTACCTTTTATGGAAATTGTTACGCCGGGTAAGGGGTTTGTACCATCAGTGATGGTACCGCTTATTTGGATTTCTTGAGGTAAGGACTTCAGTTGCCTCAGTAGCTTGTTGGCGTGAGTAGGGGTGTAGGATAATAAGAACCCGATAATAATCAGGTACCAAAAAGCCGAACCACCCTTGTAAAATGAAAATTTTTTCATAATATTGGTTTAGTTAAATGAAACGTTAGTTTTGTTAGCGATGGTCCTCTATACTAGTTTGCTGACGGGATAGAGGGCCTATTTTTTATGCGCTTACTTTTTGTCACCCTGAGCGCAGTCGAAGGGCTTAGTTATTATTTTATCATAGGCATTATTTAATTAGATTTATATACTTCTTTGTCGGATTCTGTATGCAACATTTGTTAACTTCCCGTAAAACCGTCGCATCCAGAAAACCAAAGGAATATAAGTGCTATAAATGCCACTATTAATGCCGCTTTTATTTGTTTGTAGTATTTCATCTTATTTTAGTGAATTGTTAATGATTATGAGTTATGTCCTTCGACTACGCTCAGGATGACAGGGGGTTGTGGGCTTTCGGTTATTTGTTGTCTGTTGTCTGTTTTTTGCTTAATGATAAAATTACCTGCACCTTTTATTAACAAATTCAAATTAAATTAACTAGGTGTTTTATTCAAAGGACCTTTCAGTGCAGGTGTTTTTAAGTTAGTGGTTATGGGTTTAAAGCTGGGTATAGAAATTCCCGACCGGTTAAGAAAAGGGTGTTATCCTAACTGGGATTTTGTGGTTTAGTGATTGAAACCACTGCTAAGGTTTAGCTTAAGCTGTTTTAGGGACGTGTTTTTATTTTACTCATAGGCATGCGGGTTTTAGCGTGTTAAACTGCTGCGAGACTATGAAAAATGAAGAAGCGTGCTAAGAATGAAGTTGAGTAATGCCAAAATATTGGGCCAAAAAAAATGGCATGGAACTCAGCTTATTGCCTTAGAGGTACTGGTATACCGGGGAACAATAAGTGAGCCCACGCCATGGGACGTGAGCATCTTACTTATCATTTCGTTCCTTTTAAAATTACCAGTTTTCTAAGACGAAATTCAAAGCGAATGCTTCAAATATTTTAATTGAAGAAACGCAAATATATGTATTCAATTACAAACTTACTAAAAAAAGATTAAACTGTCACTATCGTGACAATAAATATCGTTAATAATATATTCTTTTGTCTCAATGGTTAATAAAACGAATAATAAATCTTCAGGCACTAAGAAAGAAGCAGTTGTATTTCTGCTTGACCAATTCATATGTGATTACATAAGAAATGAATGGTTGCATGTTAATAAGCCCGTTTTACCTCAGGCCCAAGAATTAGGAGTACATCGACATATTATAAAAAAAATTCTGGATGACCAATCATATAGAGTGCCGGTGTCAACGTTAGCAATCATTTGTTTTTACAAAAAAATTGCTTTATCAGATTTTTTCAAATTAATAGAAGAAAAATACGGTTCTAGAATAAATGATGATTTCGTATTAAAAACAAAAAAAGATGCCTAGGCATCTTTTTCTGTTTTATAGCGATACTGAACACTTGTCAATTCGGGATTAATAGTTGTCAAAAATGGAGGAATTGATTTCATGCTAAATGTATATAATCTTCTTATATTTGAGATATGGAATGGTATGAAATAATAGGGCTAATTGTTTTTTGGTTTTTAGGTCTTTACCTGAGGGGGAGGTTTTATGAGCATTTGAGGAATAGGCATTATAATGATAGCTGGAAGAGTAGGAGGAAGGAGTAGAAAGATGCTGATGAGGTGTCTTTTTTTTTGTTTTATAATGGGGATAAGATTTAAGCCTCATAGCCTGTCCTGACTTTTTATTAATAGCTTTTGACCCGCCAAAGGGATACGACAAATTAAGAGCCCTTTTGATGATTTATAAGATAATTATTATATATTTGAGAATAAATAAATACTGACGTTTGTCAGACATAGCAAGCCTATTTAGAGTAGATATGTCGGACGCTATCAGATATATATACAAGTTATGCGACACTTTACCACAAAAACAGAAGAATTCAACAACCAAAAGACAAAATATGATATTAAATAAAATTATTATTCACGAATTAAAGAAAGAAAGTGAGAGTAAAAAAGTAGATTTAATACTTTCCGAAGAATTAATACCAGCTAGTGATGAATCTACCGCATTAGTAACTGCACTCTCTGATAGTTTTAAAAGTGATAGAATTTTATATGCAATATTTGATGATTCAGAAGGTAAATATTTTCCCGAAAAGTTCACAGAATACAGAACTTCTACAAGAACTACAAAAGACTTTATAAGCTTTACAAGACTTGTTATAGGAAATTTAGTTGGATTGATTAAACCTGTGTTTTTTGCAACCGGTGGATACTTTGTTTTTACTGAATACACAGATAATGGCTATAATTTTTTCGGAGTATTTTTAATTCGTGATGTAGAAGGCAAAATTTTAAAAAAAACAGCAAATTCATATTCAATACAAACAATTGAATATGTTGACACAAAAAATTTAGCGATGGCTTGTCGTATAAATGAAAATAGAATTGACGATAAGGAAATAAATTATCTTTCATTCACGCAATTAAGACAAAAAGAGGTATCCGAATATTTTAAAAGTTGGATTTCAATTCAACAGCTTGAATCAAGTATTGATTATACAAAATCACTTTATAAAATAATAACACAAATTGAACCTCCAATAAATCCAAAAACTCAAACTGGATATGATATTGAAGAATTTCGAAATTTAGTTTATGGCTTTGCTTCTAATAGTCCAACTGACACAATAAACGTAAGAGACTTGAGTCAATATTTGTATCAAAATGAGGATAAAATTACAAAATTTGCAGATGAGAAAAACATTTCTATTGATACTGAATTTAGATTTAATAAAATTCAATTAAAAAAATTCATTAAACTTGAAGTTAATAGAGATGGAATAAACCTGAAATTTTCTCGTGGTGTGTTATATGAAAAAGTTAGATTTTCCGAAGATAATTCTCAACTAGTAATAATCGAATCACAAAATTTCGCTGATGCATTGAGAAAAGAAATAAATAATACATAATGCTGGAAATTCACAAAAATATATTTGAAATTTTCAAAGAATCTGTATTTGAAATTAAAGCAGATAAAGTTGATTTTCAATATTCTGCAAATATTGAAAACCAACTAATTGCTTTGGATATTGAGTATGAAAATATTCGAGATAAAACTATAAGTGTTGAAAAAGAAAATTTACCAATTAAAATTTATTCGGAATTTAATTCTTACTTAAGATTAACAGAAATAAAAAACAATGATAATATTTTAATTTTGAATGTAGGTAATTTACCATATTCGTTAATAAACAATATAACATTTGTGAATTTTGAAGAAGAACCTGAAAACTATTTCTTCAAAAATACAATTTCTTTCAAAGGCTTCATCGATTTCTTAAAAAGTCAAGAAGTTGATACTGAAGAAGCTTTTCATTTTGTAGATTATTTAAATGATATTTCAAGGAAAATAGTTTTTACTAGTTTAACTGATAAAGGCAGATTAATTATTAAATATTATAACCAAATATTTCATTTTAATGAGAGAATAAATTTAAATAACTCTCTGGAGAATTTTAAAAATTGTTTTGTTGAACAGAATCATCATTTACCAAAATTTTTAAAAAGTTCAATTATTGAATATGCTAGTAGATATGATGCTGATAATAGAATAAATAATGTTTTTGAGGAATTAAACGACATTACAAATAGTGCGAAAATAAATTTTGAGATTTATTTAAACAACTTATCTATTGATAAAATTAGAAAAGAGTATGATGAATATAAATCTAAATATTTTAAAGACGTTTCTGAAATTTTAAATAATCTAACTCAAAAAATTATTGGACTACCTATACTCATTGTAACAACATTATTTGCTATAGAAAAAGTAAAAGAAAATTCAATATTTCTTATACTTTTAATTATTGTAATAATTATTACAAATATATATTTAGTCCTATTACTAAAAATCAACTTTAATGATTTATCTTATATCGATGCAATTTCAAATCAAGATTTTAAAGCGTTAAAAGAAAATAATTTTTTCACTAAATACCCAAAAGAATTAGAAATTTTCACAAAAATAAAATCAAGAATAACAGCGAGAGTTAATCATTTAGAGTTAATCACTGAATCTTATTTTTGGATTTTAGGAATTACTAATATTATAATGATAGGTTTTATTTCTAGCTATTTAAACTTAAACTTGACACAGATATTCATAATTTCATTTGTTTTACTTTTTATATTAGCAATCTCAAGAAATTCAGTATTAAACAATGTGGAAAATAAAAGCGTCGCATAACAGCTACCACGGATTTGGGTAATTAGCTTAATGGGAAGTTGGTTTTGTATTTGGGATGATTTAGCTAATCCGAAAATAGGGCTTAATTTAGTCCCAAACCCGCTGTAGTACCAGAGCGTTGGTGGTAACACTAAAGCTACACAGAACGCAGAAAAAAAGACAAAAACCTTAAATAAACAAAAGAGTTTTGCGTTAGCAAAACTCTTTTTATTTTTAACAAAAAAACTATCTTTACAGCCAATAATATAATTTCAATGATACAATCAGTAGAACCGAATATTGCAGATTTAGCTAATGGATGGCTTAAAACCCATAAGTTAAATTATAAATTAGAACAAGAATCTTTAAATGCTGAAATAGACAAAGCACTTTCAGATTATTTTACTAAAAATGGCGGAACAGGTGCAAACCGTCCCGATGCAAAACTATTATTGCAAGACAAAAATTTAAACTTCTACCCTATACTTATTGAGTATAAAGGTTATAAAAATAGTTTGGTGAAACTTGATGCAAACCATCAAGTCGAAAACAGAACCGCTAAAAATGAACCACATTTTAAAAACATCAATTTTTTTGCAGTAAACGGAGCAGTCCATTATGCTAATGCTCTTTTACATCATACAAGCTACACCGACATTATAGCAATTGGTATGACAGGGCATAAAGATGAAAGTGGAAAAATACAACACAAAATAGGTGTTTATTTTGTTTCAAAAAACAACTTTGGTGTTGGTCAAAAAGTTGGCGAGTTTTCAGATTTTTCTTTTTTAGCACCTAAAAACTTTGATGCGTTTATCGAGAAAGTAAAAACTTTGAGTTTAACGCAAGTAGAAATTGATAAACTTAAAGAACAACGAGAAAGAGATATTGATGACAGTTTAAGGAAACTTAATCACGATATTTATCAGAAGCAAAAAGGATTAGGCGAAAACGACCGTGTTTATCTTGTTGCAGCCTCAATTATTGCAACGCTTGGTATTCCTAATAAAGTACCTGTACTTGATAAATCCGAATTAAAATCACAATCATTTATTGGCGGTCGTGATGGAGATATTTTAATTAATCGCATTAAAGCTTTTTTAGATGAAAAAGCTTTACCTCAAGATAAGAAAGAACTAATCGTTAGAACTTTATCTAACACGCTTTTAGCAGAAAACATAAATAAAGTTGAAAACGGAGAAAGCCAACTGAAAAAAGTTTTTACTCAAATCGTTGACGATTTAGGTATCTATTACAAAATAGGTTTAACAACAGATTTCACTGGAAAGCTATTTAATGAAATGTATGGTTGGCTAGGTTTTTCGCAAGACAAACTTAATGATGTTGTCCTTACTCCTTCTTATGTAGCTTCGCTTTTGGTAAAATTAGCAAGAGTAAACAAAGATTCTTTTGTGTGGGATTTTGCCACAGGTTCGGCGGGTTTGTTGGTTGCGGCTATGAATGAAATGCTAAACGATGCCAAAAATACTATTACTTCACCAGAAGAACTTGCTCAAAAAGAAGTAATCATAAAAGCTGAACAATTACTTGGTCTAGAGTTGCTTTCAAGCGTTTATATGTTAGCTATCTTGAATATGATTTTAATGGGCGATGGTAGCTCAAATATCTTAAATAAAGATTCCTTGTCTGATTTTGATGGTAATTATGGTTTTGGAAAAACAAATAACAAATTCCC
Source organism: Flavobacterium glycogeni (assembly GCF_048286775.1). Lineage (NCBI taxonomy): Bacteria > Pseudomonadati > Bacteroidota > Flavobacteriia > Flavobacteriales > Flavobacteriaceae > Flavobacterium > Flavobacterium glycogeni. The sequence goes on from NZ_JBLVPV010000019.1 coordinate 60,855, forward strand.
AGCCGATGCTTTTATATTAAATCCTCCATATTCTGCAAGTGGTAACGGTATGAACTTTGTTGAAAAAGCATTGGGAATGATGAATAAAGGCTATGCCTCTATTATTATTCAAAACTCCGCAGGTTCGGGTAAAGCAAAAGAATACAACCAAAAAATATTAGAAAAGCATACACTTTTGGCAAGTATCAAAATGCCAATTGACATTTTCATTGGTAAATCAAGCGTACAAACCAATATATATGTCTTCAAAGTAAACGAAGCACACCACAAAGACGAAATGGTAAAGTTTATCGACTTCTCTAATGATGGTTACTCTAGAGCCAACCGAAAGAAATCAAGCAATAACCTAAAAGATACAGATCAAGCCAAAGAACGCTATGAAGAACTAGTAAGCCTTGTGCGTTTTGGCAAAAGCAAACTCAATATTTTTACAGAAAAAGAATACCACGAAGCAACCATCGACCCAAAAAATGGTACTGATTGGAACCAATCAGCACCAATAGATACCAAACCTACTTTACAAGATTTTAAAAATACCGTAAGTGATTATTTGTCTTGGGAAGTTTCTACTTTATTAAAAAATCAAAACTCAGATGAAGTTGTGGGAAAGTAAATTCCCTACTTAATGAGAAATTGCAAAAAGTTAAGTGGGGAGAATATAAGTTAGAAGACTTATTTGAAATTGTAGGAACAAAATCATTAGACAGTAATGCTATAGATTTTACCAAAACAGGTATTAATTTCGTTGGAAGAACTTTTGAAAATAATGGTATTCAAGGGAAGATTCAAAAAAGAAATTTTGAACCTAACGAACCATTTTCAATTACAGCAACAGTAATAGGAAACTATAAATATGTAAAATATCAAACAGAACCTTATTATTGTTCTCAGAATATTAATAAACTAACTCCAAAAACAATCTTTGAAAATTGGAATAAAAAAATAGCTTATTATCTGATTGTAAGCTTGCAAAAATTTGTTTCACTTTATGACAGTCAACAAGGAGGTTATAAATTAGAAGATATAAAAAATCATAAAATTCAATTACCTATCAAAAACAATAAATTAGATTTTGAATTTATGGAAAGCTTTATTGCTGAGTTAGAAGCAGAGCGAATAACTAAGCTAGAAAACTATTTAATCGAAAATAACCTAAAAGATTATATCTTAACAAAAGAAGAAGAACAGGTTTTAAATAAATTTAATGATATTGAGTGGGGCGAGTTTAGACTCGAAGTTCTATTTGAAAAAATAACAACAAAAAAGTTATCTTTCAAAGCGGATGAGCTACCAAAACAGATAATAGACAAATACACACTTCCGTGTCTCACATCTAGTTTTAAAAATCAAGGATTAAACTATTTTGTACCTCAAGATGGGGCAACAATTTTAAAAAATGTAATTTCGATTCCTTCAAATAGCGATATTTATCGTGCTTACTTTCAATCAAATGAATTTACAGTTTTATCAGATGCTTATGCAATTCGCTGGGTTTTTGATGGCTATAAACTATTGCCTAAACAGTATTTATTTGCCGTTCAATGTATTAATAAAGTAACTGATTTGTCTATATATTCATATAAAAATAAATTAGGCGGATGGAATGTTGTAAAAAATAAATTCATTCAATTACCTATAAAAGAAAATAAACCTGATTATGAATTTATGGAAACCTTAATTTCCGCTGTTCAAAAATTAGCTATCAAAGATGTTGTTTTGTATGTCAATAATAAAATAAATGGCTAACCTTTCGGTTAGCCATTTATTTTTAATAGAATTGGTATCAGCAAAAAACAATTTTAGAAATCTTTTAACCAAGTTGAAATTGAAATTTAGTGATGACAAGAAGTGCAGACACCAACACACGCTACAAGCAATTTGGGCATTTGGCTTAATGTAAATATGGGTTTGTATTTGAGAGTTTTGTGACAACCGAAAATAAATCTTAATTTAGTCCTAAACCACTTGTAGCAAGGGAATGTTAGTGGTCATTGTAAGTGACGCCCGCTGTAGTAGCGGGACGTTGAGCTAGTTTTTCCGAAATCACGAAAATTATAACAATTAAAAACAACATCTTTTTTTGCAGAAAACTTATAAAAAAGTTTGAAATTGAAAGCAATAAAAAACCACTCATTTAAGAGTGGTCATCATTTTTATCTTATTCTATTTCTGGATAGCAATCTTTATGAATATAATTTAAATATTCTTCTGCTTTAACACCTTCAGAAGACTGTATTTTATATGTTGTATATCTAGAATATCTAGAACGGTCATCTAGCCATTTATACCTTACAGCTACTTTTGAATCCATTTTTTCAAAAACTAACCTTTCTCTTGCTTCATGCCTTCCATTCATATTATAATTCCTTCTTACATCGGCAATACACTCACATTCTTTTCCTGAAATCTTCACTGGTAAAATCCTATCTTCTACAAGATGTATTGCGGAATAAAATGCTGTTGTTACAACCCAATCATAATATAATTTACCTTGCAATAGCAAAGTACTTAAATCCTTATTGCGTTCCCCAAAATTTTTTTTGTGCGACATATTTAGTTAAAATATTCAGAATAATCAAAACCATCTTTTTCTAATAGTTTTTCGTCTAAATCTTCACATCCCATTATTCCCATATCTAAAGTACTATTAAACAAAGAGCTGAATGAACATTTCACTTCATGAATTTTCATATAGGAAAGTTCTACAAAATCATCATTCAATAATATTTCATTTGGAACAACAATTATAACTTTTGGATTTTGGTGAAATATATTAATATAAAATGAATGAACTGGATATTGTTCTTTATGTAGTGCAGTTAATGTAGACTTTGTGCAAAGATATACTTGATTAGCTTTTTCAATAAATTTTTCAGTTGTAGATTGAACTAATTTATCCAAAAAATCTTTTTTACCTGTATTCTCTCCATCTGCAAAACCTTTCGAATACGCTTCCGCAACCACATTTACGTGATAATACAAATCATTGATTTTTGAATCCTTTGCTTGGTGTTTGTTATCAGCCAAATAACTGTTAAACAAATTAAGACCCGGAGTTTTTTCTATTTTCGTATGGTTTGTCATGATAATTTATTGATTTACTGTAACTTAAAAAACTAAACTACTTGAAATCTTTTGTAAGAAAATTTAAATTTAATAAAAATAAATGTATTTATGTCACAAAAAAATATAACAACTCTTATTTAGAATAATTACAAATAATTACTTACATTTAATGGCGCAAAGATAGTCTAAAAAACAATAGCATACAAATGCCTTTATCAACAAAAACATACGAATGCACACACCTAATTTTGAATCATAAATTGGGGATTTAAATCAAAATTTTAAAAGCATAATATTAGAGTTTGATGTTTAGAATCTGAAAAGCAAAACTTTAATTTTGGAGTTTGAATTTGAAACGAAAAAAAACAGAACCGTAAATGTTGCCCCCCGCTACCGTACTAATCCTTTCGTGTGGTACGTAATTTATAAAATCCGCTCTTCGAAGTGTTCTTATAAAATGCTGCGCGAACGTCTTTGACTTCGCGCATTTTTTTTATTTCTTATAAATTCTAATTATGATAAAAGTCTCTGACTTTAGAAAGAAAGTTTTTAGGAATAGTAAAGCAAGATTTCTCTCTGAATTAATATCTTAAAAACATCTTGTTTTTTACCGTACCCCCCCCCACTGGAGCTCGTTTGTCAACGTTCTTTGGTGCTTGATTGCATCGAGTGCCTACTTAAATTGCTTGGTAAATCGTAGCGTTTGTAACGCGGTTAATGACAAGAAATTGTATTTTGCACTTGGGCAGCTATGGGTGCTTTGCTCTTGCCGCCCACAGCTAATCGAAGGCTGCAGGAAAGAGTTTGAATTATAGTTGAAATCCCATATATTTACTTTATAATCAATAAAATTGAAGTTCGTTTGGAGGTTTTTATCCCGACGCTTCGGGAGAACTGACGTTGGTGGCAAGCATACTGAACGACACCAACAAAATGAACAGATATTGAAAATGGAACTTAAATATAGAATTGGAACACTTGAAGACAAGGAAAAACTCCAAAAACTTGGCTTAGACTCTTATGGACAATTTAAAGAAATTTTGACAAAAGAGAATTGGAAAAACAACAACGGAAAATTCTAAAAATCTTATTTTAAATCAAAGAGCCATTTACATATATTTGTAGATGGCTTTTTGGAATTAAAGAATAAAAACTACAGCTGGTATCGATCATCAAGCCTTGATAAACCTAGAAACAAAGACATTATGAACATAGAATACAGTTTTGATAAAAGGCCAACTGCTGACCAAATCATTGAGCTTTACGACAATGCAGGTTTACCGAGACCCACAAATGATAAAGAACGGATTCAAAAAATGTTTGACAATTCAAATCTTATCATTACTGCTTGGGACAATGATCTGTTAGTTGGTGTTGCCCGCTCTTTTACTGATTGGGTTTGGGCATGTTACCTTTCAGATCTTGCCGTTAGGAAAGAATACAAGAAAGAGGGTATAGGCAAGCAACTCATACATATGACAAGAGAAAAAGTTGGTGACCAGTCTATGGTTTTGCTTTTATCAGTTCCCACTGCCATGGACTACTATCCAAAAGTTGGATTTGAAAAACAAGAGAGCAGTTTTATAATTAATAGGGCGGAATGGAAATAATCTGGATAGTGCGGATAATATAAGATCTCACACCGCCGCACTTTGATGAGTACAGGTCAAATAAAAATAAGTCCTTATTAATTCACAGCCATTTTATTGTACTTATTGCGGTATTCAATTGGATTTAAACCCGTTATTTTTTTGAAAATAGTCCGAAATGCTTTAGTATCTGTATAACCCACATCGTACATCACTTCATTAATATTTTTACGGCTTGTTTCAAAGCTCTTTTTGGCGAATTCGATTTTCACTCTATTAATATATTCCAAAACAGAATTGTTGGTGGCCACTTTAAATCGTCTTTCAAAACTCCTTCTGCCTAATAACACCAGGTCAGCCAATTCATCAATTGTAATTTTCTCCTGAATATTATCTTCAATAAACTCTTGTGCCTGTTTGACTGCGGCATCATTATGATTTTTTTGTCCCTGAAACATAGCGAACGTAGCCTGGCTGTCTCTATCAATATCAATGGCAAAATATTTAGAAGCCAATATAGCAGTTTGCCTGTCGGTATATTTCTCTACCAGATGCAATAACAGGTTCCAGTAAGAATTTGCACCTCCACTGGAATAAATGCGCAGTTCTTCTGTAATTATACTTCCGTCTATGACTTCAACCTCGGGAAACATTTCACGGAATTCATTTTGAAAACCCCAATGCGTAGAGCATTTTTTACCGTTCAGCAAACCTGTGGAAGCCAACAGAAATGCGCCAACACACAATGAAGCGACTTCTGCTCCTTTATTATACTGTTCGTTTATCCAAGGCAAAAGCTTTTGGTTCTGGGCAATCGCGCTTTTCATATCGCCAAACAAAGCAGGTATTACAATCAAATCGGTGACCGTAACGTCTTTTAAAAGTTGAGAGGTATTAACCGAATATAATCCGTCATTTAGTTTCACTTCTTTCTTTAAACCCACTAACTGCACATCAAACAACGGTTTTTTACCTGATGCAGCCATAAACTGGTTTACTGCCGAAAACAAATACTGTGGGTCTGCAATGGCCTGCAAAACCGAACTTTCTGGAACGAGAATACTTACTTTTTTCATCTTAGCTTTAATTTCAATGCTATTTCAAAGATAAAAAAATAGTTTGTCGTAAATCACCCTTTTGTTGTCCTTTTTACACATTTCCTCTTTTCTATTTCTGCTCCATCTTTGTACTATCAAATAACAATTAAAAAATTAAACAAATGGCAACGAAAATTTTTATCAATCTGCCGGTAGCAGATTTACAAAAGGCAATGTCCTTTTACACAGCAATTGGATTTACAAATAATCCACAGTTTTCAGACGAAACAGCAGTCTGCATGGTTTTAACCGAAGAAATCTATGTGATGCTTTTAACGCACTCCAAATTCAATGAGTTTACTCCAAAAGAAGTGGGTAATGCTTTCAAAACGGCTTCGGTAATCAATTGTTTATCCGTTGACAGTACCGAAGAAGTCAATGCAATGATTGATAAAGCAATAAAAGCTGGCGGCAAAGAACCAATGGAAGCCAAAGATTATGGTTTCATGCAACAGCGAAGCTTTGAAGATTTAGACGGACATCTTTGGGAAGTGCTGTATATGGACATGGCGAAATTTCCACAACAATAACAATATAAAAATGGCACTGCTGAATTCTTATCTGACTTTCAACGGTAACTGTCGGGAAGCAATGACATTTTACAAAGAATGTCTCGGTGGCGAACTGGAACTGCAAACCATAGCCGATTCGCCAATAGCGGAACAAATGCCTCCGAAAATGAAAGAATGCATTTTACATTCCACGCTTAAAAGTGGCGGTATTGTAATTATGGGATCGGATATGACACCTAAAAATTTGATTAAAGGTAATGCCGTTTCCATGATGCTTACTTTTAACAGTGAACAAGAAATAAGAAAAGCGTATACAAACTTATCCAAAGATGGAGATGCTTCACATCCATTAGAAGAAACCTTTTTTGGAGCCTTATTTGGGCATCTTACGGATAAGTTTGGCCATCAGTGGATGTTTCATTATTCTTTAAAAAACAATTAACCTTTTAAAATTACCATCATGAAAAAAGATAAAATAATATTCTGGACAACAACAATCATCATTTTTATTATGGAAGGCATAATTCCTGCCTTGACATCACAAACAGAACTTGCCAAACAAGGCATCAGCCACATGCAATATCCAGCTTACTTTGGTAATGCATTAGTAGTCTTTAAAGTGATTGGAGCGTTAACAGTAATCATTCCGCAAACACCAAAATTTGCAAAAGAATGGGCATACACCGGTTTTGGCTTTGTATTTATATTTGCCAGTATCAGTCATTTTGCTGTCGACGGATTCGGATTTCAAGGCATAATACCATTAATTTTCTTCGGAATATTAACTGTTTCCTATAAATTGTATCACAAACTAAGCCAATAAGACGATGTCATTTCAAGCCTATATAAACAATATTAAAGCTAAGACCGGCAAAACGCCTGCTGACTTTAAAGAACTGGCAGAAAAGAAAGGATTTCTGAAAGACGGACAAATTCCCCCCACTGGAGCTCGTTTGTCAACGTTCTTTGGTGCTTGATTGCATCGAGTGCCTACTTAAATTGCTTGGTAAATCGTAGCGTTTGTAACGCGGTTAATGGCAAGAAATTGTATTTTGCACTTGGGCAGCTATGGGTGCTTTGCTCTTGCCGCCCACAGCTAATCGAAGGCTGCAGGAAAGAGTTTGAATTATAGTTGAAATCCCATATATTTACTTTCTAATTATCAAAATTGAGTTCGTTTGGAGGTTTTTATCCCGACGCTTCGGGAGAACTGACGTTACCCGCAATATTATGACAAAAACTAACGAATGACTAACATTGACAACATACTTTCTAATAGTACTCACAGACCTTTTGAACTTCCAGATGGTAAGTGGAAGTATTATCAAGAATGGAATAATGCATTATTTTTTCATTGGACAATCCCATTTGAAATATTACGAAAATGTGTTCCAAAAAACTTCAATATAGACACTTTTGATGGTAAATGTTATGTTTCATTAGTTGCTTTTACAATGGAAAAAATTAGACCAAAATACCTGCCCTCAATTTCTTTTATTTCAAACTTTGAAGAAATAAACTTGAGGACATACATTGATAATGACAATAAAAAAGGAGTTTACTTTTTAAACATTGAAGCAGAAAAATTACTTTCAACTTTTATTGCAAAAGCACTATCAGGACTTCCGTATGAAAAGTCTAATATCAAACGAACAGAGAAAAGATATATATCAAAAAATATTAAAAAAGGTTTTTATCTTAACACAGAATTTGAAATTAAGAACGAATTACAATGTAAAACGGAATTAGACAAATGGCTAACAGAACGTTATTGTTTATACCTTGACAATGAAAATGAATTTTATCGTTACGACATTCATCATAAAGAATGGGAAATAAAAAGCGTGGAGATTAAGCAACTAAATTTGAACTATAAAATTGGTGACATAAATTTATCTGACAGACAACCAAATTTGACACATTATTCAGATGGCGTAAAAGTAATAGCTTGGAAACGACAAAGAGTATAGAAAGTACAGCAGGTAACACTTGCTACAATTGATTTGGGCAATTGGCTTAATGAGAAAATGATTTTGTATTTGGGAGATTTGATAAATCCGAATAATGGGCTTAATTTAGTCCCAAACCCGCTGTAGTCCCAGAACGTTACTGGAGACTTGTGCCGAAACTCACAACAGAAAAGAAACTTACAGAATTTATTGACAGACAAGACAAAAAATGACAAACAATAAACTTGATATTAAACTAAGACCGACCGAAATTTCAGACTTGGATAATCTTTTTCAATTTCAACTTGACAAAGAGGGTGGATATTTAGCTGCATTTATGCCAAAAGACCCGACAGACAAATCAGCATACATAGACAAATACACAAAATTGTTAAACGACCCAACAGTAAATAATCAAACAATCATTTTTGACAATACAATTGTTGGAAGTATTGCGAAATTTGTAATGGAAGGCGACACGGAAATTACTTATTGGATTGACAGAAAATTTTGGGGACAAGGAATAGCAACGACTGCACTCAACGATTTTTTAAAAATTGAATTGACCAGACCAATATATGGACGAGTTGCATTTGACAATTTTGGTTCACAAAAGGTTTTAGAGAAATGTGGTTTTATAAAAATTGGAGTAGACAAAGGATTTGCTAATGCACGACAAACAGAAGTAGAAGAATTTATTTATAAGTTATCAGAATGACAAGCAGACAACAGATTAAACAACAATTTAAAAAATAAAATTATGGCACTTATCAATCCTTATTTAAACTACAACGGAAATGCAGAAGAAGCATTCAATTTTTACAAATCAGTTTTTGGCGGAGAGTTCGTAAAAATTATGCGTTTCAAAGACTTAGCAAGTCCTGAATTTCCAGTTGCAGAAAATGAAGCAAATAAAATAATGCACATTGCTTTGCCTATTGGCAATAATATTTTAATGGCTAATGATGTTCCAGAAAGTATGGGACGGACAAACGAAAACGAAAACAGGTCTAAAATATCAATCAGTGCTGAAAGCAAAGAAGAAGCCGACAAACTATTCAGTGGGCTTTCAGCAGGTGGACAAATCGAAATGCCTATTTCAGACAGTCCTTGGGGTTCATATTTTGGAATGTTTAGAGACAAATACGGCATTGAATGGATGGTAGATTTTGACCCAAATTATAATGGACAAATTTAAGCGTAGAAAAACAACGATCCCACTGGAGCTCGTTTGTCAACGTTCTTTGGTGCTTGATTGCATCGAGTGCCTACTTAAATTGCTTGGTAAATCGTAGCGTTTGTAACGCGGTTAATGACAGGAAATTGTATTTTGCACTTGGGCAGCTATTGGTGCTTTGCTCTTGCCGCCCATAGCTAATCGAAGGTTGCAGGAAAGAGTTTGAATTATAGTTGAAATCCCATATATTTACTTTCTAATTATCAAAATTGAGTTCGTTTGGAGGTTTTTAGACGAACTGACGTTAGAATTATGAACGAACACTTATTGAACAACATACAGACTAAAATAAAGTTAACGACAGAAGAAGTTGAAACTTTACAAACGTTTTGGAAACAAAAACGACTTGCCAAAAACGAATATTTGGTACGGAATGGAGAAGTTTGCACATACGATAGTTTTATCATTTTGGGCAGTTTTAAAGCATTTTACATTCACCCAGAAACAGGAAAAGAAGAAATTTTATTTTTTGCTATTGAAGATTGGTGGGCAACCGATTTAGACAGTTTTGCCAATCAAACACCATCTATTTATAACATTCAGGCATTAGAAGAGTCTGTGGTTCAGCAAATCAGCTATCAGTCTTTTGAAAAATTATTGCTGACTATTCCGAAATTTGAACGCTATTTTAGACTTATTCTGCAAGGTTATACAGCATCTATCCATAAAAGAATTATACTTACCAACGCTCATTCAGCACAAGAACGTTATGATGATTTCTTGAAAAAATATCCTAAAATAGTGCAAAAAATTCCGCAATATCTGATTGCTTCATATTTAGGCATAACACCCGAATTTTTGAGTATGCTCAGAAGTAAAAAATCTTCATTCGGTTCTTAATGTAGATTAAGAAAGTATATAAACCTTAAAGATACTTTTGCTTAAAATTTTAAAAAATTAAAAATGAGAAAAGTATTAGTTATCAATTCAAGCACAAGAGAGGAAAAATCTCATAGCAGAGCACTTACGAAACTTTTTGTAGAAACGTGGTCAAAAAACTATCCCAAAGACACTTACAACTATCGGGAAGTTGGCTTGACACCCATTCCGCACATTACCAATGAGTGGATAGGAGCTTCTTTTACGATAGTTGAAAACCAAACCGAAGAAAACCAAAAACCTTTGGAGTTGAGCAACATACTTGTAAAAGAATTGAAAGAAGCGGACATTTATGTCATCGGAGTTCCTATGTACAATTGGTCTATTCCGAGCGGACTGAAATCCTACATAGACAATATAATGCGGATAAATAAAACGTGGAAATTTAGGTCGGGAGAACCAGACGGAGATTATGTCGGTCTGTTGGAAAAAAAAAAATTATTCATCTTATCTAGCAGAGGGGATAACGGGTATGCGGAGGGAGAACATAATGCACATATGAACTTTCAAACCAATTATCTACAAACTATTTTTAACATTCTTGGCGTACAGGACGTTGAAATTATTTCACTTGACAATGAAGAATACGGAGGAGAATTATTTGCAAAATCGCAACTGGAAATACACAATCAAATCGTGAAAATAAAATAAAACCCCACTGGAGCTCGTTTGTCAACGTTCTTTGGTTTCCTGTTCAAGTATTACCACAATATGTATTCACTTTTAAAGAAAACGATATTTCAAGAATTGGTGCAATTTGGTTTATTGCAAAAATAAAAGGTTACAGCTTAGAAGAAATTAGTCTTTTCTCAGACGCATTATATAGATATTTAAATCTCAACTACTCCAAAGATTTTGAAATTAGTTCCAATTATTGCGTAGCATTTGATGTTAGTAGCCTACAAGAAGTTCGATATAGTACGGTCGAAAATAATTCTGTAGTAACTCTGTTAGATTCTACAATGGACATTTTGAAGCCATTTTTATAATGAAAACCCGATGGCTCGGAAATATAGTTCACCCCTGTTTTCCTTTGAATAAATTTAGTGTTTTTTATTAAATACAAAGTAAAGGCGGATTTTCAATCCGAATTAGTGATGTCCTGAATATGAAACTTAGCGATATTGACAGTCAACGGATGCTTATTCATGTTAAAAATGCAAAAAAAAAGACCGTAATGCTTTACTATCGACTAAAGTTCTTGCATTATTAAGAGAATATGATGTTATTTATAAGCCGAAAACTTTTTTGTTTGAAAGGTAATACGGAGGATCCTATAGTAGCAGGAGTGCTCAAACCGTATTACAGGAAGCTGTGATATAGACATCAATTACTAAGCATATCAGTTTACATACACAACTTCATAGCTTTGCCACTCAGTTACTGGAAAGCGGAACCGATTTGCGTTACATTCAGGATTTATTGGGGCAGAGTAGCCCAAAAACGATCATGATCTATACTCATGTAAGCAGTAGCTCTTTAAAAAAGATAATCAGAAATAAATTGCTATTGCAGCCTATTATATATGGGGATGCATCAATTGGGTTATAATCCAGTCAAGATTAAAACAATAAGGAATGCTCACTGCGTTTTTTTTATTTCTTCTTTCAACTTTTCCAACTATCGTTCTTAAGCTAGTTCTTTTTATGATCAAAGATTTTATTTCTGGATGTAGGCATCAAATATTATAAGCGGTATTGTCATTAACTTTAATAAAAATACAAAATTATTAGATTTTGCAAAGCGTGCGCGACAAATTTATTTTTTTTAAGGATACTTAGTGGAGCTGGGGTGTATTCAATCTCAAGCCCTTTATCAACATTTTGTAGAAAGCGAAAAATCATTACTGATAGGTTGCTTCTCAGTAGAGCCTATTACCGTTTAGTTTTTCAATATATAAGGTTTGGTAAAAATCAATAGGTTTTATAAAAGGGAGCAATTAAATAGCATTGTTTTTTTACTTGAAACAAACATCTAATAAATAGTATTGTTTTTGTTTATTATGTTGAAAAACAGGTAGTTTTACCTGTTTTTTTTAGAAAATATAGTTCTAAATTTGAGTGTCAAAAGGGAAAGCCGGATTCCGCTTTTGATTGGAGGTCGTCGAAAATCCTTAATAAAGAGTAGACTAAATATAAAAAATAAAGATTATGTCAAATTCTCAAACAATGGTGTTAACCCATTTTGTTCCTACTGGAAGTTATGTGGCAACATCGAAAAAAATTAGAGTAAATTTATATGCTCATTCTCAAAAAAGAGATCAGAACTGGATTGCATCTGGTTTAAATCTTACTGATTTGTCAGAATCAAACGTAACCAACTATGATGGTGTATTAGTAAATGATTCAGGTCATGCACCGCAAAACGGTTACATCCCTGGTGGAAGTTATGCAAAAACTACCAAAGACATAAGTGTAGTGCTTTCAGCCTATTGTCAAAAACGTGATGGTTCTTGGCAATACAGTTCATTAGTGATTACAAATCTGGCGTTAGTAAAAACAATCTCTAATATAGATGGTGTTTTAAAAGCAGATTAAAATTTAGGGCATAAGATATTTTGATTAATTTCAAATTATTTTACTCCCTTAACAACAATAAAAAACCCCTATCCTTAATTTTGGATAGGGGTTTTTGAAATAAATTGAATTATATATTATAGAAACGATATAATACCATTAATGTTTATAAAATAGTCCAATAACTCCCAGCTACCTCACAAAATGAAATTTTACGAAGTCAATCCTTTCGTGTGGTACGAATTACTAGCAGTTGTCCAAGGCTCGTTTGCTTCTTTTTTTGGAGTGGTTTGAAGAGTGGTTTTAGAGAAATTCCTGTAATATATTACCTTCTTAAAAACAAGAATAATCTTCTTTTTATACGAGTATTTTGTTATATTTGAGGGTAATAGAACGGAGGTTGTTTTACAGACTGAAGTGACTAAATTGTAAGATGTAATAGTTGAAGTTTGCAAAACTAAACCGACTAAATGAAACTTAAAAATCGAAACCGATATACCAAACAGAAATGAAAAACCTCACTCAATCGAGTAGACGGCTCCGCCAGAAACTGACGGAGTGCGCCTCTCACACCACCGTACGTACGGGTCTCGTATACGGCGGTTCGCAAAGTGATGGGTTGAGTTCCATGTAAATCTCCA
>NZ_JBLVPV010000020.1:0-73805 GCF_048286775.1 Flavobacterium glycogeni
ATGTAGATTTTCTTTTGTATTTTTGAATGAATTTAATTCAAAATTCTCAATCAAAAATTCTGGCAGTATTAATTTTAATAATTCTATATACGATTCCAACTTTATTCTGTTTTTTTTACAAATATCTGATTTTATAATTATTTCTCCCCAGGTTTTGTTCTTGATCCCTTGTTTTCTATCTGTTCTTTTTTTGTTTTCAAATCATTTGAACTAAAATTTCCCCATCGCTTCAAAATCTGTCGAAATGGTCGTAATGCCGTTTTTGCTGCTTTTTTAATGGTGTTTCATATCCAAATTAACCTCCTCCTTCACCATTGCTCATTCGCTAATATAATGGCAACGAAACAGCAGATTGTACATTCATTTTTGGGTAAAAAGTGTTTGTTGTAAAAAAAACAATTAGGATAATTTTTACTTTCATGATAGTGTTGATTACAGTTTAGTGGATTAAAAATAGTGTGAAAATTTGCGATGTTATTCTTAAAAAAAAGTACCATCAGAAATAAATCCGATGGTACTTAAAAAAACTAATCAAAATTCATTAGCCTTATAATCAGTTGTATTACAATAGTAATGCTTCTGATTTAATATCCTTTTGCAGCTTGTGCGTCTTTTAAATTTGGATTGTGGTCGATTGCACTTTGAGGATAAGGCATTTTAACAAATCTAGATTCCCATTTGCGTTCCTGTGCTAGGCTATTGGTAATGTCACGGGTGTCTTTCATTACATTACTGGCAATATTCCAACGGCGAATATCCTGAAAACGCTGTCCTTCACCCGCTAATTCAATACGTCTTTCATTATGTATCAATTGACGTAGTTTGTCTTTGGTGTTGTATACAGTCTGATCAATTGCAGGCATTCCTGCACGGTCTCTAATGTCGTTTAATGCATTATAAATAGATGCGTCAGGACCAGAAGCTTCATTTTTAGCTTCAGCATAGGAAAGTAAAATTTCGGCGTAACGTATAATTTGAAAATCCTGTGCGCCATCCCATTCAGCCGATGCATAAGCAGGGTCAATCAATTTTCTGAAGTTGTAACCTGTTTTGCTGTTATTATTACCTCCTTTACCCCATTCGAATACATACCCTGCATTAAAGCGATCCCAAGGGTTTGATGGGAATAAAATGCTGGCGTATAAACGGGTATCTCTGTTTTTAAACTCATCATAATAAGCTGCGTTAGGTGTGCCGTTATTATAATTTGTAGCTCGTTGTGCAGGGGTAGGCGGAGTGAAACTATTTCCGTTTTTATCCCAGTATGCATTTACTAAGTCAACAGTTGGGGTAATGGAACTCCAACCACCCAAATCTGATGGGGGGAGCAAGGTTTGTAATCCATTTCCGTATTCATAAGAAGAATTGTTTATGTTTTGGGAAGCCAAAATAGTTTCTTTATTATTTTCATTTGCAGCCCAAAATTGTTGTTCATAACTGGCTAATCCTTTATAGAATTTATCCTTTTCGGCAGCATTCGCAAAAGTTACAAAATTTGAATAATCATCTTTTGTGTCATTGGCAGCTAGAGTAGTAACCCTGAATAACTGGTATCCCATTCCCATCACATGCTGGGCACTTGCCACAGCTTCGCTCCATTTACCATAGTGTAATTCTACTCTTGTTTTAATTGCCCATGCAGCGCCAGTAGTAATTCTACCCGTTTCATTATTTGTTCCACCGGCATAATTAGCTGGCAACTGATCTGCTACACTTGTTAATTCGGATAAAACAAATGCAATTACATCTGCTTCAGGTGTTGGTACTATAGCTGTTTCTAAAGGGTCAGCATAAGAGTTTTTGATTAGAGGCACAGATCCAAAATATCTTGCTAATTCAAAATAGGTGGTTGCTCTTAAAACTCTGGCTTCAGCAATAAATCTCTTTTTCAAATCTTCGTTCATGGGTGTTTTCCCCACATTATCCAAAAAATAATTAAATTGACGAATGGCGGTATAACGAGATTTATACCCTTGATCTAATGTGGCATCAATGTCTCCTGCACTTATCGAAGTGGCAGTGCCTTCCCAAGGATATTGACAATAGGCATTGTCTGAAGATGCATCATTATAGATATTATAATAACTACCTTCTAAATAGGCGTAGCATCCGGTCAAGGTCAAACGGGCTTCCTTTTCTGATGTCCAGAATGTGGCACTTGATATTTGATCTTGTGGTAACCTGTCAAGTGAATCTTCACTGCATCCACTGAGGGCAGTTATTGCTAAAATAGCGACTATTTTATATGATATATATTTCATGAAATTTTAATTAAAGGGTTATTAAAGAGAAACGTTCAATCCAAAAGAATAAGATTTAAGTTGTGGGTAAGAAGCTCTTGCAGAAGAAGTTTCAGGGTCAAAATCTTTCAATCTCTTATCTGCTCTTATAGTAAATGGGTTATTACTGGAAGCATATATTCGGATTCCTTGAACGTTGATTTTTGAGGTCAAACTCTTAGGAAGATTGTAACCCAATGATATGGTTTTGATTCTGAAATAAGCAGCATCATATAACCAAAAACTGGATTTTTTAAGGTTTTGCGTGTTATCGGCAGAGCTCAATATACGTGGATAGGATGCATTTGGGTTAGGATTCGCGATAGTCCATCGATCCAGTACATTGTCTTTAGCACCGGCGCCATTAAAAAATGCCTGTGAAGCTTCGGCATCAAGATATACCTTTATATCACTAACACCTTGTCCCATTATGGCAAAGTCGAAATCCTTGTAATTGGCTGTGATATTTATACCATAGGTAATATAAGGTACATCTGAGCCTAGAACTACACGGTCGTCTCCATCAATAACATTATCGCCATTCTGGTCTTTATATTTGATGTCTCCGGCTTTTGTAGCAGTTGATTGTAAAGCATGTGCTGCTACATCTGCTGCAGTTCCAAACAAGCCTTCAGCTTCCCACATATAAAAAGAACCAATAGGTTCACCAACACGGTTTATCCAAGGATCATTAATTTGATCGCCTTGATCGCCAAGATCTACCACTTTGTTCCAGATTCTGCTGAAATTTCCACCTACTGAAAAATTAAAATCACCTATGTGATTGTTATGTGTCAATGATAATTCAATTCCTTTGTTTTGCACTTTGGCTAAATTTACTGAGGGACTTAATTTGTCATCTAAACCTGCTTCATCCGGTAATGATGGATTAACCAATAATATTCCATTGGTCATTCTGTCGAAAGCATCTACCTGTACGTTTAATTTATTATTCCATAAACTAACATCCAATCCAACATTAGTCATGTCAATTTTTTCCCATGTAAGATTTGGATTAGCTAATTTCCCTGGAAAAACCCCGTCCTGTTTACCTTCATCCAAAATTGCGCCAACACCAGTCTTTAATCCATCGTAAAAATCGTAATTACCTACATTACCGGTGTTACCTAATTTACCCCAGGAAGCTCGTATTTTTAATTCCGAAATCCAGTCAACGGATTGCATAAAATTTTCCTGAGAGATACGCCATGCTCCTGAAACCGAAGGGAAAGTACCTAAGCGATGTCCTCCTGAAAATTTAGATGAATAGTCAGCTCTTAAACTGGATTCAAACAAATATTTATTGTCATAAGCGTAATTAAAACGACCAAAAAAGGATTGATAGGCATTTTCATTAAATTTTGTCTCATCAGGATTTATTGATGTGTTTAAAGGATCGGTTGAACCGGCATTTGTTGAATTTAAACCATTGGTTACAAATGATTTACGGGTAATATCTATAGATCTGCTTCTGTTATCTTCATGGGAGGTTCCTGCTAAAAGTTTACCATAGTGGTTGCCAATGTTCTTTTCATAGCTGGCAGTTACCTGTGCCAATAAACTACCAGAATTACTCCAGCGTTCATTATGGCTATTTGGGCTGATACCGGTACCACTAATCGGGTTTCCTGTATTGAAATTTAGTATTGGAGCCATCTCATTAATAAAAGAGCTGTTAAAGCCATTGAAATAGTTGTATGACAACAGTCCGTTAATATCAAATCCTTTTATTGGTGAAAAAGTAGCATTTACAGAACCCAGAAATCTATTTGCATTAGAATCATTTCTACCCCCTTCTTCTAGTTTGCGCAGTGGATTGTCTTTGGCTAAAGTCCCGTCAATTCTACCGCCATTCATGCTTCCCCAATTACCATTAGTTTGTTTATTCACCATTAAGGGCACCATTCTATTAAGTGATACAAAGCTTATATTACCTTTTTTATTGTCGAAGGCATCACGGATAAATGAGATATTCGTCCCAACTTTAAACTTATCTGTTACTTTTGATTCTGTATTGGCACGGAAAGAATAGCGTTTAAGGTCTTTACCGGGAAGAAGTGAATTTTGATCAAAGATTGATCCGCTCAAGAAATAACGGGTATCACCTCCACCAGAAATGCTTATTTGATGTTCTGACATTGGGGCAGAATCTCTTAAAACAAGACTGTACCAATCGGTGTCAGGAAAACGATCCGGATCAGACTGGTCTTTTATTGTTTGTAAATTAGCGGCAGTATAAGGTAATGCTTTGCCAGCATTTGTAGCGGCTTCATTGCGCAATGTGGCATAATCATACGCCCCAAGCCAATTTGGTAATACCGTAGCTGATTGAACCGCATAGTAGGTATTATAATTTACTGTCATTTTTCCTTCTTTTCCTTTTTTAGTGGTAACAAGGATAACGCCATAAGCAGCACGGGAACCATAAATAGAGGAAGCTGATGCGTCTTTCAATATAGAGATACTTTCAACATCGTTTGGATTAATTCTTGCAAAATCATTGGCACTCACAGGTACACCATCCACTACGTATAAAGCTTCTGAAGAACCAAGATTCCCCCTGCCTCTAATGTTAATAGATCCCATGTCATTTCCAACATCTCCAGGTCGTGAAAGGATATTCACACCGGGGACGGTACCTTGCAATGCATTAGTTAAAGAGGTTACGGGACGATTAATCAGTGTTTTGGTGCTAACCGTATTTACTGCGCCAGAAAGATTCACTTTCTTTTGTGTTCCATAAGCGACCACAACCACTTCTTCTAATTTTTGACCGGTCTCTTTTAAGACAATAGTTAGCGGAGAGTTTCCAATAGTGACTTCTTGTGACTCCATACCAATATAGGAAACAACTAATTTCGCACTGTTATTTGGTACTTCGATTGTAAAACTACCGTTGAAATCGGTCTGTGTGCTAACTTTAGTTCCTTTGAGAAGTATGTTAACCCCTGGTATAGGAAGCCCTTTTTCATCCACAACCTTGCCTTTGACTATTTTTTTATCTTGTAATAAATAGGTTTTAGAGGAAATAACCGTTTTAGAGGTTGCTGCTGCCGAAACTTGCAAAGTCAGCGCTAATAATAATCCGGAGGTTAGTTTGACAACTCTCCAAGTTTTAGAGTTAAGCCGATGATTTCTTGGCTCATTTTTAATAAATAATTTCATACTTTTGTGATGGTTTTGGTTAATAATAAATTTTCCTTGCTTGGTCTATTTATCTGTTTTTCCAATCACTGTTTCTTTTTTAAGGAACTAGCCAGCAATGCTTGTAACATCTGCTGGCTTTTTTTATGGATAACAAATAAATATAATATTCAAAAATACAAACGTCTTTTTAAGGAACACACCGGTACCTACCAGTTTTTTTATGACTTGTGTAAAAAATCAATTAAATTTAAATGAATATCGAAAAACAAAATGATAATTGAAGGGTTAAATTGGCTAAAGGAGAAAGCATCATTAAATAAGTTTTATTAAAATTTTAATGGTCAAGAGTTATTGTTTTATATTTAATAGCAGAACTAAAAAGAAGAAACGACGTTGAAGTTGATGTTTATTGTTGCTATTTTAATAATAACAGAAAACTTCTAAAATTGAAAATTGAAGATAAAAGTATCAACATTATGGTATGATAAATCTAAGTACTTATCAGATATAACTTAGTTTGTAAGACCCTACCGGTAATTAGATTGTTGGTTTGTGTATGATTAAACTTATCTGAATTATTATCCTTTTTCGTATTTTGTAAGAATTTCTAGAAAAATATTTATAATGCTTTGTTAAAAGGGAGTGTTTGTTAATTATCGTTACAACAAATGCCTAATAATTAAAGCGCACTTTTTGTCTACCATTGCTCAACCATTATATCAAATTGATTGTCTTATCAAGTAGCAATGCTATTCTAGCTTAGATGATCTTTATCCTGATTTGGCTTTTTTTGATTTCTGATGGACGGAATTAGTATGGATTGTATATTGGGAGTAGATGTTTTGAAGATTTAAACAGATAATGGTATTGAAAGAATAAAATTTACGGCTGTTTTGTTTAATAGGTATAAAAAAAGCTTTCAGAAGTATTGAAAGCTTTTTTAATGTTTTAATTGAGTTTTTCTAGTCTCTGTTGACTAAACTATCTTCTTTCCAAGTTTTCACCGATGCAATTCTACTGTTAGAAAAATCTACTTCGCTCAAATTACTTCCATTCCAGAAAAACCATTTTCCAGTTTTAGTACCATTTTCATAATTGCCAATAGATTGTTTATTTCCATTTGTGTCATATGAAGTCCAAGTTCCTTCCAGTTTGCCATTTTTAAAGAAACCTTCTTGCTGTATCTTACCATCTTCAAAATAGTAAACAGCCTTAACTTGTTGGCCAATAATTTCTAATTTTGGTTTTCCTACTTGTGCAAAAAGAATCCCAGAGAACAATAGCGTCACTAAAATTACATACTTTTTCATATCGTTAGTTTTAATTAATTACATTTTCTTATCAAATTTAGAAAATAATTTACATTAAAAAAACTTTTAGTTAACAATTTAGTAACATTAGACAAAAGCTTAACATTGGAAATACTCAAACATAAAAAAACCAATGCTTTCACATTGGTTCATTTGTTTTAGTTTTATCAAACTTAGTTTAAAAGAACATCCAGTTCTTCTTGTAGTTTTGGTGACGAAGGTCTGGCTGCATCTGCTTTTACAACTTTTCCATTCGGATCTATCAAAATAAATCTAGGGATTCCGGTGATATTAAAGTCTTTAACAAATTGAGAATTCCAATCATTATCCGCAAAAACCTGAACACCGCCTAACTCTTTTTCTTTTATCATGGTTTTCCATTTTTCGAGATCTTTTAATTTGTCAATAGAAATGCTCACAAAAGCAATGTTTTTATCATGGTATTTTTCTTCAACTTTTTTCAAGAAAGGGATTTCGGCACGACAAGGTCCACACCAGGTTGCCCAAACGTCTATATATACGTATTTTCCTTTAAAGTCTTCCAGCTTCGTTTTTCCACCCTTGTAATTAGCATAGTCAAACGAAGGAGAAACGGAATTGTTTAATTTATTGTTCGCTAGACCTTGTTTGTAATATTTAGTCAAACCAGCTAAATTATTCTCAATATCTTTCTTTTGAAGAGCAACAAAATTAGGATCCATTTTGTTGGTTTCTAGTTTTGCCAAATCAGCTTTGTTTTTCTCGGCAATTAATTTATTGAACGTTTCTTCATTAGACGATAGCATTTCATCGTAATTAAATTTGCTTTCCGACATGGTGTTTTGAGCCAAAAAATTGTTCTCTACAGCTCCTTTTCCTGAATATACAATGGACTCGTCAAATTGTTTCGCATCCATTTTTAGCTTTAAATCATATCCGTTTTTAAGATACAAGCTGGTGTATTCAACCCCGTCAAACATTAGATATAAGCCGTCTTTTATGTTTAAGGTGTCTTTAAAAACGCCTTCTTTGTTGACTTGGATTTTTCGAATCACTTTTTTGTTGTCTCTGATATAAATTGAATCTCCGTTTCTGTTGGCTATTTCGGCATTAAAAGAAACGTAATTTGGACCTTGCCCGTAACTGTAAAACGTAGCGGCAAATAGAATGGCAATAAGTACTAATTTTTTCATAAGTGATGAGGTTAGATTGTGTTAGTCAAACTTAATTATTTAATTAATGATTTTTAAAAGATTAACAATAATTTAATTTTCGTTGAAGTTTCTTGGTTTTAGGGTTTAATACAATATTTGTTTTTACTTTTGCAGTCTAAAATTTGGATCATGTATAGAAGTCATAATTGTGGTGAGTTGAATGCCTCACATATTAATACAGAAGTTACACTTGCGGGATGGGTTCAAAAATCACGTGATAAGGGATTTATGAACTGGGTTGATTTACGCGACCGTTATGGAATTACGCAATTGATTTTTGACGAAGGTCGTTCAGAAAAATCAGTTTTTGAACTGGCAAAAACACTTGGTCGTGAATTTGTAATTCAGGTAAAAGGAACTGTTATTGAGCGTGAAGCCAAAAATAAAAACATTGCAACTGGTGAGATAGAAATTTTAGTTACTCAACTTACTATTCTTAACGCTTCGCTTACGCCTCCTTTCACTATTGAAGATGAAACGGACGGTGGAGAAGACATCAGAATGAAATACCGTTATCTTGACATTAGAAGAAATCCGGTAAAAAACAGTTTGATGTTTCGTCATAAAGTGGCAATGGAAGTGCGTAAATACCTTTCGGATTTAGATTTTTGTGAAGTGGAAACGCCTTATTTAATAAAATCTACTCCAGAAGGTGCCAGAGATTTTGTTGTTCCTTCTCGAATGAATGAAGGGCAATTTTATGCGTTACCACAATCGCCACAAACTTTCAAGCAATTATTGATGGTAGGTGGAATGGATAAATACTTCCAAATCGTGAAATGTTTCCGTGATGAAGATTTACGTGCAGACAGACAACCGGAATTTACACAAATCGATTGTGAAATGGCTTTCGTGGAACAAGAAGATATTTTGAATGTTTTTGAAGGATTGACAAGACATTTGTTGAAAGAAATAAAAGGCATCGAAGTAGATAAATTTCCAAGAATTACCTACGAATATGCTATGAAAACCTACGGAAATGACAAACCGGACATTCGTTTCGGAATGGAGTTTGGCGAGTTGAACCAATTTGCACAACACAAAGATTTCCCAGTTTTCAATGCTGCGGAATTAGTTGTTGGAATTGCCGTTCCGGGAGTTGGAAACTATACTCGTAAGGAAATTGATGGGTTAATTGACTGGGTTAAGCGTCCTCAAGTGGGTGCATCAGGAATGGTGTATGTAAAATGCAATGAAGACGGGACTTATAAATCATCAGTAGATAAATTCTACGATCAAGATGATTTAAGTGCTTGGGCAAAAACTACAGGTGCTCAGCCAGGCGATATGATTTTTGTGCTTTCTGGTCCAGCTGACAAAACGCGTACGCAGTTAAGTGCGTTGCGTATGGAATTAGCAACACGATTAGGGTTGAGAAATCCAGCTGAATTTGCGCCGCTTTGGGTGGTTGATTTTCCTTTGTTGGAATTCGATGAGGAAAGTGGTCGTTACCATGCCATGCATCACCCTTTTACATCTCCTAAACCAGAAGACATGCACTTATTGGAAACGAATCCAGGAAAAGTTCGTGCTAATGCGTATGATATGGTTTTGAATGGAAATGAAATTGGTGGTGGATCGATTCGTATTCACGATAAAGCGACTCAGCAATTAATGTTTAAATATTTAGGTTTCACCGAAGAAGAAGCTAAGGCGCAGTTCGGATTCTTGATGGATGCATTCCAGTTTGGAGCGCCACCACATGGAGGATTGGCTTTTGGATTGGATCGATTAGTAGCAATTCTTGGTGGTCAGGAAACGATTCGTGACTTCATTGCTTTTCCAAAAAATAATTCAGGGAGAGATGTTATGATTGATGCGCCGTCTACAATTGATGAGTCGCAATTGAAAGAGTTGCATATAAAATTAGTTTGATTGTAATTTACGGTGCAAATTAGTTAGAAAACGTTGAATATCAATATTTTTACAAAATAAAAAGAGAAGAATGTCTTTCGTATTATATTAAATATTACATTTGCCTCATTATAAATTATTATTACTATTACAATGCGTACAGGTACAGTTAAATTTTTCAATGAATCTAAAGGTTACGGATTCATTACAGACGAAGAAACAGGAAAAGACATTTTTGTTCATGCATCAGGAATCAACGCGGAAGAATTACGCGAAGGTGACAGAGTTAGCTATGAAGAAGAAGAAGGAAGAAAAGGAAAAGTTGCTGCGAAAGTAGCAGTGATCTAAGCATAAAAAAATTAATTTTTTTTGCCTACGAATGTTTAAAAACGTTCCGATTTATTTCGGAACGTTTTTTTTTATTCAAAATTTTTGTCACTTTCGAAATAAATGAACCTTGCTTTTTAAGATTGTTGAATTTTATAAACGTTAAACACATCTTAAGATAAAAATCTTTCCTTATTTATAATTAATAAAAATTGTAAATTTACAACGTTGTAGTTGCGATGTATTTTTGAATTTTTATTGTTATTTAATAATTTGAAAGTTATCTTTGTGGCTTATTTTTATTCAAAAAAAACGATACTATGCAATCCGATCAATTAAATTATATCCCAATTTTAATGCAGTTTATCCTAGCTGTAGGATTTGTTGTGGGAACTATATTAGTTTCAGGAAAATTAGGCCCTAAAAGATCATCTGAAATCAAAGATAAGAACTTCGAATGTGGTATTGAATCTGTTGGAAATGCGAGAATTCCATTTTCAGTTAAATATTTTCTTGTTGCCATCTTGTTTGTCTTGTTTGACGTTGAGGTAATTTTCTTGTATCCATGGGCAATCAATTTCAAAGAATTAGGAATGGAAGGAATGGTTAAAATGGTGATTTTTATGATGTTGCTTTTGGTTGGTTTCTTTTATATTATCAAAAAGAAAGCTTTAGAGTGGGAATAAGCCTCCTAACCCCCGAAGGGGGAATTAGAAGGTTTTGGAATTGAAAATATAAAATTGATTTTAAATTTAAGTTATGAACTCATAACTCATAACTCATAACTTTTATAAAAATGAGTAATTCAAGTATAAATATGGTTACCCCTCCAGAAGGTGTTGTTGGTGAAGGTTTCTTCGCTACAAAACTGAATGATGTTGTGGGATTGGCTCGTGCAAATTCATTGTGGCCTTTGCCTTTTGCAACTTCATGTTGTGGGATTGAATTTATGGCAACGATGGCTTCGCATTATGATTTAGCGCGTTTTGGTTCTGAGCGCGTGAGTTTTTCTCCACGTCAAGCGGATATGTTAATGGTAATGGGAACAATTTCAAAAAAAATGGCACCAATCTTACGTCAGGTATACGAACAGATGTCAGAGCCTCGTTGGGTAATCGCTGTTGGTGCTTGTGCTTGTTCGGGCGGGGTTTTTGACACCTATTCTGTTTTACAAGGTATTGACAAAGTAATTCCGGTTGACGTTTATGTTCCGGGTTGTCCACCAAGACCAGAACAAATTGTTGATGGGGTTATGAAATTGCAAGAATTGGTTAAAACGGAATCGGTAAGACGAAGAAGTTCTCCAGAATATCAAGAATTATTAGCTTCTTATAATATCAAATAAATAATGGCGCTAGAAACGATACAAATCCAAGAAAAATTAGTCGAAACATTTGATTCGGCTGTTTTTGAATTCAAGCAGGAAAAAGATATATTTTCATTTGAAGTAGCTGCTGATAAAATTACGGCAGTGATTCTTTTTTTGAAAAATGACCCAACATTGCGTTTTCATTTTTTGACTGATTTATGTGGGATTCACTATCCTGACAATGATGTTGATCATCAATTTGCTGTTGTTTATCATCTGCACAATTGGTACGAAAACAAAAGGATTAAAATCAAGGCATTTATCAACGGTGAAAACCCAGAAATAAAAACGATATCAAACATTTTCTTAAGTTCTAACTGGATGGAAAGAGAAACGTTTGATTTTTATGGAATAAACTTCATTGGTCATCCACAATTGAAACGTATTTTAAATATGGATGAAATGATTTCTTTTCCAATGCGAAAAGAATTTCCAATGGAAGATAGCGGAAGAACGGACAAAGATGACCGTTTCTTTGGAAGAACAACCGACAATTATTAAAAACACACACACTATTATAATTTTTCACATTAAATAAATGTCAGAACTATTATTACCACCAGAGCATCGCTATGCTAAAAGAATTGCAGCCCAACTAAACGAAGATGGAAGTGAGCTTTCAATTCTAAATTTAGGACCTACTCACCCAGCTACACACGGTATTTTTCAAAATATCTTGTTGATGGATGGAGAAAGAATTCTGGAAGCGGAACCAACCATTGGTTACATTCACAGAGCTTTCGAAAAAATCGCTGAAAACCGTCCTTTTTACCAAATCACACCTCTTACTGATAGAATGAACTACTGTTCGTCGCCTATAAACAATATGGGTTGGTGGATGACATTAGAAAAATTGTTGGATATTGAAGTTCCTAAAAGAGCGCAATATTTAAGAGTTATTGTAATGGAATTGGCAAGAATCACGGATCACATTATCTGTAATTCAATCCTTGGTGTGGATACCGGAGCGTATACCGGATTTTTATATGTGTTCCAATTTAGAGAAAAAGTCTATGAAATCTACGAAGAAATTTGTGGAGCGCGTTTGACTACTAATATGGGAAGAATTGGTGGTTTCGAAAGAGATTGGTCACCAGAAGCTTTTAGAAAATTAGATGTTTTTTTAGCAGATTTTCCAGCTGCTTGGAAAGAATTTGAAAATTTATTCGAAAGAAATAGAATTTTTATTGACAGAACTGTAAATGTTGGAGCCATAACAGCTGAACAAGCGATGGCTTACGGATTTACAGGTCCAAATTTACGTGCTGCAGGTGTTGATTATGATGTTCGTGTAGCGCAACCGTATTCTTCTTACGAAGATTTTGATTTTATTATTCCGGTTGGAAAATCGGGTGATACGTACGATCGTTTTTGCGTTCGTAATGCAGAAGTTTGGGAGAGTTTGAGTATTATTCGTCAGGCTTTAGCAAAAATGCCGGAAGGAAATGACTTCCATGCTGATGTTCCGGATTATTACCTTCCACCAAAAGAAGATGTTTACACGAGTATGGAATCGTTGATTTACCATTTCAAAATTGTTATGGGAGAAGTTCCTGTTCCAGTTGCCGAAATATACCATCCTGTTGAAGGTGGAAATGGAGAGCTAGGTTTTTATTTGGTTACTGACGGAAGTCGAACTCCTTATAGATTGCATTTTCGCAGACCTTGTTTTATTTACTACCAAGCGTATCCAGAAATGATTAAAGGTTCATTACTATCGGATGCAATTGTTATTTTGTCAAGTTTAAATGTTATTGCCGGAGAGTTAGACGCTTAATAAAATTATAAATGATGAATTATAAATTAGGAATGAAAGTCAAAAAACATTTCAAATTTAGAATTCAAAATTTGAAATAATAAAAAATGGAACGTACGTATCACAAACAAGAAATAAATATGACCGAAGCATTGATGTCCCGCATCAATGAATTGATTAGTCATTATCCTGAAGACAAAAGAAAATCGGCATTATTGCCTGTTTTGCATGAAGTTCAAGATGCTCACGAGAATTGGTTGAGTATTGAATTAATGAATAAAGTAGCCGAAATCCTTTTGATTAAACCAATTGAAGTTTACGAAGTAGTATCGTTTTATACGATGTACAACCAAAGGCCTATTGGAAAATACATGTTCGAATTTTGTCAAACTTCTCCTTGTTGTTTGAATGGAGTGGAGGATTTAATGGATTATACCTGTGAAAAATTAGGTGTAAAAGTGGGTGAGCCTACTCCAGACGGTCTCTTCGAAGTTAGAGGCGTTGAATGTTTAGGTGCTTGTGGTTACGCTCCAATGATGCAATTAGGCGATTTTTACAAAGAACATTTGACGGCAGCAAAAATCGACCAGTTAATTGAAGATTGCAAAAACGATACAATAATATTACACGATAAATAATATGTCACAAAAAATATTATTAGACAAAATAAATATCCCAGGAATTAAAACCTACGAAGTATACCGTCAAAACGGGGGTTATGCTTCAGTAGAAAAAGCCATAAAAACATTAACGCCAGACGAAGTGGTCGAAGAAGTAAAAACTTCAGGATTACGTGGTCGTGGTGGAGCGGGTTTCCCTGCCGGAATGAAATGGAGTTTTATTGATAAAAAATCAGGAAAACCAAGACATTTAGTTTGTAATGCGGATGAATCAGAACCAGGAACTTTCAAGGATCGTTATTTGATGGAATTTATTCCTCATTTATTGATCGAAGGAATGATTACTTCCAGTTATGCTTTGGGTGCAAACCTTTCGTACATCTACATTCGTGGAGAATACATGTGGGTTTATAAAATATTGGAAAGAGCCATTAACGAAGCAAAAGCTGCCGGATTTTTGGGTAAAAATATATTAGGTTCAGGGTATGATTTAGAACTTTACGTTCATTGTGGTGCCGGAGCTTACATTTGTGGTGAAGAAACTGCATTGATTGAATCATTGGAAGGAAAAAGAGGAAATCCTCGTATCAAACCACCATTTCCTGCTATTTCAGGACTTTGGGCAAATCCAACGGTTGTAAATAACGTAGAAACTATTGCCGCTGTGCCGTGGATTGTGAACAATTCGGGTGCGGAATATGCCAAAATCGGTATTGGACGTTCTACTGGAACCAAATTAATTTCGGCTTCGGGGCATATCAAAAACCCGGGTGTTTATGAAATCGAATTGGGTCTGAGTGTTTACGAATTCATGAATTCTGATGAATATTTAGGAGGAATGAGTTCTGACAGACCTTTGAAAGCATTTGTACCGGGAGGAAGTTCTGTTCCCGTTTTACCAGCCCATTTAATTTATAAAACGGCAAACGGTGAAGATCGTTTGATGTCATACGAATCGTTAAGTGACGGTGGATTTGCAACGGGTTCTATGTTGGGATCCGGTGGATTTATTGTTTACAATGATACGTCTTGTATCGTTCGTAATACTTGGAACTTCTCTCGTTTTTACCACCATGAAAGCTGTGGACAATGTTCACCATGTCGTGAAGGAACAGGCTGGATGGAAAAAGTATTACACCGAATAGAAAATGGTCACGGTCGTGAAGAAGATATCGATTTGCTGTTGAGTATTCAGAGTAAAATTGAAGGAAATACAATTTGTCCATTAGGTGACGCAGCAGCTTGGCCAGTGGCAGCAGCCATTCGTCATTTTAGAGAGGAGTTTGAATACCATATTCGTTTCCCGGAAAAAATAAAAAATAGAGATCATTTTGTTGCGGAACCTTTTGAAAAAGTAAAGCATTTAGTTTCTAAAGTAATCGTATAAAGTCAAGAATTTCAGAAAATGAAAGTAACCATAGACGGTCAAAGCATAGAAGTAGAACCAGGAACAACAATCCTGCAGGCAGCACGTATGATAGGTGGAGAAGTAGTTCCGCCAGCGATGTGCTATTATTCTAAACTAAAAGGAAGCGGTGGAAAATGCCGTTGTTGTTTAGTGGAAGTTGCAAAAGGAAGTGAAGCTGATCCAAGACCAATGCCTAAATTAATGGCATCTTGTGTAACAGGTTGTATGGACGGAATGGAAGTGAACAGTAAATCTTCACCAAGAGTAACCGAAGCCAGAAAATCAGTAACAGAATTTTTATTGATCAATCACCCTTTAGATTGTCCGGTTTGTGATCAAGCAGGAGAATGTGATTTGCAAAATTTAAGCTTTGAGCACGGGAAATCAGAAACTCGCTTTATAGAAGAAAAAAGAACATTTGAGCCAGAAAACATTGGTCCAAATATTCAATTACACATGAACCGTTGTATTCTTTGTTACCGTTGTGTAATGGTTGCAGATCAATTGACTGACGATCGTGTTCACGGAGTAATGGATAGAGGAGATCATTCTAATATATCGACTTGTATCTCAAAAGCGGTTGATAATGAGTTCTCCGGAAATATGATTGATGTTTGTCCGGTAGGCGCATTGACTGATAAAACTTTTAGATTTAAATCAAGAGTTTGGTTCAGCAAGCCTTATAATGCACACAGAAATTGCCCTACTTGTTCCGGAAAAACTACCGTTTGGATGTTTGGTGACGAAATCCAACGCGTTACCGGAAGAAAAGATGAGTACCATGAAGTAGATGAATTTATTTGTAATGGATGTCGTTTTGACCACAAAGACATTGCAGATTGGACTATTGAAGGACCGAGAGCATTCGAAAAAGATTCGGTTATCAACCAAAACAAATACAACAGAAAATTACAAAAAGTGGAAATCGCTACCGAAGATCATATCCTTTTAGGTAGAGAAGAAGACCGTAAGAAAATAAGCATGGTCGAAATTCCATTGACTGAAGAAGACATTATTAATCAAAAAAGCTTGGGTAATAATGGATAGTACTATTATCATAGAAAAAAGTGTCATTATTGTTGCGGTTTTTGCTTTGACAATGTTAATGGCAATGTATTCCACGTGGGCTGAACGAAAAGTTGCCGCTTGGCTTCAAGATCGTGTTGGACCAAACAGAGCAGGTCCTTTTGGATTGTTTCAACCGCTTGCCGATGGTTTAAAATTATTCTCGAAAGAAGAATTTGAGCCAAACACTCCAAACAGATTTTTGTTTTTTGTAGGTCCGGCAATTGCTATGAGTACCGCTTTGATGACGAGCGCCGTAATTCCTTGGGGAGACAGGCTGCATTTGTTTGGAAGAGATATTCTATTGCAGGCAACTGATTTAAACATTGGATTGTTATACTTTATTGGAGTTGTTTCAGTGGGTGTTTACGGAATCATGATTGGTGGTTGGGCATCGAATAATAAGTTCTCTTTGATGGGCGCCGTTCGTGCTGCTTCGCAAATGGTATCTTATGAAGTTGCCATGGGACTTTCGCTGATTGCTTTGTTGATGATGACCGGAACGTTGAGTTTAAGAGAGATCTCGGCACAACAAGCAGGAATGAATTGGAATGTGTTTTACCAACCGTTATCTTTTATTATATTCTTAATTTGTGCTTTTGCAGAAACCAATAGAACACCTTTTGATTTAGCGGAATGCGAAACGGAATTAATTGGAGGTTATCACACGGAATATTCATCGATGAAAATGGGATTCTATTTATTTGCTGAATATGCTAATATGTTTATTTCTTCTACGATTTTAGCGGTTTTATTCTTTGGAGGTTATAATTATCCTGGAATGAGTTGGGCAGTAGAAAATTGGGGTGTAAATATTGCAAATGTTATAGGATTTGGTGCTTTGTTTATCAAATTGTGTGGATTCATCTTTTTCTATATGTGGGTTCGTTGGACCATTCCAAGATTCAGATACGATCAATTGATGCATTTGGGATGGAGAATTTTGATTCCATTATCCATTATCAATATTATGATTACCGGAATTGTAATTTTGAGAAGCGAAATTGCAACTTATTTAGGATTTTAGAATTTAAGATCAGATAGAGTAAGAAAAAACTTAAGGTGTCGCAAATTGCGACACCTTAAGAAATGGATTTTATAAGAATAGTAAGTTTTAAAGCTAAGTGTTAAAAATATTAGATACTGATTGCTTCACTTTGTGCCATTTTATCAAAAACAAAGATATAGGTGTAACAAAATGTGACACCTTAACAAAAAAGGTTAATGTATGGACAAAATTATTATTCCAGACGAAATAATAACTAATAAAATTTATTTTGTTAGAAATCAAAAAGTTATGTTGGATCGTGATTTGGCTGAGCTTTATGTTGTAACACCTAGAAGGCTAAGGGAGCAGGTTAGTAGAAATATTGACAAATTCCCATCGCATTTCATGTTTCAATTGAATGAAATAGAAGTTGATTTAATGGTATCGCAAAATGCGATACCTTCAAGACAAGTTTTAGGAGGTTCGCTACCTTATGTATTTACTGAACATGGAATATTGCAGTTGTCTAATGTTGTGAAAAGTGAAAGAGCAACTCAAATGAGTATCAAAATAATAGAGATATTTGTAAGTTTGAGAGAATTTCTAACCGATAATTTAAGTGCAAAACTAGACATTGAAGAAATAAAGAAGAAATTGGTAAATCACGATAAAAATATTGAATTGGTTTTTACTTATTTGGATGAGTTGATGGAAAAACAAGACAATAAAATAGAAAGGAATAAAATTGGTTACAAAAATTAGAATTTAAAAAAGAAACATTAATAATACCGAAATGCCCTAGCCCTGATAGTAGCGGCATCCTTTTATTTTTTTTCTTTAAAAAATAAAAGATATAGCGAATAGCAGGATTAAGCTTCAAATAAAAATAAAAAATGTCAATAGAAAGTATATCCTTATCGGGAAGAAAAAAGCAAGTCTCTAACAAGGAGATGACTTTTTGGGAAAGAATGTATCTTGTTGCGATTGTCAAAGGTTTGATAATTACGATTCAGCATTTGTTTAAAAGAAAAGTAACGATTCAATATCCGGAACAAGTACGTGAAAGAAGTTCAGTTTATCGCGGTCAGCACATGTTGAAGCGTGATGAGGAAGGTCGTGAGAATTGTACGGCTTGTGGTTTATGTGCTTTGTCTTGTCCTGCAGAAGCGATTACGATGAAGGCTGAAGAACGCAGAGCAGACGAAAAACATTTGTACAGAGAAGAAAAATATGCGTCGATATATGAAATTAATATGTTGCGTTGTATTTTTTGTGGATTGTGTGAAGAGGCTTGTCCTAAAGACGCCATTTACCTGACAACTTCTAAAGTTTTGGTTCCTTCCAGCTATGAGAGAGAAGATTTTATCTTTGGAAAAGACAAATTGGTCATGCCTCTGGAAATGGCAATGAAAAACGCTCAACTTAAAAACGCTAACTAATGTCTACGATACTTATAATTTTTTGCGTATTGGCTGCTATCACATTAGCAACCGCATTTTTGACAATTTTTAGCAAAAATCCGATTCACAGCGCTATTTATTTAGTGATTTGTTTCTTTTCGATTGCGGGTCATTATCTATTATTGAATTCTCAATTTTTGGCGATAGTCCACATTATTGTGTATTCTGGAGCGATTATGATTTTGTTTTTATTCACCATCATGTTGATGAATTTAAATGAGGAAAGAGAAGTGCACCGACCTAGAATCACTCGATTAGGAGCTATTGTTTCTTTTTGCTTGATCTGTTTGGTTTTGCTTGCCATTTTCATCAATTCAAAACCTATTGTTGGAGAATATGTAACTACCGGCGAGGATTATCAATCTATAAAAGTATTGGGTAAAATACTGCTGAATGAATATATGGTTCCGTTTGAATTTGCCTCTATATTACTTTTGGTTGCTATGATTGGAACTGTGTTATTGTCTAAAAAAGAAAAATTGCAAAAATAAGATGAACAATATTTTAAACCACATTGGTATTGAAAATTATATATTCCTAAGCGTAATACTTTTTTGTATTGGAGTTTTCGGAGTGTTGTACAGACGAAATGCCATTATCGTATTTATGTCAATTGAAATTATGCTGAATGCAGTAAACTTATTGTTTGTAGCATTTTCAACCTATCATCAAGATGCGCAAGGACAAGTTTTTGTGTTCTTCTCGATGGCTGTTGCTGCGGCAGAAGTTGCGGTAGGATTGGCAATTCTAGTTTCTATTTTTAGAAATTTAGGTTCAATTACTATCGATAATTTAAAAAACTTAAAAGGATAAATGGAAATGAATACCAATATAGCTTTAGTTTTAGTTCTTGCTCCTTTTTTAGGATTTTTAATCAATGTTTTCTTTGGTAAAAGTCTGGGAAAATCACTTTCAGGAATATTAGGAACCTTGTCAGTTGTGGTTTCTTTTATTGCAACTGTTTATTTCTTCAGTGGAATAGCTGCACAACCGGAAGGCATTCGAATTGCTCTTTTTGACTGGATTCAAATCAGTAATTTCAAAGTTGATTTTGGATTTCAATTAGACCAATTGTCCGTTTTATGGTTGCTTTTTGTAACCGGAATTGGATCATTGATTCATTTGTATTCGATCAGTTACATGCACGATGATGAAAATATGCACAAGTTTTTTGCATATTTAAATCTGTTTATATTTTTCATGATTACCTTAGTAATAGGAAGTAACTTATTAGTGATGTTCATAGGTTGGGAAGGCGTTGGTCTTTGTTCGTATCTGTTAATTGGATTTTGGCATAAAAACCAAGAATTTAATGATGCAGCTAAGAAAGCATTCATCATGAACAGAATCGGTGATTTAGGATTATTGATTGGGATTTTTATCCTCGGATCTTTATTTTCAACGGTTGATTTTACAACATTAAAAACAGCTATAACTACTGCGCCAGACTACAATGACTTTTGGGTTGCGGTTGCTGCTTTAGCACTGTTTATTGGAGCTTGTGGTAAATCGGCTCAAATTCCATTGTATACTTGGTTACCGGATGCAATGGCTGGGCCAACTCCTGTTTCGGCCTTGATTCACGCTGCAACGATGGTTACCGCTGGTATATTTATGATTACAAGATTAAATTTCTTGTTTGATTTGGTTCCAAGCGTTCAATCTATAATCGCAATTGTTGGAGCTGTTACTGCTTTGGTAGCTGCTACGATAGGATTGGTTCAAAATGATATCAAGAAAGTATTGGCTTACTCTACCGTTTCTCAATTGGGATTGATGTTCTTGGCTTTGGGATTGGGTGCTTATGAAGTAGCCGTTTTCCACGTAATCACACATGCTTTCTTCAAGGCTTGTTTGTTCTTGGGTTCGGGTTCTGTAATTCATGCTTTGCACGGAGAACAAGACATGCGCAATATGGGTGGTTTGAAAAAAGCGATGCCAATTACGTTTATAACAATGCTTATTGCTTCTTTAGCAATTTCTGGAGTTCCATTATTCTCTGGGTTTTTCTCGAAAGACGAAATTCTATTAGTGGCTTTCCATCATAATATTCCGTTATGGGTTGTGGCTTCGATTGCCTCTATAATGACTGCTTTTTATATGTTCCGTTTGATGTTCTTAACGTTCTTCCAAGAATTTAGAGGAACAGCAGAACAAAAACACCATTTGCACGAAAGTCCTTCTTTGATTACCATTCCTTTGATTGTTTTAGCAATTTTGGCTACTATCGGTGGTTTGATCAGTTTGCCAGGAAACAGTTGGTTGAATGGATATTTGACTCCTATTTTACCAAAATTAGCAAACGCTGAACACCATTTAGGAACTACTGAATATATCTTGATGGCTATTGCCGTTGTGGGCGGATTAGTAGGAATTGGTATTGCTTACGTCAAATACATCAAACAAAATGAAGTTCCGACTGAAGATGCTGAAATCACAGGATTTTCAAAAGTGCTTTACAATAAATATTATGTTGATGAATTTTATGACGCTATTTTTGTTAAACCAATTAATTTCTTGTCTCGTTTTTTCAGAGATACTATAGAAACAGGTCTATCAGCTTTAGTTTTTGGATTCGGAAAAGTTACCAACGAAATAAGTTACCAAGGAAAGAAAATACAAAATGGGAGCATTGGTCTTTATCTTTTTGCTTTCGTATTAGGGCTTTGTGCCATTGTTTCTTATTTATTTTTAGCTCAATAATCATATATCATGAATGTATCTCTAATATTAATTATACTTTTGGTTGGTGCGTTTGCAACTTATCTTGCAGGCGATAAATTGGCCTCAAAAGTGGCTTTGTTCTTTGGGTTAGCTGCTGCAGGCGCTTCTATTGTATTATTAAATCACTATAATTTAGGTGAAAACATCAGTTTCATCAACCAGTGGATCACGCAACCTAATATTTCTTTTGCTCTAAAAGCGGATGGATTGTCGATGGCGATGCTTTTGTTGACCACAGTTTTGACTCCAATAATTATTTTTTCTTCTTTTGGAAATCAATATAAAAATTCAAAATCATTTTATGCGTTAATCTTGTTTATGTCGTTTGCCATGGCAGGAACATTCTTGGCATCAGATGGTTTGTTGTATTACATTTTTTGGGAATTATCTTTGATTCCAATTTACTTCATCGCTTTAATTTGGGGTAACGGAGACGCAGAAGAACGCAAAAAAGCAGTAGTTAAATTCTTTATCTACACATTGGCAGGTTCATTGTTTATGTTGGTGGCTTTTGTTTATATGTACCAACAAGCTGGAAGTCTTTTATTAGAAGATTTATACAAATTGAATTTATCAGCAACCGAACAATTGTGGATATTCCTGGCATTCTTCTTGGCGTATGCGATTAAGATTCCATTAATTCCGTTCCACACTTGGCAAGCAAATGTGTACCAAAAAGCCCCAACTGTTGGTACCATGCTTTTATCCGGTATTATGCTAAAAATGGGATTGTATAGCGTTATTCGTTGGCAATTACCATTGGCATCATTGGCCGCCAAAGAATACATGTGTATTTTCATAGGGCTTGGAATTGCAGGTGTGATTTATGGATCTATCGTTGCATTGAAACAAAAAGATTTAAAGAAATTATTAGCGTATTCTTCTTTGGCCCACGTTGGTTTAATTGCAGCAGGAACGTACACTTTGACATTAGACGGATTGCGTGGAGCAGTTTTGCAAATGATTGCACACGGATTTGTGGTTGTTGGATTGTTTTATGTCGCTGAAATTATTTTCAGAAGATACGAAACCAGAGCCATTGCTGAAATGGGTGGTATTCGTACGCAATCACCAAAATTCACTTCGATGTTTTTGATTTTGGTTTTAGCATCTGTTGCTTTGCCTACTACTTTTAACTTCATTGGAGAATTCACCGTTTTATACAGTCTTTCACAAATTAATATTTGGTTTGCCATTCTAGGAGGAACAACTATAATTTTAGGAGCGTATTATATGTTGAAAATGTTTCAACATGCGATGTTGGGAGAAACTAATTCTAAAGTTTTTGCTGATGTAACGATTAATGAAGGAATAACTTTGGTACTAATAATTGGTGTTTTATTCTTTTTTGGGATGTATCCAAAGCCAATTACCGATTTGATTACCCCAAGTCTGGAAGAAATTTTAACTCAAATAAACCGAATTAACTAAGTCAAATAAAAAAATGAATACATTAATAGCTATAATAGGATTAGGTGTTTTATGCCTTTTATTTGAAATATTTAATTTAAGGAAAGCCATTGTTCCAATAACAATTATTGGATTATTGGGAGTGCTGGGTTTAACCATATCTGAATTTAATTCAACGGAAAGCTACTACAACAACATGATTGTTGTGAGTAAATTTTCAAGTACTTTTTCGTCATTGTTCATTGTGCTTACCATTTTCTTGGTGGCTTTAGGACATAATTTTTACGAAAATCACCAATCTAAAATCTCGGATTATATTGCCATAAAAATATTTTTATTGGCAGGAGCAGTGGCAATGGTTTCTTTTGGAAACTTAGCGATGTTCTTTTTAGGAATCGAAGTATTGTCAATTTCCCTTTATATTCTTGCGGCAAGTGATCGTATGAATTTAAAAAGTAACGAAGCAGGAATGAAGTATTTCTTAATGGGATCTTTTGCTTCTGGAATCATTCTGTTTGGGATCTGTTTAATTTACGGTGCCATGGGAAGTTTTGACGTTACTGAAATCAGTGAATTATCGCAATCAGCGGAATTGCCAATTTGGTTTCCAATAGGAATTGTATTGGTAACAATTGGAATGTTGTTTAAAGTGGCGGCAGTTCCATTTCATTTCTGGGCGCCAGATGTTTACGAAGGTTCGCCAGCGTTGACAACAGCATTGATGAGTACTTTAGCGAAAGTAGTTGCCATGGCGACTTTGTACAAATTATTATCCGTTATGAATGCAGATATTTCTGAGTCTTTCAAAATTATTGTGGTCGTGATTTCTATGGCTTCGATGACGGTTGGTAATATTATGGCATTGAGACAAACAAATGTAAAACGTATGTTGGCTTTTTCAGGGGTTTCTCACGCCGGTTTTATGTTGATGACTTTGTTGAGTCTATCTACTTCAGCAGGAAGTTTGTTGTATTATGCCTCAGCGTATTCTTTATCTGGAATCGCTGCTTTTAGTGTGATTTTATACGTTTGTAAAAATAGAGACAACGAAGATATCGTGAATTTTCACGGATTGGGAAAAACGAATCCATTGTTAGCGGCCATCCTTACGGCAGCTTTACTTTCTATGGCTGGTATTCCAATTTTTGCCGGATTCTTTGCTAAGTTGGTTTTGTTCAATCAAACGATTCAAGCGGGTTATTTGGCTTTAGTAATCGCAGCAGTGGTGAACTCTATTATTAGCGTTGGATACTACTTTAAATTGATTTTGGCGATGTATACCAAAGAACCAAACGAAGAACGAAAAGGAACGCCGGTTATTATTTATGCAGTTGCCGTTATTGCGATTGTGTTAAATATCGCATTAGGGTTGTTCCCTTCTTTAGTTTTAGATTTATTGGCATAAACCAAAAATTTAAAAATATACAAAAACCATCAAGAGCAATTTTGATGGTTTTTTTTATTTGAAGCAAATTGTAAAATATCAGGTCAACAATATTATATTTACTTTTAGGTAGTGAGTTGTATTAGTGTTAAAAAATGGAGCAAAGGTGGGAGGGCTTGAGGTCCGTATATGAAGCTAAAAAGAAATTGACTAAATCATAAAAAGCTACAGATCTAAAATCAATTAAAAATGATTAATAAAAATAAAGAACCAGAAAATATTCGTTGGGGAATTGTGGGATGTGGAAATGTTACAGAGATAAAAAGTGGTCCTGCCTATCAGAAAACAGAAGGGTTTCAGCTCGCAGCAGTAATGAGAAGAGATGGTGACAAAGCTGCCGATTATGCCAGAAGACATGGAATTACTAAATATTATACGGATGCAGATGCGCTAATCAACGATCCCGAAATTGATGCAGTTTATATTGCGACTCCTCCTGATACCCATAAATACTACGGACTTAAAGTAGCATCGGCAGGAAAACCCTGTTGTATCGAAAAACCGTTAGCGCCAAATTATCAAGATAGCCTGGCGATTCATGAAGCATTTGCAGCAAAAAACATTCCTTTGTTTGTTGCTTATTACAGGCGTTCACTCCCTCGTTTCAAACAGATAAAAACATGGCTTGATGCCAATGAAATTGGTGAAGTCCGACATATAAGGTGGCATTTGAGTAAACCTGCAACACCTCAGGATTTGTCAGGAAACTATAACTGGAGAACTGATGCTGAAATAGCTACTGGTGGTTATTTTGATGATTTAGCCAGTCATGGGTTGGATTTGTTCATCTATCTTTTAGGAGATATAAAAGAGGTTTCCGGCATTAGTCTTAATCAGCAGGGACTGTATTCCGCCAAAGATGCGGCTACTGCCTCTTGGCTTCATGAGTCGGGAATTACGGGTACAGGCAGCTGGAATTTTGGATGCTATGAGCGGGAAGATACGGTAGAAATTTTTGGAAGTAAAGGTAAAATAGCATTCTCTGTATTTAATGATGAACCGATAGCACTTTCGAACGAACAAGGAAAAACGGAACTTTTTATTGCGCATCCGGAAAACATTCAACTGTATCATGTACAGCAAATTCGGGAACATCTTTTGGGAAACAGCAAGCATCCTTCCAATGGTTTGACAGGCGCTCATACCAGTTGGGTTATGGACAAGATTATCGGAAATATTTAGGATGAAATGAAAAACTGTTTGATTTTTATGATAAATTTCCAAAAGGAAGAATTTCCAATAAAAACCTAAAGCCAAAACAGCTCAAAACTGAATTGATGATTTTTACATCATAGAACCAGCTCCGTAATGAAGTGTATTTGTAATAAGATATAAGATTGAACGGAGAGTTTATTCGATTTATATAGTACTCTTTTTAAAGAAATACCAATCTGTCAATTCCTAATAAAAGCATAATATGGGATTAGTTTCAAACTACTTTTATTACATTTGTATATACAAATGATTTAATTATTTACAAAAGTAATAAAGATGGAAAATAAATTAAAAGTGCAAATTTGGTCGGATATCATGTGTCCGTTTTGTTATATAGGAAAAAGAAGAATAGAAGGCGCTTTGGAGCTTTTTGAACATAAAAACGCAGTCGAAATTGAATGGAAAAGTTTTCAGTTAGACGCCGGCTTTATTGCTTCTCCTGAAGACAATTTGGTAGACCATTTAGCTGAAAAATATAGAAAAGATAGGGATTGGGCACAAGACATGCTTGACAATATGACCCAAAATGCTAAAAATTCAGGATTGGATTTTCATTTTGAAAAAGCGGTTATGGCCAATTCATTGAATGCACATCGTTTGTTGCATTTGGCTAAAAAGCACAATCTGGCCAATGATTTAGAGGAATTGTTGTTCAAAGCCTATTTAACCGATGGCAAGAACGTTAATGATTTGAACACATTGAAAGCGTTGGGACTGGAAGTAGGACTAAATGCGGAAGTTATTGATGAAGTATTGCATTCTGATGCCTATGCAAATGAAGTGCAGCAGGACATTAAAGAAGCGCAAGCTATCGGTGTTCAAGGTGTTCCCTTTTTTGTTTTCGATAGTAAATATGCAGTTTCGGGGGCA
Source organism: Flavobacterium glycogeni (assembly GCF_048286775.1). Lineage (NCBI taxonomy): Bacteria > Pseudomonadati > Bacteroidota > Flavobacteriia > Flavobacteriales > Flavobacteriaceae > Flavobacterium > Flavobacterium glycogeni. The sequence goes on from NZ_JBLVPV010000020.1 coordinate 26,440, forward strand.
CAACATGTTGAAACGTTTGTGAAAACACTCGAAAAAGTATGGGAAGAAGGCAAATTTGAAATAAAGCCAACTGTATTGAATACTACTGATGGAGACAGCTGCGGAATTGATGGATGTGACTAAAAAGGAAATAGCTTCAAACAAAATTCCCGCTGATACGAATACCAGCGGGAATTTTTAAACCAACCATTTATAACTAACTATCTTCTGTCTATTCTGATGGCTACACTACCTGTTGCTTTAGTGTCTTCTTTTTTGGCTTTTGTGCCGTTGTTTTTATAATAGTATTGATCCTGATCGTTTGAATTTTGGTTGTTTCCATGGTCATCATCACAATCATCGTTATCATTGTTATTTTGGTTACCACCATAATTATAGTCGAAGTTACCATCGTTATTTTCATAAGCTCGACGCCCTTTTACAGTTCCAATCATATCAACAATTTGACCACGACGGTTGTAGATAATTTGCAATCCACCTACTTGTTCCAAAGCATAACGGTTGTACGTCATGTAAACTGAACCCACTCGTTTGATTCTATCATTTGAGTCATAGTTGATAAACACATTTCCAATACGTCTTACTCTGCCCATGTAGTCGTGTTCCACTTTTACACCATAATTCCCATTTCGAACATTTCCAGGTGCACCATACGTTTTATTCACACCATTTTTTTTGCCTGATTTATAATACATACCGTCGGTTGAACCGGTTGAAGGGCGTGTATTAAAATCAAATTGTCCGTCAGGAAATATGAAGAACTCAATTCCTCTTTCTGTAAACACAATTGGGTCGGCATTTCTAAAATCTACTGGAGATCTTCTTTCAACAGAAAAATCGATTTTTTCTGCGGCATTCACTACACTACCTCCAAATACGAAGATACTAGCTACTAAAAGGGTAATTTTTTTCATGATAAATATATTTTGAATTTTGCCTACTCTTGAGCTTTTCGGCTTTCGCTTTTTTTACTTATTTGATTAGGTATATTCAAGTAGCATGCCAAAGATTTGAATCACGGTTTTGTATTTTTAGATTATGAATTGATTTTTAATATATAATTTATTTAAAATCAGCATGTTGGTGTTTGAAAAAAAATAAAAATAATTTTATTCAGAAGCTAACATTAAGATTTTTTTAATACAATTTCTGTTTGGCTCGATGCTTTTTTTGTGCTTTTGACGAAGAAATAATTCCAAGAAAAGAGAAAGAACCTAATTTTTAAAAATCTTTTTATATAAAACTACTTATCAACATTGCTTTAAAATTAACTTTGGTTACGAACTCGCATCAGTTGATATTGAGTAATTTTGTAACATGTATGCTTTAGTCGATTGTAATAATTTCTATACTTCCTGCGAACGCGTTTTTCAACCGCAGTTCGTTGGGAAACCGGTTGCAATATTGTCAAATAATGACGGTTGTGTGATTTCCAGAAGCAATGAAGCAAAGGATGTTGGGGTTCCTATGGGTGCGCCGATATTCAAGATTAGGGAATTGGTAAAAGAGAAAAAAGTGCAACTATTTTCTTCGAATTATCCGCTTTATGGTGATTTGAGCAATCGGGTGATGGCAATTTTAAGTCAGTTTACACCTAATGTGGAAATTTATAGTATAGACGAAGCCTTCCTGAATTTTGATGGTTTGACTATTTCCGATTACCACGATTATGGAATCCAAATGAAAACCCGTGTACAAAAATGGGTAGGAATTCCCGTTTGTATTGGTTTTGCATCAACGAAAGCATTATCAAAAGTAGCCAATAAAATCGCCAAGAAGTTTCAAGACAGAACGCAAGGTGTTTATGTTATTGATACCGAAGAAAAGCGCATCAAAGCCTTGAAATGGACAAAGATTGAAGACGTTTGGGGTATTGGCTATCGGATGAATAAAAAAATGAAAGCCAAAAACATTGTGACTGCTTTAGACTTTATTGCACCACAACACGAAGCTTGGATCAAGAAAGAAATGGGCGTGACTGGTTTGCGTTTGAAATACGAACTGGAAGGGAAATCAGTTTTGGATTTAGAACCCATTGTTGACCAAAAGAAAAGCATTGCGATTACTAGAAGCTTCCCAAAACAAATTTCTGATTTTGATTTGCTGCGTGAACGTGTTGCCACTTTTGCAGCGGTTTGCGCAGAGAAATTGCGAAAACAAAACTCCTGCTGTCATACCATTATTGTAATGTTAGTAGTTGATAAACATACGGTGCAAACTTCCAAATATTATTTTAACATGGCGATTACATTGCCTTATGCGTCAAATTCTACGTTGACGATTTCGAATACGGCAATTGATATACTGAAAAAATTATATGAAGGGAATGAGAGCATAAAATTCAAAAAAGCGGGTGTCATTGTTACCGAATTGATTGATCAGGACAAGAAACAATTGCAGTTGTTTGATGAAGAGAATCCCAAACATTTAGCGTTAATGAAAGCGATGGATAAACTGAACAACAAAATTGGAGACAAAAAAGTAAAGTTGGCCACCCAAAATTTAAGTTTGACCTGGAATATGAACCAGAATCATTTGTCACCCAGATACACCACTAATTTTAAAGATATTCTTGAAATAAAATGTCAATAAACAAAGAGCAAAAATTGAATTTTTTTCTGCCTGATTTTGAAAGTGAATTACGAATTCCTTTCATAAACGAAGGTGTTTCGGCTGGATTTCCATCGCCGGCGGCTGATTTCATGGAAACTAATATTGATTTGAACAAGGAACTTAGCGAAAATCCGTTGGCGACTTTTTACATCAAAGTCAAAGGGAATTCCATGATTGATGCCGGAATCAATGACAAAGATGTTCTTGTTGTGGATAGAAGTTTGGAACCGCAAAACAATAAAATTGCGATTTGTTTTATTGATGGAGAGTTTACTGTAAAACGCATGCAACTGGAGAAAGACTGTTTGTATCTGATGCCTGAAAATCCCAATTACTCTCCAATAAAAGTCACCGAAGAAAACCAATTAATCATTTGGGGAATTGTGACCTATGTGATTAAGAAAGTGTAAAAGCTACCTGTTGCCATTATTAAAATGGAATTTTTAGCCATAAAAAAAACCTGTTCAAACTAATGAACAGGTTTTATCTTTTATAATAAATTCAGATTTTAAACGGTGTGTTTTGGATTAAATCCGTCTTCGCTTAATTCGGTGTGCACGTAATCAGCAACCATTTCAGCTTCATAATCAACTTTTTCTCCTTTAGAAAGTCTATTGATGGTTTTTTCCATAATTTGGTAAATTACCGGAACTACCACTAAAGTTAAGAATAATGAGGAAATTAATCCTCCAATAATTACCCAAGCCAAACCGTTTTTCCATTCGGCTCCAGCTCCAGATGCTAGTGCAATTGGGAACATACCAAATACCATCGCGATAGTAGTCATCAAAATTGGACGTAACCTTGCATGATTCGCTTGGATTAATGCTGTTCTAACCGTTTCACCAGCTTTACGCCTTTGGTTGGTATAATCTACAAGCATAATCGCATTTTTACAAACTAGACCAATAAGCATGATGATACCTAAAATAGTAAATATATTCAGTGTATTATTGGTTAAAGCCAAAGCCAACATTGCTCCAATAAATGAAAGCGGAATCGCAAACAATACCACAAATGGATGTACAAAACTATCGTATAGCGAAACCATTACCAGGTAAACCAAGATAATCGCAGCTAATAACGCAATTCCTAATGTACCAAAACCTTCACTTTGATTTTCCTGATCACCACCCCAAATGTAATTTACACCTAGCGGTTTTTTCAATTTTTCAATTTTTTCTTGCCATTGTGTTACAATTGTTCCTGAAGCTACACCCACATTCTGACCTTTTACAGTTACCGATGCCGATTTGTCTCTTCGTTCTAATTCACTTGGTCCGGAACCTTCGGTTACGGTTGCAAATTGATTCAGTTTTATTTGTTGACCAGTATCGTTTATAAAAATTAAATTACTAACATCAGCGATACTTTTTCTGTCGAATGCATTGTATTTAATATTGATGTCGTATTCGTATTCACCAGCTCTAAATCTACCATCAGTATTTCCGCTAAAAGCAGTTTGCATTGTAATACCAACTGTTTGCAAACTCAATCCCAAAGCTGCCATTTTATCTCTATCAACTTTTACGTTCACTTCTGGATTTCCATCTTCTACTGATAATTCGATTTCTGTTGCTCCTGGAATGGTACGTAATTCTTTTTCTGCTGCTTTTGCAAATTGCATTGCGCTTTCTACATTTGGCCCCGTTACAATTAATCCTAAAGTGGCATCTTCTGCAGTTCCTAAAATACCAACTGGAACCGTTTTAACTTTTGCTCCAACTAATATTTTTTCTAATTTACGTTTTGTTTTTGCAGCATATACATTTGCAGGTTCATCACGTTTGTCTAATCCAACCATTTTAACGTTTATCTCAGACTTGTAAGCAGTTGCTTGCGAAGCACCAAGACCTTCACTAGTTTGACCAATCGTTGTAATTTGACTAAAAACATACTCTTCTTTTTTCAAAAATGCCTCTGCTTTTTGCGTCATGAAATTGGTTTGTTCTAAAGAAGCATCTTTTGGCATTTCTATTTGAACTAAAAACTCACCACTATCAGACGCTGCAAAGAATTCTCCACCAATAAATCCACCACCAAATAAACTAATCATGGAACCAAAAAAGATTACTAAAACTATAGCTAGTGTTTTAAAATAATGATCCAAACACCATTCTAATAATCTTGAAACCCAATTTGTAAAGCGTGTTAAATAGCTTTCAAATCCAAGGATAATTTTTCCAAAAAGGTTTTTGCCTTCAATGTGTTCTAATTTTCCATAGCGTGAAGACAACCACGGAATTATTGTAAATGAAGCTACTAAAGACAACAATGTTGAAATAATTACCGTTACACAGAATTGCGTAATAATGTTAGAAACCAATCCGGTACTCATTGCAATTGGTAAAAATACTACTACAATTACTAAAGTAATCGACACAACAGTTCCACCAATTTCCGCCGTTCCGTCATAGGCTGCACGAACCTTGTTTTTACCCATTTCCATGTGTCTGTAAATATTCTCTAGAACCACAATGGCGTCATCCACAAGAATACCTACAACAAGAGATAGACCTAATAAACTCATTAAGTTTAAGGTATAACCCATTAAATAAATTCCGATGAAAGTAGCAATTAATGATGCAGGAATAGAAACCATTACAATCAACGAGTTTCTAATACTGTGTAAGAAAAACAACATTACAAGAGCAACTAAAAGGACCGCAATAAGTAAATCGTGCACAACAGCATCAGCAGCTTCCAATGTAAAAATGGTACTGTCTTTAGCGATTTCTAATTTTAAACCATTCGCTTTATAATCGGTTTCCAGTTTAGCAATTGTTTTAACTAACTCTTCACTTACGGCAACCGCATTGGCATCCGATTGTTTTATGATTTGTAAAATAATCGCGCTTTTTTGATTGACACGCGCTACTTTTTCAGTGATTTTTTGAGTATCCTGAACATCAGCAATATCGCGTAAACGAACTTGAATTCCGTTTTTAGATGATACAACCAAGTTTCTTAATTCGTCAACATTTTTATATTTTCCGGCTAAACGAATTAATATTTTCTGCTCACGAGTTTGAATATTTCCTGTTGGAAAATCCAAATTAGAAGATAAAATATTTTGTTGCACTTGCGGAACAGAAAGTCCGTAGCCTTGCATTTTTACCGCATCAAGATTGACTTGAATTTCTCTTTCTTGTCCACCAATAATATTTACTTGTGCTACACCTTCTACTCGAGAAATAACTGGCGCTAATTTTTTATCAATTAAGTCGTAAAAAGCAGCTTCATCCATTTTTCCGTTGGCACCAATAGTCATAATTGGTAAATCGCTTAAGGAAAATTTAGTCAACGAAGGCGTTTCAACATCATCTGGTAAATCACTAAGAATAGCATTTATTTTACGTTGAGCATCGTTCATGGAGATATTAACATCAGCCGAAGAGGTCAATGTAATGGACACTGTTGACAAACTTTCGTAGGACTTCGAGTCTATTTTTTTAATATTTTCTAAGGATGCAATCGCATCTTCAATTTTTTTAGTAACCGTGTTTTCTACCTCACTTGGAGACGCTCCAGGATAAATAGTGGCAACAGTAATTACATTGGTTTCGAATTTTGGAATCAATTCGTAGCCCAATTGGCTGTAACTGAACAGTCCTCCTAATGTTAGAATCGTGAATAATACGATAACTAATGAGGGACGTTTTATGGATATTTCTGCTAATTTCATATATTTATTTTTTATGTCTTAAAGTCATAAAGTTTTCTGCTTTCGACCTTTTACTTTTAGACTTACGACTATTTTATAATATCCACTTTAGATCCGTCTTGAAGGTTGATTTGACCAGTAACAATTACAGTCTCACCATCAGAAAGTCCGTTTAAAATTTCTACTTTATCACCAAGAATTCTTCCTGCTGTAACCATTTTCAGTTTAGCAGTTCCATTTTCGATCACAAATATTTCGTTGCTGCTCACACTCCCTACAAAGGCATTTCTAGGAACAATCATCAACGATTGTTTTTGCTGACTTGAAGCAAATTCAGCGGTTCCATACATTCCGGCTTTCAAATCATTTGAAGCGTTATTAGCAATCTCTATTTCTACCGGAAAGTTCAAACTTGCGTCTGCTTTTGGCGCGATGAAGGTGATTTTTCCAGAGAATGTAGCGTCAGGATATACACTTGCTTTTACGGTAATCGTATTGCCTAATTTTAAACCTGCAACTTGATTTTCGTTAACATTTACTTTCAATTTCAGTTTTGAAACATTTACAATGTCAAACATTTGTGTTGCAGCACCAAGAACTGATCCTGGTTCAATGTATTTTTTGTTTACAATTCCGTTAATTGTCGCTTTGATATTGGTATCGCCAATATTAACTTTTGCTTGTTGTAATCTTGATTTTGAAGTTACTAAGTTCAATTTGGCTTGGTCTAATTGTTGTTTAGTCACACCACCAGTTTTAAAAGCATTTTCAAAACGACTGTAATCCGTTAATGCATTTTGATATGAAGCTTGTGCAGTTTGTAAATCAGCCGAAATTTGTTCGCTTCTTACAATCGCTAAAGTTTGTCCTATTCTAACTCTGTCACCTTCCTCAACTAAAACACGAACTACTCTTCCTGGTTTCTCAGCAGAAAAACTTAATTCTTGTAGTGGTGCAAAATTTCCATTGGCAGAAAAATCAAGAGAAACTTCTTCGATTTTTACCGTTGCAACTTTTACGGAAACACTGGCGTTTTTCTCTGCTACAATTGCTGTTTTTGCTTCGTTTTCTTTTTTGTTATTCATTAAAGTATATGCGATAACGCCTAAAGCTGCTACGATTGCTACTATGATTAGTATGTTTTTTTTCATTTTTCTTAGTTATTTATAAGTGTTTTTAATTCGCCTTTTGATTTGATTAATTGTATTTCTGCCAATTTGTAGTCTAGTATTGCAGATGTATAGTTGTTTTGAGCCTCAGTCAATGAGTTTTCAGCATCTAATAGATCCGTTAAAGACGCCAGTCCTTGTACATAATTGTTTCTGGTGTTGTCTAAAACTTCTTTAGCTAATTGCGCATTCTCTTTTTGATTGTTGATAGTGGTTAAGCTATTGTCAATTTGAGTTTTTGCATTGGCAAAAGCCAAGTCAAGGGATAATTTAGTGTCGTTTATGTCTTCTTTTATAGCTCTTAAATCAATATCGGCTTGTCTTACTTTGGCACGAGTACCAAATCCAGTGAAAATAGGCACTTTTAAATTCAAACCAATGGAAGAGAAATCAGACCAATAAACGCCGTCAGCCGGTTTTCCGCCAATAGGCATTTTAGGACCCTGACCAATATAATTGTACCCTGCGCTCAATGATAATGTTGGGTAGTACCCTGCTTCGACGGCCTTTTTTTGATAATTTAAAAGCTGTTCTTGTTTTTTCAAAAGCAAATATTCCGTTCTGTTTGCCGTATTTGGAACTTCAGACAACGATTGTGGACTTACTTCAAAAGCCGTTTGTGGAATCTCGATTTGAGTTTCGATTGGCATTCCCATATAAAATTTCAATGCGTTTTCCTGAATTTGTACCGCATTCAAAACTTGTTGACGCTGCGTATTGATGTTTGAAATCTTTACTAAAATTCGATCCAAATCAATTTTTTTGGCTAAACCATTATCAAATTGACCTTTAATGATATTTTTTACTTTGGTGGTATTTTTATACGTACTGTCAATAACAGTTAATTTTTGTCTTTGAACATAGACCTGATAATAATTATTGGCCACGCGCTCAATTACCTGTTCTTCTGTTAATTGTTCATTAATTTGGTAAAATTCTCTGGTGGATTTTGCCGCTTTCAAACCCGTAAAAACGGTTTGATCAAACAAAGCTTGTGTCAAAGAAATACCAGCAGTTGAAACCCATTTTTGACCAAAATTAGCCTGAATAGTACTTCCCGGTTGACCAAAATTAGCACCATCAATAACGGTTGTTTGTAAAACGGGATTGTATGTCAAACCTCCGTTTGCTGAAATTTGAGGTAAGGCTTGTGAGCGTACTTCCTGAATTTGGTATGCACTGTTCTCTACTTTCAGTTTTGCTTTTTTGGCATCGGCTTTATTTTCTAAAGCGTAGTTGATGGCTTCTTTCAGAGTGAGCGATTTGACTTCTTGTGCATTGACACCAAGTGTAAATGTTAGGATTAGTAGTATGATTGTTTTTTTCATTATTTATATAATTGGATTAAGTAAGTTTTTTTCTAATTCGACAATTCCTTTTTCTGTAGCCATTGCTCGTGTGTGGTATTCTAGTGCTTCCATTTCTAACGCAAAAGCTTCTCTTTCTGAACGGGTGTTTTCGTTAATGCTAAAAATTAAAGAGTAATAAAGTTTAACATAGACTTCAATATTTATTTCTTTTCGATACAGACCCTGAGCAATTCCTTTTTCAATATTTTGTTTAAAACAACTTTCACATTCTTCAGTTTGAAATTTTAAAGCGCTATTATAAACACCTGGATAGTGCTTTTTCAATTGATAGATTGGTGAAGTTTCTGAAGATTTGAACATATCGCCAAATAGTCGTCTAATGACAAAATTTTCTTCAATTGCGTTGTAATTGCGGGCAATAATTTGGTCTATAATTTCGTGAACCTCTTTTTGAATTATCTGTACACTTTCTTCAATTAGCAATTCTTTATTGGCAAAATATTTATAAATTGTTTTTTTTGAAATGCACATTTCACAAGCAATATCATCCATAGTAATACTTTTGAAACCCAGTTTCAAAAACATCTCTTTTGCTTTTGATGTAATTTTATTTTTCATTTTGTTTATTCTTAACCAGTTATGATTTATTTTAAACTGTTAAAATTCAAGTGCAAAAGTAAAAAGGAAACTTTGAATACAAAAATAGTTTCCAAAGTATTTACATAAATTTAACATTTGCATAAACGGGTCTTTTTTAAACCGTGAATTCTAAATTTGCCATAAGCTTAATGTCTTGTCCTAAAGCTAAACCGCCAGTTTGATTAAATGAATTAAAGTTCAAACCAAAATCCTTACGATTGATTTGACCCGTTATTTCAAAAGCAGCTTTTCTGTCTCCATCATAAGTATTGATTCCAATGAATTCAGCATCTAGCTCCACCACTTTTGTAATGTTTTTGATGGTTAGGTTTCCTTTCAGAAAATTAATGTTTTTATTGACTTTTTCGAATGAAGTCGACTTGAAACTAATAATTGGAAACTCCTTAATGTCAAATAAGTCATTTAATCTCAAGTGAGTATCTATTTGTTCCAGTTTTGTATCTTTATTATTGACATCCAATGAGAATTCGATTGAAGCATCTTCTATTTGATTGTCCTCAATATCAATATGTCCGTTGAATTTATTTTTGGAACCTGCCAGATAAGCAATTATTGAGTGTCTCATTTTTATCAGAACATCTGATTGGCTCGAGTCAACTGTCCACTTTGTTTTCATAATTCGTTGCGTTGTATTTAGAATTTATTTCAAAATCGGAATAAATTCAAAATGTTAAATTTTCGTTTGCAAATGTAAGAAGGAAACTTTGAATACTAAAATAGTTTCCAATGTATTTTTGTTTATTTAACATTTGATAGGAAAAGGGAGTTTGTAATGCAAATTGAATACTGTAAATTAGCCAAAAAATTATTTTATGCATTCCATTTATCAGTATCAAGAGTTCCTTTCCGATTATTTGCAATCACAATATGAAACCAAAGAACCGAGAAATCTATACGAACCCATACATTATATATTGGATCTTGGAGGTAAAAGAATGCGTCCGGTACTTACATTAATGAGTGCCGAGGTTTTTGATGCCGATTATAAAAAAGCGTTGCCGGCGGCTTTGGCTGTTGAAATTTTTCATAATTTCTCGTTGGTGCATGATGATATTATGGATGATGCGCCTTTGCGAAGAGGTAAGGAAACGGTTCACGAGAAATGGAATTTAAACACCGGAATCTTATCTGGTGATGCCATGCTGATTTTAGCGTACCAATATTTCGAGCAATATGAACCCATTATTTTTCGGGATTTAGCTAAATTATTCAGTAAAACCGCGCTTGAAGTTTGTGAAGGTCAGCAATGGGACGTCGATTTTGAAGTACGAAGCGATGTTACCATTCCCGAATACCTGAAAATGATTCAGTATAAAACAGCCGTTTTGGTTGCAGCAGCCATGAAAATGGGAGCGATTATCGCTGAAACTTCAGAAGAAAACGCAAATCTGATTTATGATTTTGGATTAAATTTAGGTTTGGCTTTTCAATTACAGGATGATTTCCTGGATGCTTTTGGTGATCCTGAAACCTTTGGAAAACAAGTTGGCGGCGATATTATAGAAAACAAAAAAACGTATTTATATCTAAAAGCAGTTGCTTTTTCAAAAGAAGAAGAAGCACAGGAATTGAAGAGATTATTCTCCATTCAGCCAAAAGACAATACTGAAAAAATCAAAACGGTAAAAGAACTTTTTAACAGTTCCGGTGCTTCAAAAGCAACTCAAGATGCGATACAAGATTTTACGTTTAAGGCTTTTCAAACGTTGGATAAAATGAATATTGGCTCCGATAAAAAAGCATTGCTAAAAACTTTTGGGGAGAATTTAATGGGAAGAAAAGTTTAAAAAAACTCAATATCAAAAATCAATGGCAATGTCAATGTCAAAAATCAATAGTAATATTGAAAAATTGACTTTAAGGTTGGTTGTCTAGGATTGATATTGATTTTTGACATTGACATTGAAATTTTAATAATTATGTTTATAGTTCCAAAAAATACCGATTTACTACTCTCCGAGGCGGAAGGCGAAAACTTATATTTGAAATTAATCGAACAAATGAATAAGGATTTCAATCTCGCTAACGAAGCAATTGATTTTCCTTTGAGTATTTCTCCTAATGAATTGAAGTTGCAATTGCATGAAAAAATCTACCGACTCATTCAATATAAATTTGCCGAATACCTCAATTTACTATACATAATTGATGTTTCTGAAGAAGAAATAAAAAAGCTAGACGGTTCTGATTTAGTAATTCTGGCCGAACAAGTCGCTTTTCTGATTCTAAAAAGAGAATGGCAAAAAGTCTGGTTCAGGAATAAGTATCGTTAAGTTAGAAGTTAAGGGTTAGGTAGTTTAGGAGTTTTTCGAACGTCTAACGTCTAGCTTTTTACCTTTTAACTTCAAAAATAAACTCTGATAAATGGCATAAAGGCACTGCCGTAAATGTTGTTTTTGTCAGACATAACATTGTAACGGGCACCTATTGTAGCATTTCCGGATCGGTAACCTGCTCCAAGAAATAATCCCGTATTCCAGTAATCTTGTGAATTGCTATTGGATCCATCCAAATTTACATTAACTCTTAATTGTTCCAGTTCAGCTGAAAGTTGGATTTCATGTATTGGATTAAAAAGACCTATAACACTGCCACCATACAAATGGGATGCGTAATAATCTCTTTGCTTTAAATATTTATATTGTAAGCCAACACCCAAAGCTACATATTCATTGAAATTATAAATAGCACTTGGCGCCAATGAAATATCCGTATAGCCAGAGCCAAAGCCTAAACCGATTCCGCCTCCAAATTGCATATTCCTCCAAAACTGATTTTGGGTTTTAGGAGAGGATGAATTTTGTTGTGCAAACAGACAACTTGAAAAAAATAAGGTGACAATCACCAATAATGATTTGGAATCCTCTAAAAAGCTATTCTTTGTCATAAGTTTTTGGTTTTTTAACATTTTTCAATGTAAAAGTATCTTAAAATAAATTATAAATTTATTCTATTATTGTACTTTTGCCAAACTATTTTAACAAAAAAGTATATTCACTAAATATTATGGATAGGTTTTCATTTTTAAACGCAGCACACACCGAATTTTTCGCACAATTATACGATCAATATTTAGAGAATCCAGATAGCGTTGAGCCAAGTTGGAGGAGTTTTTTTCAAGGTTTCGATTTTGGGATGACGACTTACAATGAGGAGAACAAGGTCGAACAAATCGCTAATTTTGCAGCTAATAACGCTGATATTAATTTGGTGTCAGACAAGCTTCAAAAGGAATTTAATGTATTGAAATTAATAGATGGATACCGTTCTCGAGGTCATTTGTTTACCAAAACAAATCCGGTTCGTGAAAGAAGAACTTCATCACCTACACTTGAAATTTCGAATTTCGGACTTTCAGCAGCAGATTTAAATACCGTTTTTGATGCAGCAAAGGTTATTAATAAACAACCGTGTACGCTTCAGGAAATTATAACGCACCTTGATGCCATTTATTGTCAACATATTGGGGTGGAGTACATGTACATTCGTAATCCGGAAGTGGTAGAATGGATTCAGCAAAAATTGGGGATTAATGACAATCAACCTAAATTTTCGCTGGACGAAAAGAAAACGATTCTGAATAAATTAAACCAAGCCGTTTCTTTTGAAAACTTTTTGCATACTAAATATGTAGGTCAAAAACGTTTTTCTCTTGAAGGTGGAGAATCTATAATTCCAGCTTTGGATGCTTTAATTGAAAAAGCAGCCGAAAAAGGAGTGGAAAAATTTGTAATGGGAATGGCACACCGTGGTCGTTTGAATGTTTTGGCAAATATCTTTGGCAAATCAACCCAAGACATTTTTGGAGAATTTGATGGTAAAGATTACGATCAGGAATATTTTGACGGGGATGTAAAATACCATTTAGGACTTACCGCTGACAAAGTTACCAGCACCGGGAAAAAAATCAATATCAATTTGGCTCCAAATCCTTCGCATCTAGAAACTGTAGGTGCAGTTATCGAAGGAATTACAAGAGCAAAACAAGATAAATATTTCCCTAACGATTTCTCTAAAGTATTGCCAATCGCCGTTCACGGTGATGCTGCAATTGCAGGTCAGGGAATTCTTTATGAGATTGTACAAATGGCACAACTTGACGGTTATAAAACCGGAGGGACTATCCATATTGTAATCAATAATCAAGTAGGATTTACCACTAATTATCTTGACGCACGTTCCTCTACGTATTGTACGGATGTTGCCAAAGTAACACTTTCGCCAGTATTACACGTAAATGCGGATGATGCTGAAGCAGTAGTTCATGCGATATCATTTGCATTGGATTTCAGAATGCAATTTGGCCGTGATGTATTTATCGATTTATTAGGATATAGAAAATACGGACATAACGAAGGTGATGAGCCTCGTTTTACCCAGCCTGTATTGTATAAAATCATTGCAAAGCACAAAAATCCAAGAGACATCTACATGGAGAAGTTGCTTGCAGAAGGAGTAATCGACAGCACTTTTGTAAAAGGATTAGAACAAGAATACAAATCAAACTTGGAAGTAAACTTAGAAGAATCGCGTAAAAAAGATTTGACTATTATTACTCCATTTATGAAAAATGAATGGAAAGGTTTTGAGCAAGTTTCTGATGTTGAAATGCTTAAAAAAGTAGATACTACTTTTCCTGTAGCAGGACTTACTGAGGTTGCAAACGTAATTTGTAACCTGCCAACAGATAAAAAGTTTATCAGTAAAATACAAAAACTGATCAACGACAGAAAAACAATGTTTTTCGAAACTAATAAGCTGGATTGGGCCATGGCCGAACATTTAGCGTATGGATCACTTCTAAAAGAAGGATACGATATTCGTATTTCTGGACAAGATGTAGAGCGTGGGACATTCTCTCACCGTCATGCCGTTGTAAAAGTGGAAGATTCAGAAGAAGAAGTGACCTTGTTAAGTAATTTAGAAGGAGCAACCGGGAAATTCAATATTTTCAATTCTCTTTTATCTGAATATGGTGTTTTAGGATTTGATTATGGATATGCTTTGACAAATCCAAATACATTAACCATTTGGGAAGCACAATTTGGAGATTTCAGTAATGGAGCCCAAATTATGATTGACCAATACATCTCTTGTGGAGAAGACAAATGGAACAACCAGAACGGAATTGTTTTACTATTGCCTCACGGATATGAAGGACAAGGAGCAGAGCATTCTTCGGCAAGAATGGAGCGTTATTTACAACTTTGCGCCAGACATAATATGTATGTTGCAGATTGTACAACACCTGCCAACTTCTTTCACTTGTTGAGAAGACAAATGAAAACAACGTTCCGTAAACCGCTTATTGTGTTTACACCAAAGAGTTTGTTGCGTGATCCAAGATGTGTTTCTACTGTTGAAGAATTTGCAACAGGTAGTTTTCAAGAAACATTCGATGATGAAACAGTGAATAAAGCCGAGGTGAAGACACTAGTTTTCTGTACCGGAAAATTCTATTATGACATCACTGCCGAAAGAGAAAATAACGGTCGTAAAGATGTTGCGGTTGTCAGAATCGAACAATTATTCCCATTGCCGGTAGAACAATTAAAAGCGATTATAGCTAAATATCCAAACGCTGATGATTATGTTTGGGCACAAGAAGAACCAAAAAACATGGGAGCGTACAGTTACATGTTGATGAACTTCGATTTAGTAAAATGGAGATTGGCTTCGCTAAAAGCATACGCGGCTCCGGCTTCAGGAAGTTATACAAGAGCAAAACGTCGTCAGGCCGATGCGATAAAAATGGTTTTTGATAAAGATTTATTTAGATAGTCATTGCGAGGAACGAAGCAATCTCACTAAAATAAGTATTTTTAGGAGCCAGGAACCTGCTTTACGTTTCAATCTTTTTATTTTTAAAGAAAAAATAAAAAGGATTTTCACTGCAATCAGGGCTAAACAGTGCACATAATAAACATAAGTTGTTCTAGAACAATTTAAAACTTAAAATTCATAATTTAAAATAATAAGAGATGATTTTAGAAATGAAAGTCCCATCACCAGGGGAATCTATAAAGGAAGTTGAAATTGCAACTTGGTTGGTAAAAGACGGAGATTATGTAGAGAAAGACCAAGCAATTGCTGAGGTTGATTCTGATAAAGCAACATTAGAATTGCCAGCAGAAGCCAGCGGAATCATTACTTTAAAAGCAGAAGAAGGCGATGCAGTAGCAGTAGGAGCGGTAGTTTGTTTAATCGATACCAGCGCAGCAAAACCAGCGGGTGATGCGCCAGTTGCCAATCCCGAAACTTCGGGACCAAAAACAGTTGAAGCTCCAAAAGCAGAAGCCTCAAAAGCGGCTCCGGTAGCAGCTGCTCCAGCAGCGACTTACGCTTCAGGAACACCTTCTCCAGCTGCAAGAAAAATATTAGACGAAAAAAATATAGCGCCAGCTTCAATAACGGGAACTGGAAAGGACGGAAGAATCACTAAAGATGATGCAGTAAATGCAGTGCCTTCAATGGGAACTCCTACAGGTGGATCTCGTGCAACAGAGCGTACTAAATTATCTATGTTGCGTAGAAAAGTGGCTGAAAGATTAGTTGCCGCTAAAAACGAAACAGCAATGTTGACTACTTTCAACGAGGTAAACATGACGCCAATCAACTTGATTCGTAATGAATACAAAGATGCATTCAAAGCAAAACATGGTGGAATTGGTTTAGGATACATGTCTTTCTTTACTAAAGCAGTAACCAGAGCATTAAAATTATTCCCGGATGTGAACTCAATGATGGATGGTGATCATAAGATCGCTTTCGATTTTTGCGATATTTCAATTGCAGTTTCAGGACCAAAAGGATTAATGGTTCCTGTAGTTCGTAATGCTGAAAATTTGACTTTCCGTGGTGTAGAAGCTGATATTAAAAGATTGGCTCTTAAAGCACGTGACGGACAAATCACAGTAGATGATATGACTGGTGGAACGTTCACGATTACTAACGGTGGTGTTTTTGGAAGTATGTTGAGTACGCCAATTATCAATCCTCCTCAATCAGGAATCCTTGGAATGCACAACATTATCGAGCGTCCAATTGCCGTAAACGGAAAAGTGGAAATTCACCCAATGATGTATGTGGCACTTTCTTATGACCACAGAATTATTGATGGTCGTGAGTCTGTTGGATTCTTAGTGGCTGTAAAAGAAGCGTTAGAAAACCCAATGGAATTATTGATGGACAACAATCCTAAAAAAGCTTTAGAACTATAATTTAAGGTTTTTAGAATATAAAAAAATCCTGTTTATTTTTTAAATAGGATTTTTTATTTGAGCAAATACAAACAATGATTGTAATAATCCACAATCGCTTTTCCTTTCATCAAAACATCGGCGCCAATGATTCCATGAACGGGTTTTGATTTGTGTTGTAGTAAAGCCTCATTGACGTGCGATAAGTCGAAAATAACAATATCAAAAGCGATGTCTTTCCAAGAACCCAGTTGCAGTTGGTTTTTTGTGGCAATTTGCGTAAACATTCCGGTGGCGCCTGCTCCTGAAGCTTTTGTTTTGGATTTTTTTGCTTCCAACAAAAACAAATCGACACTTTCAAATCCGATACAAGTATTTGAAGCACCTGTGTCGAGAATGAAACTGCCCATTACACCGTTTATTTTTGCTTTTATCAAAAGATGTTGTGTTTTGGTAATCTTAAATTTTACTTTCTTGTAGTTCTCTTTTTTAAGAATATCGTGGAGGTTCTTCATTTATGCTGAATTTATTTTCTGTTTCACAAAGATACATGGAGTTAGTGAAGGAATTGTACGAATCTTTTTAAAACCATTTTTTCGACAACTTTTATTCTTGTAATTTTGTACCCTTAAACTTTACACTTGGAAGCAAATACAATCATCACCGATACGCATACTCATTTATATTCAGAGGAATTTGATCAAGATAGAAACGAAATGATCCAGCGCGCCATTGATGCTGGTGTTTCACGTTTTTTTATTCCCGCAATCGACTCTACTTGCACGGAATCGATGTACGAATTGGAGAAAAATTACCCGAATAATGTTTTCTTGATGATGGGTTTGCATCCAACGTATGTAAAAGACAATTATCTCGAAGAATTGCAACATGTGGAAAACGAATTGGCTAAAAGAAAATTCTATGCCATTGGAGAAATCGGAATTGATTTGTATTGGGATAAAACCCATTTGCCTCAGCAACAAATTGCTTTCAAAAGACAAATTCAATTGGCCAAACAATACAAATTACCCATTGTGATTCATTGTCGGGAAGCTTTCGATGAAATCTTTGAAATCCTGGAAGAAGAAAAATCGACTGATTTATTCGGAATTTTTCATTGTTTTACAGGTACTTATGAGCAGGCATTACAGGCTATTTCGTATAATATGAAGCTTGGAATAGGCGGAGTGGTAACTTTCAAAAATGGAAAAATCGATCAATTTTTGAATCAAATCGATTTGAAACATATTGTTTTAGAAACAGATTCCCCGTATTTAGCACCGATTCCTTTTCGGGGTAAACGTAACGAAAGCAGTTATATCGTTACCGTAGTAGATAAGTTAGCGCAAATTTATAGCCTTTCGGCAAAAGATATTGCGGCAACAACAACTGAGAATTCTAAAGCTATTTTTGGGATTTAAAGCAGAATTCATCTTAATTTGATATTTTTTTTGTTCATTTGCCAACACAAAAATTGAGAACCAAAATGCAGAAATTTGACGCTATTCGGCCTTTTTATGATTCCGAAATAAACGAAGCACTTAAAAATGTGATTAATCATCCGATGATGAAGGCATTGATGAATTTTACTTTTCCGGATGTCGCTGATGAAGTTTGGAAAGAGCAACTTCGTAAAACGCATTCCATTCGTGATTTTCAATGTAATTTTATTTACCAATCCGTTCAAAGAGTGTTGGAAAAAAGCTCCGAAGGGTTGACTACTTCGGGTTTTGAAAACTTAAAGCCTAATACTTCTTATTTGTTTATCTCGAACCATCGCGATATTCTTTTAGATACCACTTTATTGAACACTGCTTTATTTGAGCATGGATTAGTGATGACCGCATCAGCTATAGGGGATAACTTAGTCAAAAAAGCGTTTTTGAATACCTTGGCTAAATTAAACCGAAACTTTTTAGTGCAACGTGGCTTAACGCCAAGGGAAATGTTACAGAGTTCGAAACTATTGTCGGAATACATTGGTAATTTATTGCTTCATGAAAACCGTTCCGTATGGATTGCACAACGCGAAGGAAGAACGAAAGATGGGAATGACGAGACAAATCCTGGCGTTTTGAAAATGTTAGGAATGGCTTCTGATGAGAAGAATTTGATGGATTACTTCAAAAAAATCAAAATCGTACCCGTTTCTATTTCTTATGAATACGATCCGACGGATGCTTTGAAAATGCCGCAATTGATGGCTGAAGCCAATAATGAAATCTATATTAAAGAAAAGAATGAAGATTTCATGACCATTCTTAGTGGTGCTTTGGGACAAAAGAAAAGAATTCACATTCATGTTGGGAAAGTGCTGGATACTGAAATTGATGCAATCATTGCTGAAAATGACAGTTCGAACAAGCAGATAGTAGCTTTGGCACAAGTAATTGATGATGCAATATTGAGCAACTATAAGTTATGGCCAACGAATTTTATTGCGTATGATATTGTTAATAAAACTAATATCTATTCTCATTTGTATACAGAAAACGAAAAATCACTATTTGAACGCAGACTGGAAATGCGAATTGACCATGATAATCCGGTAGCTTTAGATGGTTTTCTGGCGATGTATGCCAATCCGGTTGTGAATAAATTAAAATATCATGATGTTGTATAAAGCCAAAATACTTTTAATCTATACCGGTGGAACCATCGGTATGAGGAAAGATTTTGAAACGGGTGCGCTCAAGGCTTTCAATTTTAGCAAATTATTGCAGCGAATCCCCGAATTGAAACAATTGGATTGTGAAATAGAAACTATTTCTTTCGAAAATCCAATTGATTCCTCGAATATGAATCCTGAAAAATGGGCTAAAATTGCGACGATTATTGCCGATAACTACGCTTCTTTTGATGGATTTGTGGTGCTTCATGGATCGGATACCATGTCTTATTCGGCATCGGCATTGAGTTTTATGCTCGAAAATTTGTCAAAACCAGTCATTTTTACGGGTTCCCAATTGCCCATTGGGGATTTACGCACGGATGCCAAAGAGAATCTGATTACCGCTATTCAAATTGCGTCTTTACGAAACAATGATGAACCTGTTATCAGTGAAGTGTGTCTTTATTTTGAATACAAATTATATCGAGGCAACAGAACCACAAAGATAAATGCCGAACATTTCAAAGCATTTACCTCGCCTAATTATCCTGAATTAGTTGAATCTGGTGTGCATTTAAAGTTGAATCCTGAATTGTTCTTGGCTAAAAATGAAAATAAAGAATTCAAGGTTCATAAAAACTTGGATAACAACGTAGCGATTATAAAAATGTTTCCTGGTATCAGCGAAGCGGTTTTGTCGGCAATTTTAGATATTCCAAGTCTTAAAGGAATTGTTTTAGAAACCTATGGAGCTGGAAATGCGCCTACCGAAGATTGGTTTTTAAACTTATTGAAAAAATCGATTGCCAGAGGTTTGCATATTGTCAATGTAACCCAATGTTCCGGTGGAAGTGTCAGTATGGGACAATATGAAACGAGTACCGGCATGAAAGAAATTGGTGTGATTTCCGGAAAAGACATCACCACTGAAGCGGCAATAGCTAAATTAATGTATTTATTAGGCCAAAAAACTGCTTCCAAGGACTTTAAAGCTATTTTTGAAACGGCTTTGCGAGGAGAAATAGCATAATAGTTAGATTTTACTTTTCTAACTCGTTTTTTTTATTGTTATTTGCAACCTCAAATAAAATAGAGAGGTGTCCGAGTGGTTGAAGGAGCTAGCCTGGAAAGCTAGTATGTGGGCAACTGCATCGTGGGTTCGAATCCCATCCTCTCTGCTTAAATCCCGTAATCCCATATAAACAAAGGGGTTGCGGGGTTTTTATTAAAATTGCGTGTCAAATTTGTGTCAAATATTTATAGTTTAAAAAACGGTGAGTTTTTTAAGCCATATAAAAAAATGCCAAATTCTAAAAACTTCACTACACGTAATAAAAGCATCGCTTTTCTGGACTACAAGCCTGCGGAACTCCGAATGAACAAAGATTGGATGATTGTGTACTACGCAAAAAATCCCGTAAACGGAAAACTAGAATGCCAACGCTTGCGTGTGCCTTCCATTAGCAGTAAGAGTGAACGTATCAAACACGCTAAAAAAATTACAGTCGAAATAAATACTCGACTTGCTGAGGGATGGTCGCCTTTTCTTGAAGAGACAGGAAAAAATTACAAAACATTTAAAGAGGTTGTTGATGGGTTTTTGAAGCAGCTTAAGAAGCAATTAAAAGACGGCGTAGTAAGGGAGGATACCCTTAGAACCTATAATTCTAATTTGAATTTGTTTCAGCAGTTTTTTATAGAGAAAAGAATTAAGATAACCTTTGCAATAGAGATCAACAAAAAGCTTTGCGTGCAATACTTGGACTGGGTTTACATTGATCGGAATAATTCGCCTAGAACCCGAAACAATCATCTTATATTTTTGAAATTATTTTGCTCGTTTCTCGTCAGCAGAGGGATTTTAAACGAAAATCCTACGGCTGGTATCTTAGCGATGAAATTACCGCCTAAAACCCGCCAAATTTTCCCTAAAAAAATAAAAAATAAAATAAACGAAAAATTACTGACTTACGACAATGGTTTTTTTGCGTTGTGCATGACAACTTACTTTTGTTTGATTAGAAATACGGAACTGGGTAAACTTCATGTTTGGATGGTAAATTTGAACGAAAGTTCTATTTTTTTACCGAAAGAAATTTCAAAAAACAAGAAAGACGAATTCATTACAATTCCCGCCCAATTTTTGCCAGTATTAAAAAAACACATAGGGAATTCTAGTCCTGATGATTATTTGTTTTCAAGCGATAATTTTAATGTGGGAGCAGTTCAAATGCCCGTGCGAAAAATCGCAACCGCTTGGGAAAAATTGAGAGACGAATTAAACCTTGAAAGTAAGTATCAATTTTATTCCCTAAAAGATACAGGAATAACCGATTTATTAAACAGCGGAATTCCAGCGATAAAAGTGAGAGATCAGGCGAGGCATTACGACATAAAAATCACGGAACTGTACACGCCGCGAAACAAAGGTTGTGATGTGACAATACAAGATGCAAACGTGTCTTTTTAATCCTTAATAAACCGCCTTCGCTTACACCGTTGAGCATAACGCTAGTTACGGACTAAACAAGCCGAAACTTTCAGATTAAAAACCGTATCACTGATACAAAATCAACTATAAATTCAAGACGTTACCGTAATTAGCGTTATGCATTGTTAGCAGTAGCCTTTTTTTAGTAATTTTAAAAACTAAATAAAAATATAATGGGAAGACAAATTATAAAACAACCAAACGGTAAATACTGTGTTTTAAGCAGTATAGTGGATAATGTTACGCATTACAATATGTCTATTGATGATATTGTTGAAGAATGGGTAAAGGAATTTAAAAATGATATTACAGAAAAGGTAAATGGCATTGTGTTAAAAATTGAAAATGGAGAAAAACCATATCATCAATTTACATATTCATACGATGAAATGCTAGAATTGATTAGAGAAAATCACGGCAAAAAAGAAAGAAACAAAATAAAATCTTTAATTGAAAATTCCAATTCAGACGATGCTTAGTAAGGTTACTGATAACAGTTTGCTTTAAATCCTAAATAACTGGAAACACTGGAAACAAAAACAAAAAATACCGTTTTTACTGGCTTTAAACTACTTTTATTGTTTTCAAATAAAAAAGTAGGGCGTTTTTTTTGGAAACAAAGAGTTTTTTTAACGCACTTTTTGGAAACAATAGCGATGTAAGGGGTAAAAAAAAATTGTGGGTACAAAAAAACCTGATTTTAGCGAAAAACAGCTGTAAGCCCAGTAAAACGAAAATATTTTACAGAGTGCCGTATGAAGCTAAAAAAAACTGTATTTTTTGTATTTCTGTATTTTTAGCGTTTAAAACGCTTGTTTGTAGTGTTTTGAAAACAATACAACCGCCAAAAACACCCAAATACACTATAATACAGTTTTGTATTTCCTGTATTTTGACAAAAAAGAGGGGGTGGGAGGGGAAAAAATATTTTTGCAAAAATTTGTTTTTTAATTGCAAATGTCGTTTTTTTGTGAAGCTGTGGGTTGCTACGCATAAAAACTACTATATAAAGAGAATTGCCACCCAGTGGCTTCCTGACAATCGCCCAGAACATACAAAACAAAAAAAATCGTGCCACGAACCCGCAACACGATTTTTCACAAACCAACTCAAATTAAATTAACTACTGCCGTGCCTTTCCCTGCACTTTATACAGCCAGCCGATAAATTTAGGTAAGCCAAAACCAATACCCAAAGCGTAAAACATCGTGATTTCGACCCCCGCGTACTCTACCGAGAAACGCAAAGCCAAGAAAATTGCCAATATTGAAAAAACAAGTTCCACCAGATTATCCTGCGTGAAAAACCATAATGAAAAACGATACGGCGTACTGGTCGAAGTCTTTCGTCTTTTGCTTATTTTTCCTTTGTAATAAAAAGCCAGCCCGATCAATGCGAAAAGCAGACCCGCCATGTAGGTAGGCACATCCTTCGTGCCAAAAAATAAGTTTAAAAATTGTTTCATATTGTATTAGTTTTTTATTGATTATATACTCTTATAAATTTTACTTTTTCATCACTGACATTCACCAAACATTTGTACGGTGTTACTATTGTTGCTTAAAAGTGACACATTCCCAGCAGCATCAACCGCTTGCACCTGAT
Organism: Flavobacterium glycogeni; assembly: GCF_048286775.1. Classification (NCBI taxonomy): domain Bacteria; kingdom Pseudomonadati; phylum Bacteroidota; class Flavobacteriia; order Flavobacteriales; family Flavobacteriaceae; genus Flavobacterium; species Flavobacterium glycogeni. The sequence goes on from NZ_JBLVPV010000020.1 coordinate 49,762, forward strand.
AATAATAAGTTCCACTGCACGCTCCGTAATCAATATAGGAAGTTTCAGTACCTGTTGACCCCACGTAACCACCATTTCTATATATATAATACTCTGTAATTCCTACGTTGTCTGTAGCACCATTCCAAAATATCTCAACATAACTTATATTCTCTGATGCACTAACGTAATTAGGTGGCGTAGGTGGTGTGGTGTCTGCTGTAGAACAATTTTCAATAGCTTGAACCAAGCCATCGTTTCTTAAATCTAAACCTATCTTTTTATACACACCGCCATCTAAGACTTTAAATGAGTATTCATTAAAGTGACTATACTCAGAGATATGATCCCATAGAAGTGTACAACCTACATCATTATAAATACTTTGTCCAATAGTTAAACCTGATATTGTATATTTTGTCATTGGGTTAGTCCATGATGCAGAACAAATAGTAGCCCATGTTAAATTTTCATCTTTAACAATTTGTAATGATACCCCAGTAATACCGCTTACCCACGCACTCTTTGGCACTAATTGATTGGAAGCGTAGCTATTCATAGCACTTGCATCTAAGTTATATTTCGCCAATGCCTCTGATTTGGTCATACATTGATTAGATGTTACGTGGGATTGACCTGCTTTCAGTGCAAAACCTAATGATTGAGCAGCCGTAAAACTTACCATTTGATTGGATGCCTGACCAAATGAGATAGCTGTGAATAATATTAAAACATACTTTTTCATGTTATTTCTTTTTTCTAATATTTGCCTTTCTCTTTTCAAGGTCTTTAATCTTTTTTGTGATGGATTGTAATCTCTTTTCAAGGTCTTGTATTTTAGCAACCATTACTTCAACATAATTCACAGACAACATTCCATCTTCGCCTTTTTGCACTTGGTCAGGAAATTCTTTTTTTACTTCTTGGGCGATGTAGCCAATGTGTGTTTTAGTGTCTCGTTTACCTTTCCATTTGAAATAAGCCACGTCTCCGTCTCTTTTTAGGATAGTTTTTAATCTTCTGTCTGATGAATTGAAAAATCCTGTAGCTGTTAATGTCCCTGAAGCCGATGTATTTCCAGTAGCATGGTTCATATTAAGTATATTGTCTTTGACAGCTCCATTTCCTGCGTCATTTAAAGACCAAAACCTAGTAACTCCATTTTCCGATGATAAAATCATCGTCTTTGAATTAGCTGCTGCTGACGAATGAGTAAGTCTTAAGTCTGCTCTATTTGCCCCATATACTGATGAGATTGCATAACCTCCCTCTATTTGCAAGTTACCTGACAAAATCCCTCCCGTTAATGGTAAATAATTAGCAGGATTGAAATTACCATCGTGCCATATTTTTCTCCAATTATAAAATGCGCCTGAGAGTCTACGTCTTAAATACCACTCATCTGCATTTATGGGATTTACCATATCAAATCCATGAGACGAATCATTTGGTAAAACCGCACGAATACCTGTCCAATAGTTGTAACTTGTAGGCATTCCTGTACTAGAACTATATGAACCATAGAAACCATTAACACCTGACCATGTGTCAATAGAATTTGAAGATGCTAGAGGAACATATGGAGTAGAAGTATAAGCATTAGAGCCTAGACCTAAAAATGACTGTAAGCCTCCAATAGTTGTAGGTCTCCACTCTCCTGAATATTTACCCATTATTGCAGTAGGCGCTATTGCTAAAGAAGTTCCGTTATACCCTTCCCCATTCCAAATTGTAGCACTTGATGCATTCCCACTTATATTAATCCCCCAAGTTCCACCATTATTACTAATAATATTGTTTCCTAATATCGTTGGAACATTCTCTGTAAAATTTAAAATCCCTGAAGCTCTATTGACACTAAATACAGTACCTAAGTAGTTTCCGTTATCTGCGTATCTAAATAGGTTAAAGTTACTTCCAGTATTACTCCCAGATTCAGTATCACTTGTTGTACCTAAGTCGAAACGAATGACATTATTTGTTTTAAAATATATCTCTTTAGGCGAATTAGTAATACCATTTAACTCTAATCTATTAAAAGAAACCGCATTACTAGTACTTAATCTTTGATTTTCTAGTGGTTGATATATTCCACTGTGATTACCCCAACCAAAAGCAGTTTGACCGTTTGAAATCCTCGAATCATTCCCTTCAGCAACCGTTCCTGCTGATGCTCCAAAGTTTTTGTTGAAGGCGGTGTTTTTTGAAAATGCTGGTTCCGCACCAACTTCACTATAAGTGTAGGTAGGTTTTGTTGATAGTTTCGCCCAACTCCACACATCACTTGCTGGTCTTGCATCACTAAGTCTTGAATCGCTAGTAAGTACATAAGAACCTACGGGTTGCTTTCCATTCAATTGCGCTTGCATAGGGCTTGTGGCATCATTGTTGGCTTGTTGTGCATCTGTTTGGTATCTTTTGTTTGTGGAATCGGGTATGTTTGCAGTTGTTAAACTAACAACTCCTGTTTGGTTGTTTACAGATACAACAGCGTTATTATTGTCTACTTTATCCCAGATTGTTCCGTCTGAAATGATCCAATCCCCTCCTTTAAACGCCAATCCATATTGTGTGCCTGCGGTGCTTACCTTGTAGTATTGTCCTTTATTCGAACCAGTAGCGGTAGCCAATGCAGGGGTTCCAGTAGAAGCGTTGTAGGTTCCTTTGTAGTTTACCGAGCCAAGCAAGACATCATTAATTTGCGCTAAAGGAACTTTGCCTGTCCAGTCCAGTCCAGCATAACCGTCGGCAATTCCTTTATTAGCCACGTTCTCAGTCGTGAATCCTAATGCATTTTGTTTGGCGTTCCACGCTTCTTTTTCGGTAGCCGTTACAAATTGATTATTTGCATCTTGAGAGATGATACTTGGCGGGTGATTGGCTGGATGGGTGTAGTTTTCCAATGTAGCCAATCTAGAAATTTCGGCATCGGAAAGTAAACTTTTGCCTGTTACTTTATCGACTTTAGAATCTAATTCCGTTTGTAATTCGGAAAGCTTTATTTTTTCTGATGGAGAAAGAAGACCCGCATTAGTTGTAGTCGCCAATGGCAAAATGGCATCATTCCCAGTACTGGAAAATACCGTACCGTCTGTAGGTGTCGCTAAGTAGTCTAAATTGGTTTTGATTTCTGAAACTGGCAAATGCTTCACCAGTTTGGAAAGCCCCTGCCATACCAAAAGACTGTCATTTTTAACGCCTCTTTCGGCTTTGGACAATTTCATGGTTTTTTCTATGACGTGTGTGTTTTGAGCGAACATAGCAGTTTGCGCCAAAACAATAAAAAGCAACAGTAATTTTTTCATGTGGTTTTAATTTAAAATGTGTCACGGCTTAGGACGTCGTAACTGGATAAAGAGGAGGTATCCCCGCCTAGATAAATCGCTTTAATAAAAATCCCTTCGACGACACCAAACACTAAATCGTTTATTTCTAATTCAAGGCGTCTTTGATTTCCGTTTCGTTTAAAAATCAATAATTCTCCCTCTACATACGGAGTGTGACCTCCTCTAGCTAAAAAAAAAAACTTCTTTGACAATTCAATCAAAAAATCATCAAAAGTAGCCCCTACAATTTGAGGCATGCATAAACCTGTGTTTATCGTTCTGTAATCCAAAAGAAACCCATCATCGTCAGAGGAAGAACTTGATACAATTTTAAATCGGTACGGGTCTTCGTTTTCCCTAACGACACTTTGAGCAGGATTAAAAGAAGCGATAACGAAATTGGTCTGCACGTTTTGCAGAACAACGCTCCCGCTGTCTTGTTTTACGAATTTCAGTATTTTTGCGATTGCCATTTTTTATCGGTATTGGATAGGCGTGTGAATACGGACAAAGATTATTAATCCAACCACAACGCCTATAAAAATTAATTCTTTTGCGTATTTCATACCGGTTATTTTTTGGCTACTTTCTTTTTGATTGCTGTATTTTTCTTGGCTACGGGTTTCTTCTTTGCAACTGGTTTTTTAACCGCTTTCTTTTTGGCTACTGGTTTTTTTGTGGCTGTAACTGCTGTTTTTACAATTTTACCGCCTGTAGCGTATTTGTACCCTTTTTTAAGCGTACCGTTTACTTTTAAGCCTGTGGCTTTTAATACTTTGCTGCACACGGTTTTTAATCCTTTTACCGATGGTTTTTTTAGTCCTTGGTTTTTCATAGCTTTGAGTTCGTTTTTATAATGTTGATTTTCTTTTAAAATTTCCGCCTTTATTTTTTCTAGGTTCGTATCGCTGATTTGACCCTTTTTGTTTTTTTCGATACAAATTCTTATATATTGACGGTTATAACCTATTAACCTTTCGATTTCTTTAATCTTTTTCATCTTAATTTACTGTAAATGATAATTTTTTCTTTGTTGTTGGTTCTGCCACTTCTTCAGTTTTATCTTGGACAAGCTTTTTACTAAAAATGTTGAACTTCAACCCGTCCAGCGGTTTGTTTTGGTAACGGTTTTTGTCCGCATAGATGTAATTATCCCGATAATCTGGAAGCTTTTCCGTAAACAGGATAATGTCACCGTCAAATTGAGAAGTAGAACCGCCTCGCATTTTACCGTCAGTCGTAAGTTGGAAAATGATAATGAATAATTTCCCGTTGTATTTTTTACGCAAATCGGTGTCTAAATCAAACTTGCTGTCCATCTTTTTTAACTTGGCAAAACTGTCTATGAAAATCACTTCATTTTCTCGTATAATCTGGTCCAATTGTGTAAGGTTTTCGATTTCGGGAGCGGAAACATTTTGCAAAGCGGTTTCGTTTAAATACTCCAAAGCTTTGTTCTCGTACAAAACACTTTCGGGATGCTCTTCCAACGAGGCGTGTCCGCATTTGTATTTTTGAGCAAAAGCATTCATCAACTGAAATAAATTTCGTGTTTTCATAGAGCCCTGACCGCCCGCAAGTGTAATCACAACACTTTCTTTTTCCTTTTGCTCGATTTCTCCTAAAAATTCCGCAATGTCCCTGTCTTGAATTTTATAGAATTCATGGTTTTGCTTTTTGTTGGCTAAACGATAGGCTAAGGAATTTTTATTTTGGGAAATTTTGGGCGACACGGCAGTTTTTTCCTTTGCAATGGTTTCTTTCTCAACTCTCGGAGCGTTCAACCCTTTTTTTGCCGCCCCAAATAAAGCGTATTGACTGCCTGTATTCTTTGGCTTATTATGCAGATCAAAAAAAGTTTCACAAGCTACCGCAATAGACAACATTTTCCCGCCAAACTTTTTTCTAAATTCATCAGAAACACTTTCCGGCACGGGTTTAGTTTCATAAACCTTTCTTCTAAAATCATCGGAAGACGTTGAATTTTTCGCCAAATCTTCAAAGGTTTTTAAAGTAATCGGGGTTTTAATTTTTGCAATTGGTTTTTTTACCGGTGCTTTGGTCTTTTCTTGGACTTTAGCAACTGCCTTAATCACCTTGTTTACAACGGTTTTTGTTTTAGCAACCGTGTTTTTTACCTTTTTTTTGGTCTTTTTTTGGGAATTAGAAACAGTTTTAACCACTTTTCCGCTTACGTATTTATGTCCTTTCGTCAACCGTCCGCAATCGTCTAAAGCTTCTTTTTCTAGTCCTGTATGCTGTTTTCCATTCAACCCGTAAGGCTCTACCAGATTTTTAATTTCAATCAAAAAAGTATCATCCGCAAAGGCGTGAAGCACTTTTTTGATGCGTTTTGATATAACGGTATGTTTTTCTTTTTCAGCTTTCATCAGTAAGTTTTCTAAATCTTTCCTGTGAACTACAATACCGTTCAGGCTGTTAAATTCTTGCGCTAAATTCATTTTATTGCTTCAATTTATATTCAATTCCTAAAACACTGATAACGGCTTCTGTTTTGATGTTTGCGGGAAGAAAACTCCCGTTGTTTATAATGGCAATCGCATTTATTAAAGTAGTTTGCAAGTCCAGCGAAACAGGAACGTTTCGTATTATCGTGCGGGAATTGGCGGGAATGCTCAACGAACTCATGTTAATGTCTGATTGCCCTAGAAAAACATTGTTTTTGTCGTAAAACAATAATCTTTTCAAGACAATTACCACACCATCTGCTTTAAAGTGTTGCGGGGTCGGATTGATAAAATTCAAATCCAAATTAAACGAAACGGACGGCTTTCCGCTGTTCCAATTTCCGTTCAGGTTCTTGAAGCCTATGGGTATAATTTTAACCAAACCAAATTGCGCCGTCAGTTTTTTTGCTTTGTCTTTCAATAAAAAATACCCTAATGCCGCTATTGTGCCTATTACGGCTATTTTTTTCAAACTCATGGTGTTGGTTTTTTAAATAAAAATTCTGCTAATTCTATAAGCCAAAAACAATACACTAAAAAAACCTATCCAAGCCAAAATTTTCACCCAGAAAGGGATATATTTTACTGGAACTTTTACAAATTCCTTATCCTTGCTGGTGTCGGTATCGGCTTTATTTGTAGCGGTGTTTTCGGTTCTGGTTTCGGCTAATTTTAGTCTTACAATAATTTGCTTTAATAGATCATCATAATAAACTTTAGCTTCATTATAGCCAGATTTTTTACTGGTATTCAATTGCTTCAGAACTTGATCTAAAGTCGCCTGTGTGATGCTGTCACATTCGGGCTTTGCGGATTTTACTTTTGCAACCTGAATAATCAAGCTGTCCAGTATTGCCTTGTTTACCTGTGTAACTTTTACGCTGTCGGTTCTATGCTCGATAATGCGCTCTATGGTGTGTGTGCTCTCGATTGGTTTTGAAGCACAACCCTGTAAAGCCAAAGTGACAAGGAAGGCAATGGATATGAAAAATAACACTTTCATAAACGTTTGAAATGGGTTTTCGTGTGGTGTATTTGCGTACATAATTAGGTTAGTTTTGATTTTATAAAAATTTTCAAGCTGTCAAAAATGACAGAAATCAGTTCCTCTACTTTAGACTGGAATAATGTGCTTTTTGACCCGCACCAAGCGCAAACCATATAGGTAAACATCTTATCAAAATGTAAGAACTGGTCGAAAATGGCATAGACTGAAAAAGCAACAAAAAAGCTTACTAATGCTTCGGAGGCAAACCATTTAAAAGTTGGTTTTTTGCCTTTTTGGATGGCAGTAGGAACTTTTGTGAACACGCCCGCCAGCACGATAAAAAAGAATAAAAAATAGTCTTTAAAATATTTGAGGTTATGTAGTAGTGTGCTTTCCATTAGTTAAAAAATAAATTATTGTAATTCCTGCCAGTGTTAAAGAAACTCCTGCTAACACGCCTAACTCTGAGTAATTGGGCTTTTTTTTTTTCGTAAACAAATCTTCCCAATCTGTTGAGCCAGCCGTTAAGATTGGCACCGCCTATTCCTCTGTAAAAAATTTCTCGTGACTTTTTCAATTCATGGTGCAAAAGTTCTGGATTTACCTTATTAATAATCTTTACCGTATCTCTTGTAATATTGCTGTCAACCTTTATTTTCGCTCCAAATTTATTGGCTAAAATACTCTCTACAAATAGTCGCCTTCCTGAATTAAAAAAATGATCTACAATAATATTTGCTACTGATTGATTTTCTATTTCATCCGCATTTACAGAATCCCAATAGTTTCTTTTAGCAATTAATACAGCCGTTTCCAGTTTCAAATTTTTCATGTCGGCTACTGTCGGCGGTCTTTTTATGTAGGTTTCGTAGACAGGTGCTGATATTCCGTATTTTGTGCCTACCATTTGCCCTAAAGAATTCGTATTTCCTTTTTTGTCACTAGCCTTATTTTGATAACCTCCTTCGGCTCTCAATAGTTCAGGCAGGAATAAGTTAAAATTTGCCATTACAGTATCACTTTTTTAGGTTCTGATTTTGGCAATAACAATACTAATGCTAGTATTGCCACGCCTCCAATCATTAATGTTGTCTCTGTCGTTTGTGTCATCTTAATAGGTTTTAACTTCGTTGCTTTTCACATAGTAAAATCGGGTGCCCATTTTAATCAGATAAAATCCGCTTACATTAGCCCCAACATAAGTACCCAGTGCATCCCCATAATTGAATTTTCCCCAAACTGATTGCCCAGTGTTGGTGTACGCTCCGCTAGCTATTTTTTTTGAATTGAAAATCACAGTATCGTCTTTTGCAGCCATCAGTTTCTGCCCTACCTTTGGCGGCGAAACTGCTTTTAATGGCTTCGTCACTTTTTTTTTTACTGTAGTTGCAAAGGCATTCAAACTGGTTTCAGACACTCCTTTTGCATTTTGCAAAGCGGGCAATGTTTCTTTTGCTCCAAAATCTCCGTCAATTTCAACTCCCAAAAGCCTTTGCAACTCTCTTACTTCAAGTCCTTTGCTTCCCACTTTCAGCAGTTTATTCCTGTCTAAAGTGGCACCTTGTGCAGGTTTGGAGCCGCTTCCTGATGTTGGAGCCACTTCTTCCGTTTCAGGAGTATAATTGGCTAATTCATCGTGTTTTTGCTCGTTTTTTTTCTTTTTCCAAAACAAAAAACCTAGTCCGCCTAGAGCCAGTACACCAGCCCCAATTAACATTTTATCGTCATCACTCACTTTCATACTTTCTTTTTTTTATAGGTATATTGGGAATTTCTTCCTTAACAAATTGTACTCTGCATCACTCAACTCTTCTTTCAACCACGTTTTAAGCGGTAATTTGCTTCCGCCTATGGTATTGTAACCCAAATAACGATTGTAGTTTTTAAGTCCAAAAGCTTTGTTTATCAACCCGAATTGGGCTTGCGTTACATCAGTCAGGGTTTCAAAAATCAAGGTTTCATCCGTACCTTTGTAGCGGTTCATGGCTTCGTACAACAAGGCTACTTTTTGCGCTGGAGAAAAGGCAGGTATTAAATTTACATCGCCCTCATCTATGTATTTCTTGCCTTTGCCTCCTAAAACCGATTTGCCGTTTTTGTCGGGTTTGGTGAGGACGTAAACCCCTAAACCAAGTATGACAACTGAAACGCTCACTATTATTATTTTTTTCTGTGTTGTCATTAGAAAAATCCTTTTATTAAAAATCTTAGTTTGGCAATGTCAGCCTCGTTAAATTGATCCTGTAACCATTCTACCAAATTCATTTTTGTCAGCGTGGCACTACGTCTTTCTCCAAATTCGTTAAACAACCGGACAAAGCCGTTGTGATTCAATCCAGTCAAATTATTCTCTACGGTTTTGTAATTGGCGCCAGCCCCCAATAATGCGGTATAAATCGCCTCGGAACGTGCCTTAGCTTGTGTAGCGTTTATATTGCTGGGTTTGTATCGTTTGTCTTCTTGAATGGGTTTAAACCCTTTGAAAATTTTGTAATAAGCAACAGTTAAAGCCCCCAAAACAAACGCTATTTTTAAAAATGTAATTCCCATATTAGCCGTTTTTGCAATGGCTTCCTGTCCTTGTGGACTGGATGCAAAAGCGGTAATAGCTGGGTTTTTTAATCCTTTTTCCATTTTTTAGATTTTTTTGTTTTTAACCCAAAAACCCTTTTATCATGGAGAAATTGGTTTTCAGTTGGGTGATTGCTTTTGGGCTTTTTGCCAGTTCTGCCAGTTTCGATAAAACATCGTTATCTAATTTTGACAATTCAATCAAAGCCTCCGTTTTTGGTTTTAATTCAAAAGGGGTGTTTGTCGCTACCTCTATTTCAATCTTGGTTTTTATGCTTCCCATAGCTGGTATTTTTTTAATAGTGTGGCTAATTCGTTTGAAAATTCTACGTTAGAATTCAATCCGTTATTGATGCTTCCCAGCACATTCACAACGGTATCGTCAATGTTTTGCAAAGCGTCTGCAAAGGATTGTTTTACAGGGCTTGAATAGGCTTCGACTGCCGCCATTAATCCTGCTGTAGGCATTGGCGTTCCTTTTACAAAACTTATCAGGGTAGGCAGTTGCTGGATTGCGCCCATTAACATTTCCTGAGTTCCTTTGCCTTTGTCGGAACTGTACTTGGTTGCCAGAGCATCCTCTTTCAATCTTTCGTTAGTTTCTTTTAACAGCTTGTTGTCAGAAAGTAGTACCGTATTTTCAGCTAAAAGTCGGGTGGCATCATTTTTGGAAACAAATAAATTCATCACGTCCAACGTGCCTAAACCAAAGGAATTGGCAAACACATCAGGCACTTGTGCCGGTTGTGTTGTTCTTGGTTCTTGCGATGCTACGGCTTGCGGTTCTTGATTTTCTTTAGAGAAATTTACCGTAAATCCCTGTCCGTCTGCTTTGTACGTACTTCCGTTTTTGCGTTTCAAATTCAGGTTTAGCCTTTTGTGTCCTTTTGCAAACAGGGATTCAAAAAACTCCTCTGCCGTTCCGTATTGCTCAATGATCTCCGCATGGGTTTTGTTGCGAAAAAGAAACGAATTAGTGTCTAAATCTAAAACGGAAACCGCTGCATACTGGTCGCTATTGAGTTTGTCTATTAATCCGTCTAATTCTAGCATTCCACTAATTTTTTATAAATTATTTCTATTCTTTTTACATAATTCAACTCTAATAAGTCTTCTGAAAAAACAACGTCCAAATTAATATCGGAAACCGTGAAGTCTGGAACCACAATTGTTTTTCTCTCTCCTGCTTTTAGGGTAGCCTTATTGACAACGGCAGTAACATCACCCACATTAAAAACCTCCATAGCCGTAACGCTATGTATGGGGATGCTTGTGTTTTCCTTTACAATTACAGTGACAACGTTTGATATTTTCATTTTACTTTTGTGCTGGTTATTGTTTGTAAATCAGAATGATATTGAAATAGGTGTCTTTGGCTACCGCTGTTTTTGTTTTTGCAATAAAATTGAACGTTTTTGTATGCGTGTCAAAATTTAAAGGCTTGTAGCTGTCTGAAAATCCGCCACCTTCTCGCTTTTTCCAATGGTCGATATGGGATGATTTTGCAATCGGAATTCCGCTGTCATCATTGAAGCCAAATTCTGCCATATTATCTAAGTTGGCGTGATTGGTGTGGACTTCCGCACCCAAGACAAAACCAGCCTCCAATGAGGTTAACAAAGCGGCTTCTTTTTCGCCGTTCGGTATAATCAGGTTGATTACTTTTTCTTTTGTTTTCATGTGTAGATTTTTAATAAAAAAAGCCGTAAGCCAAACGCTTACGGCTTTTTGATTTACTTTTCTTGACTACTATACTTTAGCTTGGTGCGCTCTGAACTCAAAACGAATGTTTAAGTCAGCATCTCCCGGAACAGCAACCCCTTTTGGATACTCAATTTCGAACTCAAATTCTTGGTTAGAAACGATTAACGGAGAAGTCGAAATGGTTCTGAACAGTTCCTGTGCATTTGGGTTATACAAGTCACTCATTGGCATATCCACCAAGATGTTTCCCGCTTGTTTGATTCTGATTTCAGCATTTTGCAACGCTTGAATCAATGTACCTGTAGATACATAAACCTCAGATTTTACACTTGCGGCCGCCGTAGAACCTTTCAACACTCTGATTCCGTCAATGATATAATCACGACCTGCATTCAATTTATTTCCGTCAAGATTCGTAACACCTACCTCACGTTTGGTATTCACGTCAATTAACTGGATTGTTCCTCCTTGACCTTTCACGTTTACGTTCAAGTAAAGTGTCTTGTCTGTCAAGGCTACTCTTCCCACGTGTGGAATTCCGTTGTTGTCTTTTGCTTTCAATGTCGCTACTGCTGACAATAATTGTGGTTTTCTGCTCATTTTTTTGATTGTTTTGGGATTTATCCCGATTGATTTTTTTTGATTGATGATTGAAAATTCTAGCTGTACAATTCTGCTTCCAGTTCAGATTCGGCACCATTAAGACCTAGTTCTTCTTCCTGACCATAAATAGAATCCGCCCCGTTTAATCCGTCTGCTGCTTCAAAAACATTTCCGTTTTCGTCCATGAAAGTTCCGCTTAGACCTGATTCGTCCATTTCGTAAACATTACCGTCTGCACCCATGAACTGACCGTTCAAACCGCCGTCTTCATAAGGACAAGCTAAACCAAACGCTCCTTTTGCAAAAAGGCTAGTTTTTCCAGTTCCTGCAAATTTGTCACCCAAACTTTTTGTTGAAAGTTTTTTGACTGCTATTAAAGCTTGTACAATTGCACTACCAACCAATGCACCTTTAAGCAAATTGGCTTTTGTGGTTGTTCCGGTTACTTTTGTTGCACCAAAAATTGACGCACCAGCCACTGCAATATTTAACAATGGGCTTTCTGATTGAGGTAATAACGTACTTGCACCATTCGACACCATTCCGCCTAGAATCCCTCCTCCAATGATTACTACTTCTTTATTCATTTTTAATATTTATTTAATTACTTACTATTTTTTTGTCGCTAAATAGGCTATCGCACCCACGGCAACCGCACCGCCTACGTATAGCAGGGTATTATCTTTTGGGGTTGTTCCTGCTGGAGTTCCCTGTGCAGGCATAAAACCTGCCGTTTGCGTTACTGGCGTTAATTCTCCCACTGGTTCAATCTCTTCCGCTTCTGCTTTTGCTACATAAGCAGGTGTCGCACTTGCTGGTCTTGCAGTTGTTGCAGGCGCAGGCATTGGAGCCGTTTGCGTTTCTGCCGAATATGTTGGAGGCGCACTGTAAGATTGGTCAACCGAAACTGATTTTGCCCCTGTAGCTTTTTGCAAAGCGGCTTCGGTTTTTGGTCCAAAATCACCATCTGCCTCAACCCCCAAACTTTCTTGTAGTTTTTTAACTTCCGCCCCTTTGCTTCCTTTTGCCAGTCTTTTGGATTTTTTTGCTTTTTTGGGAATTATACTTTTTACGGGAGTAAGTTTCTTTTTAACGTCTACCGCTTTTTTGACTAATTTTGAAGATTTAACCTTACTTACGACTTTCCCTGCTTTAGAATTTAAAAGCTTAGTTGCAATCCCACCGCCTACGGGTATAAATCCTGCCGCAATAGGCGCAGCAAATTTCGCCGCCTTAACCACATTTTTTATACTTACCTGTTTGGCAATTTTTTTAATTGATATTTTCTTCAAAAGTTTGGATTTTCCTAATCCAACACCCGACCCACTTTCACTTGCATTTATGTATATCATACTCCTTTTTAATTAGATTTTCCTAGAAATAACAAACCTAAAAACCCAAATATTCCCAAATAAATAGGCTTGTTTGATGTTTCTTTTGCAACGGTTACCGTTTTCTTTGCAACGGTTTTGCGGTTTGGTTTTGGGGCATTCAGCCCATAATGTGGTAAATTAACATCCGTGTCGTGTGCCATTGTGTGTATAGGTTCTCTGTTATTACTGGTTGTACCGTCTATAATGAAATAGCCTTGTTTTATGTCTCCTGTTTCTTGGTTCAAAGGCACGATAACGTACACATGGGTAAACAAATCAGGTCTAAAACTTGGTTGCTTTATTTGGCGGATAAAATGCCTTACACCCATATTAGCAAGCAAACAACTGGCAAAAATGGAATAGGTCTTGCAATCAACACCCTCAACTCTTTGCTTGAACGCACACGCAGGGCTTCTCAGCATTTGTTCCATTCCGTCCGCTTTATACTGGATATGATTGAACAAAAACCAGTATATCTTATCACAAGTTTCTTTCAATGAACTTTGTTGCAAAAGCTTTGCAACTTCCTTTGTTTGATGGTTGTACTTAACGACCATCTGCTTAATCATTCGCACGGTATCAAAAGTATTGCCGTTGCCTAGGTTTGTCTTATCACAGCTAACCGCAGGAAACAACGGCTCGTACTCTTGGCCGCCTAACAAATTTCTTCTTAACAAGTTATCAATGTCCATTTTCGTTTCGTTCTTGTAATAGAGTATTAGGCTTTTGTTTAATTCTTATGTCGGTGTAAAGATTAAAAGGATAAAACCAACGATTTGACGATAGGGTAGGTTAGCATAGGTTCGCTTACGATAGCGTAACATTGCAAAGCTTTTGCAAAAATTTTTGCAAAAAAATAACCGCTTCGGGGGAAGCGGTTAGGGTTTGTGTTTTAATTTAATCTTTCTGCAATTATGTGAATTCGTAATGTTCGTTAATTTCTTTGATCACAGTTTTAAAAGGAAAGCCATCATCTGGAATATCGTTAATCATTTGAATTAGATATTCTGAACTTGTCCATGTAACCATTAAAATATCATTTATCTTTATCTGTAAATCCAATCTCAAACCCTCATATTTAGAAGGTCCTATTTTATGTTTTAATACAATTATTTCTGTGTTTAGTAATTTTGACATCTTTTTTTTATCTCCGACAAAAGTTTCGGATTTTGCTTTTATTCCGAAGTCTTTAAAATTGTTCATTGGGTAGTAATTTTTTTAATAAGTGTTTTGTGTCTGCATGTTTTGCCCAGCCATTATATGCGGCTATTGTGGCTTTGTTTTTTGTTTTGGATACTGCTTTTGCAAATCGTTTTTTAATTGATTTTCGAAGCAATGTGTGCGTGTGGTAGAACTTGTAACCTACAAAATCAATTCCACGAGCTTCAACCGGGAATACTTGATAATTTCCTTTTACTTGAAGTTTTAAATTGTCATTTAAATACAGTTTAATCGCTTCTAAAATTTCGTGTAAATGGGGTTTGTTGTTGGATAGAATTACAATGTCATCAGCATACCTGAAGTAATATTTTATTTCCTTTTGTTCCTTGATCCAATGGTCAAAATAAGTGAGATAAAAGTTAGCGAAATACTGGCTTAAATAATTGCCAATTGGTAAACCGTCGGCACTGTCTATGATTTCATCCAGTAACCAAAGAAGGTCGTTATCCTTGAACTTTTTTCGAAGTAACGCTTTTAGTATGTCGTGATCTACATTAGGGTAGAACTTCACAATGTCCAACTTCAAACAGTATTTTGTATTCTCCTGGTCCTGCAATGCAGTTTTGATATTATTGGCCGCTGCATGTATTCCTTTTCCTTTGATGCAGGCATAACTGTCATCTGTAAAAACCTTTACAAATATTGGCTCTAAAACATTCATTACGGCGTGATGGGTGATTCGGTCAGGGAAGTAAGGAAGGCGAAAAACAAGCCTTTCTTTAGGTTCAAAAACCGTGAAGGTTGTATATTCAGAAGTTTTGTACCCCTTGTTTAAAAGCATTTCATGAAGTTTGAAAATATTGCTTTCGGGTTCTTTGTCAAAAATCTTCACACCATATTGATTGGCTTTGCCCTTTCGAGCTTTTGCTTCAGCAATCCTTAGATTGTCAATGGATGTAATTTGACTGTAAATATTATTGAGTCGTTTCATTACTTTGCTTTGATTGGCTCGCTTTCGATTGCTCTACTAACGAACCTATTAAGAATGTGTTTTTTTGCCGTGTTGGCAAGGTCTGTGGTGTTTAATATTTTAAGCTCAGGTGCGAGCTGACATTCGAATTCGTGTTCCAGTTATCGTAGTCGTTGTACGAAAAACTGCCACCTGAAGGAGAACTACAGCAACGACACCACACAACCTCAATTATTTATGCTTTTACGAAATAGCTTTTGTACAAATCTTCAAATTGCTTTCCTGCATATTTGGCTTGTTCTCTGGTTTCAAAGCAAAGGCGCGAGCCGACAATCGAAATCGTGATCCAGCGAGCGTAGTCGTAGTACGAAAAACCGCCACCCGAAGGAGAACCCATCTTAAACCAAGGATAGTATTTATATTGATCCCAGTTATTCCAGTCTGGTACCCAGTCGCCGTTTATGGCTTTGGCAATGATTATCAATTTAGCGTGATCTGTCATCGCCTGTCTGTCTGATTCAGGAAACAATGAAAAATCTGGAATAATAGTAGGCTCTACATTAATAGCCTTACAAGCGTCTTCGAATGTTTTAATTTCTGTGTACATTTTTTTTGTTTTAAACTGTTAAAAAATCTTTGTAAATACTCTCAAATAATTGCCCTGCATGTTTTGCTAAATCAGCCGATTTGAAGCAAAGGCGCGAGCCGACACGCGAATCCGTGCGCCAGCTATCGTAGTCGCCGTACGAAAAACCGCCACCCGAAGGAGAACCCATCTTGAACCAAGGATAATATTTACCTTGACTGCTATTTGTCCAGTCCGGTTCCCAACCTTCATTGAATGCTTTAAGAATTTCCTTTAATTGCTTATAAGCCACTTCATCAGTGGTTAAACCTTCACATGATTTTAGAAAACAACCTTTCGCAATTTTATTCTCTCTCAACACATCGTCAAAATTTTTGATTCGTTCCTTAATTTCAGGTTGAAAGGTTTTAATTCCGAAAAGGTTTTCTAACATTACTCTTCTTGGCGATTTGGCTTTAGAATAAGCCTCTAATACTTTTCCTTTTTCTACGGTTAGCGTGTCATTCATAATTAGTTTTTTTTAATTTTTAAAGTTATTTTGAGTGAAATTCGATTTTAAGGCGGTTTCTTATTAGGAAGGTGTATTTGTCTTTGCCACCGTCTAAAACCTTGTTAAAAAGCTTTATTTTTAGTTGCTCATCATTTATTAACCCTGAAAGTTTATTTGCAGAGGTTAATTTTGTGTTTTTGACTGGGTTTTCTTTGGGATTATCCAGTACACGAATAATAAAGTTTCGATTTATTAAGGCGTTTGTCGGATTGTGGGATTTGAGTGCCATAGTTTTATTTTGATAAGGACAGGATTGCATAGCCTTCTTCCAGTCCGAAATTAGTATCTTCAAAAACGTGGGTTATTTTCCTTGTGTAACTCCATCCCGTACTACTGGCAAATTCTATAATCTTAAATTTTATTAAATCGCCAACTTTAAAATTCCTATCATTTTTTCGTATTTCCCAATCCTTTCTCCCTTCAAAATGGAGTTTTGCAAACTCATATTTTATTTTTAAATCGTGTGTTGTCATAGCTTTAATTTTCACTAACCAGTTTTGATGTTTTTTTCTTTGCAAAAGTTTCCCTGTAATCGTGAAGCTTCATTTTTAATTCGTCCGATAACATGTAGCCGTCAGGCACACCGTTTCTATCAATGAAAATGATAGCTTCAAACGTCGATATGTTTTTTGCAAATAATCTCGCACCTGCTGTAATACTTTTTCTCGTTTCGTTGATTATTTCATTTATTTCATTGCGAATGTAATCTGCTGTAAACTGGCTTAAAAACAATGCTTGTAATTCTGCTTTATTTCTGATGTAGGTTAAGGTTTTTAGATTCATAAAATAATACTTGGTTTTTGATTAGTTTTTGATGATGATTGAAACTTTGGGCTGAATTATTGATTAAAACGGTAAATCATCTGCTGCGTTTATTTCGGCTTCTGTCATTGGTCGAGTGGCTTCGGTTTGCTCCCAAATCCTCCCATTGCCAATAAAAATACGGTCTAATTTTTCCCCGTTTCTTACTTTCTCCACTTCTTCCTTATTTCTTGAAATAGAAATACTAAAATCATTGTCGAATTTGTCCGGAGCATCATAATCCCACGTTTCAATCATTAGGTATTTTTTGCCGTTTGCGTGTACCAAAACCCTTGCTTTGTCCACGTCTGTTAAACAGATACTCATTGTTCTTTTTTTGCCTTGCTTTGCCATTTTTTTTAATTTTATTGATTAGTTATTGTTTTCTTCTAAAATTTCCACTTCGTCAAATATTCCTACGGGTACATAAATTTGATTACTGGCGTATAAGATTTTAAATGCGGTTAAATCTGTGTTTTCGGTAAAATAGAAAGGCTTTGTGCAAATCGCTCCCGTTATTGACTGTTGAAAATACATTGTGCCTATCCGTTTCCTTCCCTGTTGGTCTGAAAAATCGTCCCTGTTGGCTACTCTTAAATTCATTACAACTATTTTCATAACCAGTTGGGTAAATCGGTTTCTACTTCTTCAAATTTTATTTCGGGTTGCAGTTGTTGTGCGGTTGGTTCCTCTAGTTCTGTCAAGGTGTCGGCTTTGATATAGAAACATTCTATAGTCGTTTTCTTGCCTTGGTGATCTTGTGCATTGATAACAATACGCCCATCTTTTCGCTGTTGTTCTGCTGGATTGAAAACCCAACCTTTCAATTTGCAATAGCTTTGCAATGACTTACGGAATTCTTGAACTGATTTAGCCGATTTTGCCCCAATCACATGAACATAATTATCTCTTAACTCATGTTTATTAATCTTTACGTTTAAATTCTCTTCTAAGAAGTACGATTCAGCCCATTCCATGAAACCGTCACCAATTCCAGCTTTCAAGTTGTTAATCGAAATATTATCTTGTGGCGCTTGAAATTCACGACCTCTGTTTTGCAAATAAAACTGACAACATTGCATCAAGAAATTATAAAAAATATTGTATTGCTCTTTGCTCCACGTTTGAAAAAATGCTTTGTTATTAAAATCAGTGCTTACTTTTCGTTGCTCTAAATAATTATCGGTTTTCTCATGGTAATAATCGGAAAAGGAAACAAAAAGCAAACGCCCAATATCTGAACCTTTAATATTTGCAAGCCCGTAATTGGTTGTTAAAGCCCATTTTGGCACTTCCTCAAAATCCAATTCAAACGGTTTGGTTTGTTTCGGATTTACCACTACGCCTGTTGTAATCTTGGTATAGAAAAATTTAAAATCCATGTATTTGTCCATATCCTCTATCTCAACAAAACCAGAGTTTTCGTCCAGTCCGTGAAAAATATGCTTGTCAGTGGTAATGGTTTTGTTTTTTCCATCAATCAAAAAGCGTTGTGGCAGTAAGCACCTGAGACCTCGAAGCATTAAGGATTTTCCCGAACGCCCGTTAGCATCTTCGTCACTGTCTTTTACAGTATCATCCATGATGTACAACATCTTTGCGTAATCCTCTTGTTTGTAGCGGTGCAACATATACCCAAGTGCAAAACACTTGTTTAAGTAGTGCTTTTCCTGTACAATGTGATGGACTTCCTCTAGGTTATCTCCATTCAAATTGAAACGGTTTTCATCATGGTATTTTTGCTTTTCCAGTTCATTACTGAAAGGGGCTTCTAAATCTTTTCTCCAGTAAATGCGGGACCCATTGATAAGGTAATTTTGAAATTCACAATCCTGACGTAAAATTTTAATTCTGTCATTCCCTAAATCATCTTTGTAATACTCAAAAAATGGTTGCTCTTTTAAAATGGTGTGATTTATCACTGATTTGTTCCAAGAAAAATTTTCTTCCAGACCGTGTTTCTTCAATTCCACACTATCCTTTGTGACCTTTGCAACTTGATTATCGAAGAAAAAGTATTGCGTTTCAGCATCGTAATTTTTAAAATCCAATTCGATATTATCCAATGATAACAAGTGATTTTCATTGAAATATGGGCTTGCTTTTATCAAATTGATAACGTCTAGGTTTTGCCCTTTGTCTTTTAAATAGCGCTCGCAAAACTTGCGTATCAGTTGCGGGGATGATTTACTGACAATGTTCCCTTTTATGTTTATGAATATTACTTGTTCTTCGGTTGCAATGTCTATGTTTCTATGCTCAATTTTGTAGGTGTAATAATTTTTTACGTTCAAAAAATAATGCAAGTTAGAAAGGTTAATTTTATAAACTCCCGCACCTGTTTTTGATGGTTTTTTGTCAAAGAATTTGCATTTTAAAGCCCCACGTTTTAGGTTTTCAAAAAATCCTTTTATAGCGTTTTTATCTGACGAACGATAAAAGGCTAACCAGTCTCTAAAATCTTTACCGTTTGCCGTCATTTTATCCTTTGGCAACCAAACTGATTTCAATTCCCAAAAGTTTTCCGCAACTTCTTTACCGTATTTAACGCCCTGTTTATCAATGTCAGGAAGATTATACACGTTCTTTGCAATGGTTTTAAGCAGCATATATTCCTCATGGCTTACTTGCTCGCTTTCTGAGTTAAACCAAATCACATCATAGCCCAATGAAGCAAGGTTAAGCCCATCACTCCCGCCAGTACATATAAATATTTCATCCAGTAAAAGTTCATCCAATTCTTCAAGGTACGCCTCTTTTACTTTTGTGTTTTTTTCGGTTCTAATGCGTTCTCTAACCTCTTTGATATAGTCAACGTCAACGCTGTCTAAAATCCTTTGCAAACCGTGAACGTATCTCTTTGGCTTTGCGCCAAAATAGGAATGCTTGCTTGAAAATCCTTTTTGGTTTTTAGTTGCTTTTGGTTCGTACAGTTTGCCCCAAACTTTAGCATAAGGGGTGTAGGCAAAAATTGGATATTCCTTGGTAGCGGTAACTTTTAATAAAGTAGGTTGGTTGGTTTTGCTGGAAATGATTACTTTTTCGTAAGAATCAACTTCGTGAAAATTATAACCAGCTAAATCTACATTATACGGGTCTACAAAACGCCCGATGTGATCTAAACTTTGGAAGTCCTTAAATTTTATATCGAAATAATCCAAAGGAAGTTCCGTGTCTTTAAATTCTTTTTCGGGTTTGTAAAAGGTGTTGTTTGGAGATAAATTAAATTCGTCACAAAGTTTTTTGAATGCGGGACCAAATTCCAACCCGAATTTGTCCATCACCATAGAAATAGGATCGTAAGTTTCGCCTCCAAAATCAACAAGCTTATAAACCCCTTTATTCAGGAATAAAACGGCACTTTCAGAGGTTTCGCTTTCACGATATTTAAACTTCACTTTGCCGTTTTCAGCACCATCGGGAAGGCTCAAAAACTTAGTATATATGTCTAACCCTTTATTTGTAGCCTCGTAAAGTTGTTCGGTAGTTATAGGGTAATTAGTGTTCATTTTTGGTTATTTGGGGTAGTGGCTTTATTTTTGGCTATTTTTATTCTTATGAAAAGCTTAAAAGGCGGTGATTGCATATTTCTATCAAATCCCGATAAATTGTATCAATTGCGCCTTTATCCTCTTCGGTAAAAATGTCACTCAAAGGCAATAAATCCCTTTGCAGTTCTATCTTCTTCTTATATGCTTCCAGTTGCTTTTTTGTGTGTATAAATGCCATATTATATTTTTCTATCAGTCCATTTTAATAATATTCGATCTCTCATTTTTATTGAAGCTTGACAAAAACAGGAAAGTATTATTTCTTCTCTTTTATAGTCTAATCCACAAGCTTCACAAGTGGCAATGTATCTGGAATTAGTAGTCACTTTTTGGTCGTTAGTGTAGAATTGTTCAGGACGACAACCAATTTCAACACATTTAGCTTTCCATTTTTTGCCGTGTCCCTCGTTAGGTGTTAAAGCGTGTGCGATTTCGTGAACAATGGTGTCTCTAACTTCACTCTCCGTGTTTAACATGGTGAGTTCTAAGGAAAGATTTATTTCCTTTTTGGTATAATTACAAACTCCCGCAATACTGCTGTGTTTTAACCAGTTAAATTTCCATCCGTCCTGAATTAATCCATGTTTTTCCATTAATTCGTTTACCAATTTTTCAGCTTGTAATAGTCGCATACGTTTATCTTAAAAACTTGTTTTTAGTCTCTTGGTTTTTTTTCTTTTGGGTTTTAACCTTTGCAACGAGTTTTGCAATTTCCAGTTCTACTATTTCATTGGGTTGCTTTCCCGAAACTATCTTTTGGATGGAGGCGGGCGAAAATTCGTGACCGTCTGCATTAAATATTTTCTTTTTCGTGAGGTGTGGGATTATTAATCTCGAAAATTGTTTACCCAAAACCTCTATTATCGTCTCTTTCTGTTTCTCGGTTATCATGTGATAGGTATTTCTAGTTGAATTTGGTAATCATAATTACGTTGCAATTCAAGGATGTATTTGTTTTGCAAATCGTCGGTGTAAGGCACAAAAATTGTTTTTGTACCGGATTGATAGCGATACAGTTCCTTTATCTTTTGGTGCAATCGGTACTTTCTGTAAATACTTTTTTTGGCCGCTATTATATTGAATATTTTTCTTACTAATTGGCATAAAATTTGCCTTACAAATAATTGTGAAAACAGTTTTGCAAAGGCGTATTTATGGCTTTTGCAACGGGATATTTTTTTGTTAAAATTTCCTTTTTGTTTTTCTAAAGTCCCTGCAAAATTTTATTATCTTGCAAGTTGCTTTTTATCTGTTTTAAAGTGGTTTTTCATCCGCTTTGTTTGACAAATATACAAACATGTTTGATAAAAACAAATAAATTTGATTATTATGAATGAATTTTTTAGAAGAATATTACAACTATCTGAATATAAGGGATTTAAAAACATTTCTGATTTTGCAAAAAATGGTTTGCAATATGCTTCCTCTGAAAAAATCAATCGTTTAAAGAAAGAAAACAATAAACCTTCGTTTGAAATTTTACTAGATATATCAAATAAGTTTGATGATGTAAATTTGAATTGGCTTATTACTGGGAGAGGAAAACTATCGATTGATGAATATTCAGTAGGAGAGCAAAACAGTACCTATGGAAATTCAAAAGATTTAGATTTAATTAAATCTAAAGACAAAATAATAGAATTACTGGAAGCAGAAAATTTGAGATTGAGAGACGAAAACATGAAATTGAGTGGACAGGATAAAAGCCGTACCGCATAATCTGCGGGTCGTTTGGAATAAAAAAGTAACACTAACCAATACCTACTAAAAAATGAAAAAAATCATACCCATTGCTTTAGTTTCAATTTTATCATTTAATATTTGTGATGCGGCAACAATTAATGAAAAGTCAAAAATTGTTAAAATAGACGGCAAATATTACAAAGAGAAAGATGGTGTTTTATTCCCATTGCTGGGTGTTGTTTTAAATTTTGTAGCCCCAAATTTAAAAGAAGAATTAATTAATGAAGCAATCGAACTTGCAAAGTCATTTTTTGCAGAAAAAAAAATACAAATAGTCGATGCGAATGAAGGTAGTGAGGAAGAAGTTGAAGTAATTACGATTAACGCCCAAGATAACGATAATGATGGCAACGTAGAATTATCCTCGTCAAGTGAAGACCATGACAAAGACGGAGAAAATGACGATGAAACGGAATTTACAGAATATGATGATACAGAAAGCGGACTAGATGCAATTCTTGACAAACAATTACAATACATTGACCAGTACTATACAGGTGACGTAGATGGTGACGGCGAAGAAAATTAATTTATTATTAGATATGAAAAAAACAATTTTATTAGCGATCCTATTTCTTTCTTTTGGAACTTGTATCGCTCAAAAAGTAATTCGTTCGAATTCCAGTAACAAGAATATTTTAGTCGGTTGCTGGTGGACACCTCACGCAGCAACAGTAAATATTCATTTCGCTAAAAACGGAACTTTTGTATTCAATGATGTTGATAATGTTTTGAAAGGAAAATATTATCTAACAAAAGGAACTATAACATTAGCCTATAATGATAGAAAACCGCAAAGTTTTTTATTAAAATATTATATTGACAGTGAGAACAAGCCTTACTATGAAATTTATAAAAAAGGTTACGGTTTTGTAAAAGACATAGATAATACAGATTGTAACTTCTAAGTCAAAATCTAGCCTTAAAAGCCAAAAATCCGTTTTTGGCTTATTTTTTTGTTCGTTTTTCTAAAAATACAATTTTTTTGTATTTTCTTTTTTTTGTATTATTTTTTGTATTCTCTGTTAACCCTTTATTTTACTATACTTTACTTATTATAATACAAATAATACAAAAAATATTAATATAAAGAAGAAAGGGGAAGGGAAACGGAAAAACAGGGCTCCCCAAAGGTTTAGCGCTCTGGGAGATTATTAAGCGGTGTTAGTATTGTATTATTTCATAGCACAAAAGCTGTCGCATTTGTGCTATGAAATAATACAATACTAACGGTTTTTATGCAACCGCTACGCTATTGCATGAGAACGGAAGAAAACGGCTTGTTTTTAAGAAAAAAGCCTGTTTTGAAAATTGTAAAAAAGGTGGTAAGCCTTGGATTTATTGTGGTTTTCCCTCTGCATCCTGTGTCATATTTGTGTCAAACAACGTCAAAATTTAACGTTTTTTGAATTGTAAGTATTTGAAAACATGACAGTTAAGTTTTGAGATTTGAGGAAATAAAATCCCATCCTCTCTGCAAGAAAAAACCCAATTACTTATAATTTAAGTGATTGGGTTTTTTTATATCTGTAATTTATTCAATTTTAGAATTGTAATACCAAACACATGTATTATATAGTCCAAATTTCATCTAAAAACACATAGCTATATCCACAGATACTCATTACCTCTTTTTTGCTTGTAGCTTTTACGAGGTTAGTAATGAAATC